>JBHPCZ010000100.1:0-12398 GCA_042573625.1 Thermodesulfobacteriota bacterium
AATAAAAATCGAGTATGTGCTTCCAGGTGAAATCTTGGAACGTTTTCACGCCAAAAGATTCAAGGTCATCAAGCTGCGCTTCTTCAACACCCCACTGAACCGGCTTTACCTTGCCCTTGTCCAGCTTCATGAAAAAGACGTTCGGCAAAGATGTAATCACATGAAAATGCTTTCCCAGCGGGAGGAAGCAGAGGAAGAAAAAGAAAATCAGCTCGTGTAAAAAATAGGCACCCAGATGAACGCGCTGAAGCGCGGGGATCGGCAATAGGGTGAAGATATTGGCGGCAGCCCAGGTCCCGGTGATCGGGACAAGGGTTTCAGGCCTTATCCCCTCTTGAATGCTGGCAGCGGCAAGACTGCCTTCAAAAAGCATGTCACATATCGTTAAACCTGAGATGAGCAACAGTACGAGCACGGCCTCCCAGGTATGGTCTTTGCCGTACCTGGCGGGTACCGCGTATCGTTCAGGTTTAAATACCACCCTTCGAATGATTGCAGCTAAAGCAGCAATCAAAATAAAGGTTGTGGCAATGTCTTTAAGAATTCCATAGGCATGTCCGAAGTCACCGGTTAGCCCCGGCAGTACAAAACCGTCTGAAATCCCAAGTATGACCAGGGTAATCGATCGCAAAGATATGATAATAAAACCGGTAAAGAGGGTAATGTGAATGATTCCCACGGTCAGGTATCTGGGGTGTCGGTACTGCCCGATGGCGTATTTGAACATACCGAGAAGTCGCTTCGTGATACGATCCAGTCGGGGGTCGGGAGCGGCTTTATACAGCGGTTCAAGTCGTTTTACGATAATGTAAGTAAAAACGCCGACCGAAATAAGCGGAATCAAAATAAAAAAAACCACCCCAGGAATGCCGAGAAAAAAAGCCTTGGCCGGCGAAATTAAAATTGTCCCCATAATTCCTCACTTTATTTTGACAGGCAGTATATCACAAATTTTACAACATCTTAAGTCAATTCCCCGGGTCTAGCACACCCGGCCATAAAAATGAATGAATACTCATTCATTTTTATCGGCCTCATCTCTTCTTGTCAAGTAAAAATCTCAATTTTCCAAAGATTTAACAACGTTCCCTGCAGTCCCGATTGCCATTGGCAACATCATTTATCTTTTGGTCTAAGTCACACAGTTTCTTGACAAATATTCTATTTCATCTTAATAACCTCTGTGTAGGGTGCTCAACGACCAGGCTTTACAATATCGCACCCCCATCTAACGGAAGAAATTTCAGATAACGGACAAGGAGGCTCCCTTGAGCGACGAAATCAGGTACCAAAATAAACCATGGTTGGCCTACTATGAAAAAGGTGTGCTGGAAAAAATTGAATACGAAGCGGTCTGCCTGCCGGCAATTCTGGAAAAAACGGTCAGAAAATTTCCGGATAAAATGGCGCTGCTCTTTCAAGGGTATAAAATAACATATCTTCAGCTGAATGACATGGTGAAGCGCTTTGCCGGTTGCCTCAATGATCTCGGCATCAAAAAAGGTGACAGCGTGGCGATCCTTCTGCCAAACCTGATTCCCTGTGTTGCTGCATACTACGCCATTTTAAAGATCGGCGGGATTACAGTGATGAATAATCCCCTCTACTCGGACCGCGAGCTGGAACACCAGTTTAACGATTCAGGCGCAAAGGTACTTATCACCCTTGACCTTCTGGGTAATCGCATGATCGATCTGAGGCCAAAAACCGGAATAAAACAAATTATTTATACGTCCATCGGTGATTATCTACCCTTTCCAAAAAACCTTCTGTTCCCCCTGGTGGCCAAAAAGAAAAAGCTGGCTGCAGACGTCAAATCCGCTGAAAATGTTTTTAAATGGAAAGATATTCTGGCGACCGCTCCTTCCAGCCCTCCTGATGTGGAACTCTCTTTTGACGACGTCGCCATGTACCAGTATACGGGTGGAACAACCGGTGTTTCAAAAGGTGTCATGCTGACACACGGCAACCTGAGCAAGCAGGTTCAGCAAATAGGCGCCTGGTTTCCAACGTTCGACAGTGAAGAAATCATGCTGGGCGCCCTCCCCTTTTTTCATGTATTCGGTCTTTCCACCTCCATGAACCTCGCCATATATTTAGGATGGGGGAATATCCTTGTCCCGAAACCCCAGCCGGATGCCTTGCTGGAAACCATAAGAAAATTCAAGCCCACCTTTGCACCGCTGGTTCCCACCATGTACATCGGCATGCTCAATCATCCTGACATCAAGAAAACGGATATGACTTCCATCAAAGGATGTTTTTCCGGCAGTGCGCCGCTCCCCATCGAAGTCATCAGGGACTTCGAGGAAAAAACAAAAGCGGTTATCGTGGAAGGGTTCGGTTTGACCGAGTCTACGCCGGTCACCCACGTCAATCCCTTTGCGGGCGGAAAACGAAAGGTCGGAAGTATTGGCCTCCCCATCTCTGATACAGAATCCCGCATTGTTGATCTCAATGATGGAAAGACGGAAGTCCCGGTTGGAGAAACCGGTGAGCTTCTCGTCAAAGGCCCGCAGGTCATGAAAGGCTATTGGAACAAACCCGAAGAAACCGCGGAAACACTTGTAGGCGGCTGGCTCCATACCGGAGATATCGCCAAAATGGACGAAGAAGGATATTTTTATATTGTTGACCGGAAAAAAGACATGATTTTATCCGGCGGTTTAAATGTGTATCCGCGTGATATTGAAGAAGTCTTTTATGAAAACCCAAAGGTGCTGGAAGCCTGTGCCATCGGGATACCGCATGAGACAAGGGGCGAAGCGACTAAAGTATTTGTGGTACTCAAAGAAGGTGAGACTTCGACCCAGGAAGAACTTATCGATTATTGCAAACCCAAACTGGCCACATATAAACTTCCCACCGAAATTGAATTCAGAGATGAATTGCCCAAAACCAACGTGGGCAAGATCTTAAGAAAGGATCTCAGAAAAGAAGAACTGGCAAAAAGGAAGAGTGAATCGCCTCCCGAATAGCAGGAGACGTCAGGAAATCTCCACGATGTGGGCATCTCCCCTGGCCTTAAAAACAGTTCCGATTTAAAAGTTACCGAATATCCAATATCCAACAAGGAATGTCGAATGATGAAGTGTTCTCTTCGCCGCCTTTGTCATATGATAGTGAAGAACTTCGCGGAAAATCCAATGAGAAGATAAACGCGCTGTTTCCTTCTATATTCAACATTGGATATTCAATATTGAAAACACCGGTTGAATGATGCCTCACACATCGAAACACCCCGGATCAAATTAGGACACAGCTAAAAGGGATATTTCTGCACCTTTATGATCTTTTCCGCGATGAGGCGTCTCAAGGCAACGGTATCAATCGGCTGGTAAGCGGCCAGCCTCTCTACGGCGGAAAGCCGGGCTGAAAGGGCATCCCCGGTTTCGACAAAAGCCAGGACCTGTCTGGCCCAGTGCATGATCTTCGGTATGGTATCATTGACATAGACTTTGACTGCGGCAACATGATATTCCGCCTTTTTTTCACCCTTTTTAATCATTAATTTCCGGGTCCTGACCAGACCGCTTTCCATTGCATAAATTTCAATTATCATGTCTGCCAGCATGGCCAGGACTTCCTGCTCCTGTTCCAAGGTGGCCAGCAATTTATTCACAGCAATGCCGGCAGTCATCAGAAGGATCTTCTTGCTCATTTTGACCATCTGCTCCTGGGCAGCCAGCGCCGAAATGTCGGGCATTATCGAGGTCGGTGAATCATCTTTGACCTCCTCTTCCACAGCCTGAATGGCATCGATCAGTTCAAGTCTACCTCCCATGGCCCGCTTAATAATGGTTCCCGGGATCAAAAGGCGGTTGATTTCATTGGTCCCTTCAAAAATCCGGTTGATACGGGCGTCACGGTATATCCGCTCAGCCGGGTACTCGGCAACGTAACCATAACCGCCATGTATCTGAACCAGCTCGTCCACGCAAAAATCAAGAGACTCACTTCCGAATATTTTTGCAATGGAGCATTCAACTGCATACTCTTCCATGGCTTTGGCATTTTCAGTCCCGAGTTTCCTTGCCTCGGGATCGAGGGCGCCCAATTTGTCATCGATCATGGCGGCCAGCCGGTACACGATGGACTCAATCATAAAGGTACATATGGCCATATCTGCCAGCTTGTTCTTGATCATGCCGAAAGCGCTGATTTTCTGGCCGAACTGAACCCTTGAATTTGCATACTTTACGGCTTCGGCGAGGACAATTTTACTTCCCCCTGTTACGCTTACGCCGAGTTTATAACGCCCGATATTAAGGGTGTTGAATGCAATTTTGTGCCCTTTCCCTATTTCAAACAGAACGTTTTCAACCGGAACCCTGCAATCCTTAAAAATCACGGAAGTGGTCGAAGAGCCCCTGATCCCCAGTTTTACCTCTTCAGCACCATGAGAGACACCGGGAAACCCGCGTTCAACAATAAAACCGGTAAACTTCTCGCCGTCTACCTTGGCGTAAACGATGAAGAGATCGGCCCAGGCTCCGTTGGTGATAAAGATCTTTTCGCCGTTCAAAAGGTAGTGCTTACCGTCTTCGGAAAGTACCGCGGTTGTTTGCGCATTCAACGCATCTGAACCCGCGCTGGACTCGGTAAGACAATAGGCAGCCATCCACTCGCCACTGGCAAGTTTCGGCAGGTATTTCTTCTTCTGTTCTTCTGTTCCAAAGTAAACAATGGGAAGGGTGCCTATTCCGGTATGTGCTGAATGGGTCGTGGCAAAAGATGAAGAAGCGCCCAGTGCTTCAGTCACAAGACAGGTGCTTATCTTATCCATCCCTTCACCGTCGTACTCTTCGGGAATATCCGTCCCGTTCAAACCCAATTCGCCTGCCGTTTTCAGCAAAGACCTTGACAGCTTCTCGTCTTTCTCTTCTATCTGCTCGACAATCGGCAATATTTCTTTTTTTACAAAGTCTTTTGCAGCGCTATAAATCATCTTGTGCTCTTTTGTCAGATCTTCCGGTATAAACACGTCTTCCGGCTTGACATCTGTAATAAGGAATTCTCCCCCCGCAAATATGGTTCTTTCTGTCATTGAGTCTCTCCTCAATTATTGAGTTGTTCCGAAAATTCTAAAACCGGATAAAAACGGATCATTTTAATAATCGCCTTTTCCGTCTCAACAGAATCATCTGGCTGAATTGGAAGCCGCAGCGCCTGTTTCACGAACGCTTCCGATCCCCCACAAAAACAGTTCAACGAGCGGATCCGCCATTGAAACCAGGTCATACTTCCCGTCCGAATACAGCCAGGTGCTTATGACCTCATCCACGGCACCGAGTATGAAACGTTTAACCAGACCGATATATAAATCCTTCCGGATGATTCCCTCTTCCTGGCCCTGTTCAATAATCTCTGACACAATATCAAGATACATTTTGGACATCTCTTTGATCTGATCTTCCACCAAACGAAAGCTCTGATGCGTCTCAGCCTGATACACCACCGCCATATTCCTGTCATTCTGGAATTCTTCGAGATGCCGACGGATAAGGTTCCGAAGCCGGTCAACGGTATTGTCCGCCTTGCTGACCTCTTCCCTGAACCGTTCAAATACCTGTTTTGTCTTGTAGCTGAAAAACTGAATCAGGATATCGTCTTTATTTTTAAAATACAGATAGATTGTCCCATCAGCGACCCCGGCCTCCTTGGCAATCAGTGAAATTGTCGATTGAAAAAATCCCTTCTCCGCAAATACTTTGATTGCGGCTTCAAGGATCCGGTGGTATTTATCATTGGGTTTTACTTTTGCGCCGATAGCGCACCTCCTATAATGAGTTGTTAGCCCACTTTTATGAATGAATACTCATTCATTTATCAAAGAACCCTTTGGGATGTCAAGCAAATTCGGCAAAAAATATTTTACATCATACTGCATTTTTAAAATCAAAATATCAATTAGTTATAAAATATCGGCTTTTGAGAAAGATTGCCTTTTCCTGCCGATTCACATTTCTTTGCCAAATGAGGACACATTCAGTTTGGACCTGCAAAGCACGCCATAACAAGTGCCGCGTCATCTGCCAGTCATCCAATGCCGCAAAACAAAAGGCAACGTCGTGGTACCCCGGCCTATAAGGATGATCCGCTTTTTTTTCTAGAAATAGCAGATATTGTATTGTTTTTTCTTGACGTACAACATATTGTATGAAAAAAGGAAATCTCGACCCTAAGCAGGCTCTATGATAAAATTTTCGCATCCATGTGAACCGAACATCCAATTTTCGTTAATCTAAAACCTTCTTAAATCATTGAGATTTCATTACTTGCGCGTTTCAAAGCGCACCAACCACTAAATTTCAAAGGCAAGGATCAATGGGTCAAAAAGGAAAGATTTTAATTACAGAAGACGGGCCTTTCGATTTAAACACATACCGGTGGGATGATCATCTCTTTTCGG
Source organism: Thermodesulfobacteriota bacterium (assembly GCA_042573625.1). GTDB lineage: Bacteria > Desulfobacterota > Desulfobacteria > Desulfobacterales > UBA11574 > JBHPCZ01. The sequence continues at coordinate 6,413 of JBHPCZ010000100.1, forward strand.
ATATTCTGATAAAGGAAAACCCCATTGATATGGCTCAGGCCATGCTTATCAGTCGGTTTGTTCGTGAAGAAATTACCAAAATGGAGCTTCACACCATTACCATGCCCGTTATCGAGAAGATGATCGAGGCCAAGCTAATGGAATTTGGCCTGACCAAGGCTTCACCGATCCGGTTGGACAAGTCCATCTTTATTAAAAACGGAGTAGACCTTTCGGAAAATGCCAGAAGGGTTTTAGAGCGGAGATACCTCAAAAAAGACAGAAAGGGTCGTATCATTGAAAAGCCCGGACAGATGTTCAGGCGAGTCGCCCACCATATCGCAAAGGCGGAAAAAAAATATGCCGATGACACTCTCGCGCAAAAGATGGAGCCCATTTTTTACGATTTAATGACCCAGTTTAAATTCCTTCCCAACTCTCCGACCTTAATGAATGCCGGACGAAGGCTCGGCCAGCTGGCAGCCTGCTTTGTACTGCCTGTCGAAGACAGCATGGACGGCATCTTTGACGCCTTGAAAAATGCTGCACTCATTCATAAATCGGGCGGTGGAACCGGATTCTCTTTCTCACGTTTAAGGGCAAAGAAAAGCAGGGTGGGTACAACCGGCGGAATTGCTTCAGGGCCTGTCTCTTTTATGAAGATATTCAACACTGCCACTGAACAGGTTAAACAGGGGGGAACCCGGAGAGGGGCCAACATGGCAATTTTGCGGGTGGATCATCCGGATATCATGGAATTTATCCACTGCAAAAAGGACAATAAGGAACTGAACAACTTCAATATTTCAGTTGCCGTCACGGATGCTTTCATGGAAGCGGTGAACACTGAAAGCAATTACGACCTGATTGACCCTAAAAAAAACAAAAAGGTTGGAGAGTTAAGCGCTTTTGAAGTATACCATGCCCTGGTGCTACAGGCTTGGGAAAATGGGGACCCGGGCATCCTGTTTATAGACAGGACCAATCGAGACAACCCCACCCCTTCCTTGGGGACGATAGAGAGCACAAACCCTTGTGGTGAGCAGCCGCTGCTTCCTATGGAGGCCTGCAATCTCGGCTCGATCAATCTTGTCAAGTTCGTTAGTGAAAACGGAAAAGAACCGACGATTGATTATGACAGCTTAAAGGAAACCATTTGGTGGTCGGTCCGTTTTCTGGACAACACGATTGATATGTCCAGATATCCCCTGCCTGAAATCCAAAAGATCGTAAAAGGAAATCGTAAAATCGGCCTGGGAATAATGGGGTTTGCCGACATGTTGTATATGTTGAAAATTCCCTACAACTCCGAACGCGCGCTTGAAATCGCCGAGGAGGTCATGTCCTTTGTTCAAAAAGAATCCCACGATGCTTCAAGGCACCTTGCTGAAGAAAGGGGTGTTTTCGAAAATTTCGATAAAAGTATTTTTAAAGATAAAGATAACTGCGCCTACAGAAATTCCACAACAACAACCATCGCGCCCACAGGCACTTTAAGTATCATCGCCGGATGCTCCAGCGGCATAGAACCGCTATTTGCGCTCAGTTTTGTCAGACGCGTCATGGACAATGACGAATTGATGGAGGTAAACCCGCATTTTGAAAAGATTGCCAGAGACAGGGGATTTTATAGTAAAGGCTTAATGGAAACCATTGCCCAAAAAGGAAGCATCAGCGGAATAAAGAAAATACCCAAGGATGTAAAAGAGGTCTTTGTTACCGCCCATGATATTTCGCCCGAATGGCATATCCGCATGCAGGCTATATTTCAAAAATTTACGGACAATGCGGTTTCAAAGACGGTCAATTTGCCCCGGGATGCCACGGTGGATGACGTGTTGAAAGTATATAGCATTGCATACGACCTAGGCTGTAAAGGTGTCACGATCTACAGGGATGGAAGCAAAAAAAATCAGGTCCTTTCATTTGCTGAAAAGGAAAAGGAAACAGACGGCTTTCTGACAGCGGTCAAAGACCGACCCGAAACCCTGGAAGGTTTTACCACTAAAATGCCCACCGGGATGGGTCAACTCTACGTTACGGTAACCGAATATAATAACCAGCCCTTTGAGGTGTTTGCGACCATCGGAAAATCAGGAAGATCCACCACCGCCAAGACAGAGGCCATCGGTCGACTGGTATCACTGGCGCTCAGATCCGGTGTTAAGGTAGAAAAGATTGTGGACCAGTTAAAAGGAATCGGCGGCGAACATCCCGTGTTTCAAGAGGGCGGACTGGTTCTGTCGATACCGGATGCGATCAGCCGTGTTCTTGAAAAAAGATATCTCAAAAATGGGGCGAATAACACACTAAAAAAATACGGGAACAGCCTTCTGGGAGAAACCTGCCCGGATTGCGGCCAAACCATCAGCTTTGAGGAAGGCTGCATGACCTGTCACTTTTGTGGTTTTACCAAATGCGGCTAACCGGGTTCCAATTTTTACATTTCGTCTTCCGGCACATTAAAACAGCACGCGATAAATCATTAAAATAACCAAAGGGTTCAAGTCTGCTGAGAGGAAGCGTCTATCGGTTGACTTGAACCTTTTTTAATGTTTTAAGATAACGCACTCGCTGACAACCCGGCTTTGGCAAAGCCCCCTCAACGGGGTCTTATAGCAGTTGTCAAACTAACGTTCCGCCTGCACCGTCAGACAATTTCGTCTAAATCGGTAAGAACTCGCAGATAAAAGCGCGTAAATGCGAACAGGACTATGGAAAAAAAAGACATCCCCACCGGAAAAACAAAACTGGTCGCTGACTGGCAGACCCTGATGCGAACGTTCGTAAGACCGGAAGATGACGCCGCTAAATCGAAGCTGCTTAAATACATGGAGCAAATTCTTTTCGGCCTCCACGATTTTCTTAAAACACATGTCGGCTTCACCGAAGCGGTCAGTTTAAAGGAACTGTCCGAAAGGTTTACCGACACACTGATTAGCAAAAATCCTGAAAAGAAATTAGCAGATGTCATTACAGATCTGGTCGAAGATATCGCGCCCCACGCCGTCAACGTTGCTTCTCCGTATTTCATCGGTCACATGACTTCCGCCCTGCCCTTCTTCATGGTTCATCTCAAAACCATTGTTTCCGCGCTCAATCAGAATGTCGTGAAACTGGAAACCTCAAAGGTCGTCTCGGTGGTTGAAAAACAGGTACTTGCCAAAATCCACCGGCTCATCTACCAAAAAAGCCAGGATTTTTACGATGCGCACATTCAGAATCCCCATACCACGCTGGGGGGCTTTGTTGAAGACGGCACCCTGGCGAACATCTCAGCGCTGTGGGTTGCCAGAAACAAACTGTTTGCGCCGAAGAACAATTTCAATGGCGTAGAAAAAGAAGGGATTCATGCCGCCTACAGGGCCTACGGTATCGAAAAATGCGTTGTTTTTGTCTCAAGGCTGGGTCACTATTCTTTGAACAAGGCCGGTGGTATTCTGGGAATCGGAAATGATAACATTATCCCCATTGATGTCGATGAAAATAACAGGATAAATTTGAACAGCCTGCAAAGGGCCGTCAAAGAGATTAAGGCCGGTAAGACCAAAGTCGAGATTCTGGCTGTTGTCGGTATCGCCGGAACAACAGAAACCGGAACTGTCGACCCGCTTGAAAAGCTCGGGGAGATTTGTGCTGAAAACAGGATACACTTTCATGTCGATGCCGCATGGGGCGGCCCCACCCTGATGTCGGATAAATACAGGCATATGCTGAGCGGGATAGAATTGGCCGATTCTGTCATAATAGACGGTCATAAGCAGCTCTATATGCCCATGAGCTGCGGTATGGTCTATTTTAAAGACCCTTCAATCATGGATGCGGTCACCTATCATGCAAATTATGTCCTCCGACACGGCTCTGTAGACCTCGGCATAAAATCGCTCACCGGATCAAGGGAAGCCACCTCGCTGATACTCGACAGCGCCCTTAAAATAATGGGAAGCCAGGGGTATGCCCTGCTGATAGAGCACGGAATAGAAACCGCCCGAATGTTTGCCGAAGAAATTGAACAAAGGCCTTTCTTCCAGATCGTAACTCAGCCTGAACTAAACATCCTGACCTATAGAGTCTGTCCGCCGCGTTTTAAACAGCAATTGTCCGAAGGAGATCCTGGGCAAAAAAACCGGATAAACCAGGAATTAAACGGAATCAACCATACGATTCAAAGATTGCAAAGGGAAGCGGGCAAAAGTTTTGTTTCACGAACGACATTAAGGGAGGGCAATTCACAAGGAGATGGTATTGTGGTTCTCCGCGCCGTGATAATGAACCCGATGACAACGATGGAAATTCTCAGGAAAATCCTCGACGAACAGGAAGAGATATACCGGTCCACATTCACATAATCCGGACACTTCATTCTCTGGTTTCACCATTTATAAAGACTTGAATCCTAAATTTTCTTAGCATTTCACTCGAATCCCTGAATCTTTGACCTCTTGAACCCTTAGTATCTATACCATGTGCACAAAAACCTGTGCGCAATGAACAATTTTCTGTGCATAGCGCTTCTTTCTTTTCCACTTTTCCCGTTCGGTTCCCAATAACAGATGTAAAATAATATTCGACCGAAATGCGCATGGATCCAAAGCCTTCAAGCTATTTAGTACCCATCTATAAATGGCCTCTTTGCCCAATCCCTGCGTTATGCTCAAAAAAAATCCTTGGAATATTAAACATATGCACCCCAAGGGCATTTCCTGTGGGGCACCTGCGGCTATTTTTCTCGCATGCCTTGATATTGAACAAAAATCCTCATTTCTGGATGGACACTATTTACAATGGATTTAATTTTCAATTCCCAGCGCCTTTTGTAAAATTTCAATTCTGGCACGAAACTTGATAATGATTTACATGACGTGGATATACCGCCAAACTTTTTGATTTTTAATTTTTTTAGAGAATTTCACGAGGGAGTATGATGAAAGAGCTGCTTTTTATCGATGATGAAGAAGGGGTCCGGCGCTCAGTGACGCGTGCCCTCAAGCGGGAACCTTATAAAACGCATACTGTAGAAGATGGAAAATCGGGCATAACGTTCATCAAAGAAAACATTTCACAAATCTCAACCGTAATATCGGACTACAAAATGCCGGGATTGAACGGCTTGAAAACGCTTTCCGAAATCGGTTCATTAAACCCGGAAATAACAAGGATTATCCTTACCGGTTATGCAACCATGGAAGCGGCAATCCAGGCCACAAACGAAGGGATCGATGGTTTTCTGACGAAGCCTTTCGACAATCTGGAACTGAGGGCCAAAATCCGTGAAATCTTTGTACGAAAGCGTCTGAAACAGTTTGTTCCCGAACAGATTTACAAAAAGATCAGGAGTTCACCGGGAGCCTTGAAACCGACATATCATGAAGCATCCATCCTTTTTTCTGATATTAGAGGTTTCACCCGGATGTCGCAGACAATCTCCCCGGAAACCATCGCGACCTTTTTAAACGATCACTATTTCGCTCCCTTTGGAGAAATCGCCTACAAGTTCAACGGAACCGTGGATAAGCATATCGGAGACAGCATCATGGTTGTCTTTGGTTCACCGGTGCCCCACAAGGATGATGCCAAAAACGCCGTGAGAACAGCCATGGAAATGCAGGAAAAAGCAAGGGAGATCAGCAACTTACTGAAAATGAAAAATGGGTTAAGTCTGGAGGTGGGAATAGGCATATCAACAGGAAGCGTATTTTCAGGCATTTTGGGCTCCCTGCGAATCAAGGAATACACGTCCATCGGGATGCCGGTCAATATAGCGGCACGGCTGCAAAGCATGGCCAAGGTCGGTGAGATCCTTATCAACGACAGGACGTTTCAGAAACTTTCGGGTGAGATTAATGCAGAGGCGCTGCCGCGGGTAGAAGTCAAAGGGGTGGATGAACCGATAAAAATATACAAAGTAAAGCGTTAGCGGTAGTTTCAAATTTTACGGTCGACTATCCGCAAAGACCTTTGAAAAATGTTCAATTTTGCCTGCCCAGTTAAATCCGTATTTAACATT
>JBHPCZ010000101.1:0-12375 GCA_042573625.1 Thermodesulfobacteriota bacterium
TCTGCCGGACCTACGGGGCAGGCAGGAATACATTTAGTATTTCGAGGATTAAAATCTGAGCCTGACGCCGGGATCGGACAAAAGGGGATGTTTTTCAAAGGTCTCTATTTGACACACACCGGCTTCTTCTATATTCTCCGGGTCAAAACAGGACGGGATGTTGCCCCAATCAGAATCTCTTTATGCGGTCATTATAACGTTTTAGACATAGCGGAAAGAGGTTCTGACAACAGCTCAAGACGTTTTTATATTTTGATCGATGAACCACACAGAAAAAAAGAGAAGGGGAGTTTAAATGGCTTACTTGAAACATCTTTTTTCAAAGATCCGGATCGGGTCCATGGCTTCAAAAAACCGATTGCTCATGTCGGCGATGAGCATCAATTTTGGTGTTGATGAAAAGGGTCGTGTAACCGATCAGTTAACAGAATATTTTGTGTCAAGAGCCAGAGGCGGGGCCGGAATGATGTTGGTCGGTGGTGGTGCGGTTCATCCGACCGGTCTGGATCTTCCCCATCTGCCGGCCCTCTGGGATGATGATTGCATCCCGGCATTGAGGAAAATGACAGAAACCGTTCGTCCCTACGGTGCAAAATTCGGCATGCAGCTCATGCATGGCGGCAGACAGGCCTATCACGATAACAAGGTCGCCCCTTCACCACTGCCGTCATTGGCAGTGGTAAAAGGCATCCCCAGGGAATTGACGATTCCTGAAATTCACGAACAGGTAGCGGCGTTCGGAAATTCGGCCAGGCGGTGTAAGGAGGCCGGATTTGATTTTATAGAAATTCATGCCGCCCACGGCTATCTTATTGGCCAGTTTCTGGCGAGCAATTCCAATAAACGCAAGGATGAATATGGCGGATCCTTTGAAAACCGTATCCGTTTCCTCCGTGAACTTTTCAGAGATATCAAAGATAAAACCGGCGCTGATTTTCCCGTGGGCGTCCGGATTAACGGCAACGATTATATCAAAAATGGCTGGACCCTCGAAGAAGCCTTGAAACTCGCCGCCATTCTGGAAAAGGAAGGCGCGGATTATCTCCACGTTTCCGCGGGTGTCTATGGTTCCACGGAGCTGACCATCCCTTCAATGTATGTGCGGCACGGTTGTTTTGTACATCTGGCGGAAGCCGTAAAAAAAGAGGTTTCCATTCCTATCGTTGCTGTTGGAAGGATTAAGAGCCCGGAGCTTGCCGATCAGATCATTAAGGAGAGGAAAGCTGATGTGGTGGCCATGGGGCGGCCATTTTTGGCGGACCCGGAGTTTGCACTTAAGGCAGCATCTGGAGACCTTTCCGGTATCAGACCTTGTATTGGATGCTGTTTGGGGTGCATACACAATGTTTTGGCACTGGAACCGGGAACCTGTGTCGTTAATCCTGAGGTGGGCAGAGAATATCAGCTGAGCGGTGTGGACAAAGCTGAGCGATCAAAAAGAATCCTGGTTGTCGGTGCGGGGCCTGCCGGTCTGGCTGCCGCACGAATGGCCGCGATGCGCGGACATGAAGTGATTGTCTGTGATGAAAGAGGGCATATTGGCGGCCTGGCAAGGCTGGCCGCTATTCCGCCCGGACGCGCTGAAATCATGGAGATTGTCGAATTTTTAATAAACGAACTGGATCGTTTGCAGGTTGAAATCCGGTTAAACATTGATTTGACAAAAGATTTTATCGAGTCGATCTGTGTGGAAGAAGCCATCCTCGCCACCGGCAGCCTCCCTGAAATGCCCATTATCAAAGGGCTTTTTCAAACAGAGATGTCATTGTGCACGATCACCGAAGTTTTGGAAGGTCATGCCGTAACAGGGGATCGGGTTATCGTCGTCGGTGGAAATCAGGCCGGACTGGTATTAACCGATTTTTTGGCTGAAAAAGGGAAAGAGGTCGCGGTTCTCAACCGAAAAAACCATTTCGCGGAGGAGATGTCGAGCAATGACCGCTACTACCTGAGGGAGCGGTTGAAGAGGGATAATGTGAAGCTGTACAAGCAGGTGTCTGTTAAAAGGTTTCTTCCCCAAGGTGTGGTCTTTCATTTCGGAGGAAAAGAAATAAAGCTTGAAGGATTTGACAGCGTTGTCATTTCGGAAAAGATGACGTCGATCCGAAAAGCCGGACAGCTTTTCAAAGACACGGATATCCCGGTTCATCTGATCGGCGATGCTAAATCCCCCAGAATACTGATGTATGCGTTTAGTGAAGCAGAAGAGATAGGACGCACAATTTGACTCGCAAAATATAGGCACATCGAAATTCCTTGTCGACATTCGTTATTCAAAAGTTTGATGCTTTTACTGGTATAGTTAACTGTCTCTTTCAGCCGACGTGACATTGGCTTCTTTGGCGAAGTCGGCGACCTAATCCTAAGGACCGGGTTTTTCAGAGTCAAATCAATTCACGGATAAGAGCATATCCCTTTGAGCTCTTTCTCTACTTGACAATGAAACGGGCAGAAGGTACGGTATTTTAAGATCTTTCCACTTCCATTTTATTCTCAGGAGGAAGCGCCATGGATGAAGATCAAGTTGCAGTTGTCGTCAATTTTTATGCGAAACCCGGGGTTGCCGCCATCCAGGTGACGGGTGGGAACATCATGAAAGGCGATCTGCTCAAACACAAAGGGCATACAAGCGATTTTACAGAGGAAGTCACCCGTATGGAAATTAATAACCAGTCTGTGGAGGAAGCCAAAACAGGTGATCTGGTTGGGGTGAAAGTTAAGGAAAGGGTTCGAAAAAACGATAAGGTTTACAAGGTCGTCGAACATCCCTAACTCTGCTGCTAAGCCTTTGAAAATAAACAAAAGATCAGGCGCAACCATAAAATTGTTACCTTCACTGTGGTTATGCGTGTAAGGCGGTTAAGGATGATCACTTTAATCGCCTTTTTCCTTATAGAAAATCGGGCTTTTTGAATCAGGTCCCAGATATTAGGTTCTGCCGTTTAAATAGAAGTAGATAGAATGAATCCCGCCGCAAGGGATTGCTCAGGCAATAAAGGTTGGGACTGCCGGCTTTTTGGGAGGTTTTTCTTCTTGGCACTTGTATATGTGAAAAAAAAGCATGTTCAGATAAAAGTTGTCTATTATGGCCCCGGCAGGGGAGGAAAAACCACCAATTTAGAATATATACATAGTAAACTTAAAGATCGTAAGATTACGGATCTGGTTTCCATCAAAACTCACGGAGACCGGACACTTTTTTTTGATTTCCTTCCTTTTGATCTCGGAAAAATCAAGGGTTATAATGTTAGACTGCAGTTATATACCGTACCCGGACAGGTCAAGTATAACGCTACCAGGAGGTTGGTCCTGAGGGGGGTTGATGGTGTTGTTTTTGTCGCGGACTCCATGAAGGCAAGAAGAGAAAAAAACATGATCGCTCTCAAAAATCTTCAGGAAAACCTGGCCACTTACAATAAAAGTATTTTCAAAATACCCCTTGTTATGCAGTTCAATAAAAGAGACCTGGCAGAAGCGGGTCTTCCAATTTTACCTATTGAAGCACTGGTAAAAGGGCTGAACTCCAAACTAAAGGTGCCTTTTTTTGAAGCCAGCGCCGTGAAAGGGACAAATGTGATGGCAACCCTGAAAAAAATCATATCATTGACAGTGGCTTCCATTGAAAGTCAGTTGAAATAAGCGATGAATGATTCCACAGCGGTTCTTCAAGGGAAGCTCTTCCTTGTGTATACCTCTTCAAATGTGCCGGAAATTGAACTCAAACAGCGAGCCCCGGTGAAATGGTCTTCACCCTAATGAAACAGCCGCCCGGCGGGTTCCCCGCAGGGTTTCGCGGAACGAAATTCCATTGGGCAAGAATTTTATATATCTGAGCAGTCGGGGAGTTTTCGCTGTTAAGTCGCTCCATGGATAATCATTTTTCAAACCGTGTGAACTCGTGTATAAAGGCTCGTAAAAAACAACAGAGGCTTTCATAGTAAAAACAGTTGGTTCGCTTAACGAATGGAGACCTCTTGCGATGTAAGATGTGCGCACTGTGTCTGTTCTTTCTAACGATCCTTAAACCACTCAAACAGCACACGCTTTAAAACCTGATCATCCATTTCGCTAATTTATAAAGCTTTAAGATAAAAACTCCCCGACCCCTCATATATCTTATTTTGGGCATATCCAGCTAAGAAAATCTCAATGTATAGGCACGAGCCTCTTCAATACGGTCTTCGACATATGAGGCTAAGGATGGGTCGTCTTCATAAAGGTCAAAACAGTAGCCGTCTACTCCAAGAATACCATTCGGCACGAGATTGCCCAATTCATCCGGGTCTGTGACCATTTCCTCGTAAAAGCATATTGAGAGCCATCGATTGTCGGGGTCATCATCTATGATATCTACCAAAGCAAACAGGGGTTGTTGGCTCTTTTCATGACGATTCTTTAGGCTGGCCCTCAGCGAATAGCTTACACCGGGACGTGATATAAAATTGAGGATGGTTCCTTCTGTTGTTCGGAGTTTATCAATTACTTTTAAAAAAGTTTGTTTCATCTTCCGGGGGTCGTTTTCCCAAGCCTCAAGAAATCCGGACATCTCGAGAAACTCATTTCCATCGATAAAAACATCTTCTTCTTTTTTCATCCGTTCCGCAACTCCTGTTCTATCTTAAAGAGATTTGTATTGTTCTGGATTTTTCGTAATAAGAAAAAAAGATGATGGTAATCGAAGTATTTCCTTTCTAAGAAAACACTACAATTTTATTTTCATTTTGAAAGCTTCGAGTGCCTTGGGAAACATGCGACGTATAAAGACCTCCTTGTCCATGCCGGGGATCTCCTCATAAGCAGCGAAGTCCGGATGGGATTCCGAGAGTTCCGGTGGCTTGCGGTCGACCCGGGCCTTCACTTTTTCAAACGATTGAACCATTTCAAGAATACTCTGTTTTTCACAAGGAGAACGATTGACCCATCCCAGCCGACGCATCATTTCAAAGCGAACCTGGTCTGCTAAAAAGAGATGTATGTCCATGACAATCATTTGTTCCGTCTTTTCCAGATAATAAAACTTGAGCGCTTCGCCAATCCCCAGGACACCCATTATGAGTTCATAAAAGGCAACAGCATTCTCCTCCCCCGGGCAGGCTAAAAAATAGAGGGTCCTTTCCGAAAGATCTGAAAGCGTTGTTTTACGGGAGTAAACTTCACCAAAGCGTTTGTGCCAGGGGGAAAAACCCTTTTTCTCAGCCACCTTGGTTTGATATGATCGAAGATTAACTATATCGGCCATAAGAGATTATTGAAAATGAAAAAATAACGGGTTCAAAATAAACGAAATGTCACTACCATAGCCCCAATGGTTGATTTTTGCAATTGCAATAAAAGGTATATTCAAGCTGAATGGAGAATGGAGAATATTTAAACCGCAGAACCTATGAATTCTGATTTTTCATTGATAATTCTGGTTTTTTTTGTTTATTTGATTTAGGGTGTAGGCTGATTTCAACACAATTTTTTCTGGGGATGGGTGACATGAGATGAAAAGGCATATCATTTCAAATATTTTTTGGACGGGCGTCTGTTTGTTACTTTTCTGCCGGCCGTTGTACGCTCAGGACTGGTTTGAACAAGGCCTGTCCTTCTTGCACTCCGGGCACTACGATCAGGCAATCGATGCTTTTACAAAAAATTTGGAAATAGTCCCCCACGATTATGAAGCCTATAACAACCGGGGTATTGCCTGGCTATATAAAGGCGACTACAACCATGCCATCAATGATTTCACCGAAGCCTTGGTCATCAATCCGAAATACTTCCAGGCCTACAACAATCGAGGCGGTGCCTGGATATACAAGGGTAATTATGATCGAGCTATTAACGATTTTACGCGAGCCCTGGATTTCAGTCCGGCTGATTTCGAAGCATACCATAACCGGGGTGGTGCATGGTTATCCAAGAATAACTATGAGCTGGCCATTGCCGATTACACAAAGGCTTTGGAGATCAACCCGGATTTTGATGTCGCGTGCAACCAGCTATCGAAGATTTATTCCATCTGTCCGGACGTTCGATATCGAGACGAGATCAAGGCAGTGGACCTGGCGTTAAGAGCGGTCGAACTTCAACCGGGGGCGGAATACCTGGATACGCTGGCGACAGCCTATGCCCAGACCGGTAATTTTGAAGATGCAATAAAAACTCAAGAACGAGCCATCGCCGTGTTAAAAGAGAAAGGTGATACGGGCTTACATCCTGAATATATAAATCGCTTAAATGCTTATAAAGCTCATAAAACCTGGTGGAAAGATGCTGTAGAAATATCTAAGACCGTTGCCTCCGCTTCCCATGGTCGAACTGACGATAATAAAGACAGATCACAACCTGAAAAGCGTAAGCCTCGTGCGTCTCGCACCAAAGCGACCGGGGGTTCGATTGCCGCTTCTAAAAAGATTTACTCTATTCAGGTGGGTGCTTATGTTGACATGCAGAATGCCAAAAAGATGATAAAACAGTTAAAAGAAAAGAATTATGACGCACGTCTCTTTATCAGATCCGATACCGATGGAATGGTTTGGTACAAAGTACTTATCGGGAAATATACCAACCGGCAGGAGGCTCAGGAATTTGCGAACGCATTTTCAGCCAAAGAAGAAATGGCGTCTATTGTGTCAAAAACTGATGAATTCTGATTTTTTAGAATAGTATATTGGTAGCGTCTTCAGCCGGCAGGGGGGGGCTGAAATACATACCTTGACCATACTCGCAGTCCATATCGCGAAGGACTTCTAATTCCTTATCGGTCTGAACGCCTTCTGCAATGACATCCATCCCCAATTTGTGGGCAAGTTCAATCGTGCTCTGAACAATTCTTTGATTTTTATGCTCCGTTTCGATATCCCTGACAAATGACTGATCGATTTTCAAGGTATTCAAGGGATAACGGTGCAGGTAACTCAAGGAGCAGTAGCCGGTGCCAAAATCATCGAGTGCTGTATTAATGTTCATTTTCTGTACTTCAGTCAACACACGATCGACCTGGTCAGGATTGTCAATTATAGCGGATTCCGTCAATTCGAGTTTCAACAAGGAACCTTGGAGTTGCGCCTTGACGAGCGCGCCGTTCAGGTTATCCAGAAAGCTATCTTCTTTTAACTGAAGGGCGGAAATGTTAACACTCATGATGATCCGACGCCCATTATCCAACCGGGTATCCCACTCACCGACCTGCCGGCATGCCTCTTCCAAAACCCATAATCCTATGGGAATAATGAGTCCCGTCTCTTCGGCCAACGAGATAAACTCAAGTGGGGGAACCATGCCTTTGTCCGGATGCTGCCACCGGATCAGCGCTTCAAATCCGGTGATTTCTCCGGAAGAAAGTGCAACAATCGGTTGATAATGCAGACGGAATTGTCCCTTTTCAAGTGCGGTTTTCAACTCAGTCTCCAGATCAAGGCGCCGCATGGCTTCTTTATGCATAACATCATCAAATATTTGATAACCGCCGGTTTGCCCGGCCTTATTGGCGGCCAATCTTGCGTCACGAAGCATGTCTTCAGGGCTGTCATAACCCGTAGAACTAAAAGACAGCCCGATATCGACACCACCTGAAATATCATGCCCATTCATCTTCAAGGAGTCTCCGAGTTTTTGATGAATCTGTTGCGCCAGGGCGGTGCCATTTGCAGCGTGGGCGAGATCATTGTAAATAATTGCAAACTCATCATGATCCAGACGCGCCAATAGCACGTTGGATGGCTGTAAATCCTCCAGTCGTTTTCCTTGTACGACAATAAACTCATCTCCCGCTCTCTGCCCTAGGCTGTCAAGGATCCTTTTGTAATTGTTCAATCTTATCAGCAGAACGCTAAACAAAGACGGGTGGCGCTTCAAACGCGTCAGCTCTTCATCCAGACGCACCAAGAATAATTCTCGATTGGGTAGTCCGGTGCTGAAATCATACAGACGAAGATACTCGCGCTCAACATCTCTCAGGTGCTTTTTTTCCAAACTTGCGTTGATCCTGGCCTGCAACAGCACCGCATTAAAAGGCTTGGGAAGATAGTCTTCCGCGCCGATTTCAATGCATTTTACCGTGCTGTCCATGTCATCGATCGCCGTTATCATAATAACAGGGATATGCCGAAGGTTTTCGTCGGCTTTCATCTGTTTTAGCACTTCATAACCATCTAATTCAGGCATCATAACGTCAAGCAGTACGAGATCGATCCGGCTGGTCGTGAGAATCTCAAGCGCCTCCCTTCCATTCTCAGCCTGGATGATATTAGAAAAGCCCTGTTTCTTGAGATGCGTCACGAGGATAAACCGATTGCTCGCAATGTCATCTACCACGAGAATTTTGGCATCAGACATCATTTTTATGCCTCGTTGTATTTGATATAACCCGGATCATTTTTTCAATTCGGCGGACCTGAGTGTCTGTTCCGTACAATAGGTTTGGGCAGAGAACGGGCGGCATCATTATAAAATACCATCTGACTGTTTAAAGAAAATAGGAAAGCGTTCCAGCTTTCTATGTTGTAGCGAACTTTGTTAATAAAACATTGGGTTGAATGTATCTACGAGTAAAAAGATTATCAAGAAAAAATATGTTTGTAAAGGATTGTTAAGGATTTGATTCTTTGTAAGATCGACAATTTTAGCCATAGGGTTTAACTGAAATTTTGATTCTTATCTTGCCCTTTTCCGTATTTTCCTTTTGCTTAATAGCTCTACCAGCAGTTTTCTTAGATCATCTTAAACCAAAAAGAGGTAATTGAAAACACATCATAGAGTTTCAGTTCCCATCGGCTAAAAATTCTATCTGCCGTCGGATTTCTCCATACCGATATATGACACATCTCTTTCCTCACCATGCTTCTCATTTTCATCTTTTCTACTTTGCTCACCATTCGCATGCGTCTCAGTTGATCTTCAAATGTCAGACGGATGTAATCAATTTCTCTTGGTATTAGCTTCATTTAAATTCCGGCTTGTATTTAACGTCATTGACAGCGGATGGTTTCAAACGGGTTTTTCTATGTCCTTTAATTCTCTCTCAGTGAAATCGTATTGGGTTTCAATTACATATTGTTTATCGGCAACGCTATTGAAAGCAAGTTGGACCAGTGAGGCATTCGCTGCCAAGCAGATTGATCAACGACCGACTAAAATTTATCATCCAACGGTGGCTGCTTTGGAGTTACCGTGTATTTCGACAACGGCGCCGTCACCTGGGGATCGGACAGCGTTTTCTTTAGGCTTACTCTCTCCTTCAAAGAAGCTGCCCCGTTCGATCATCAGGACGTCGGAAGTGACCTGTCCGATCACTTTTCCCCCGGCTTTTATTTCGATTTCATCACAATACGCGGACCCCAAAAGTCGTCCGGTGATGACCACTTTTTTGGAAACGATTTCACCTTCGATGATTCCGCTTTTTCCTATGACAATAAGACTTTTTGAATTGATGTTGCCCAATAATTTACCATCAACTTGCACAATGGAGTCACTCTGAAATTCTCCCTTTATTTTTGTTCCGGCGGCAATGATGGTGGTGATGGCGTGACTGCTGGCAGGTTGCCTATATCTATTAAAGATTCCCATTCTATCCTCTTCTCTTTGTAAGGCGGGTTAAATATTTAACCATTTCCCATTTCGTAAAATGCTGCAGTCCGAGCGCTTTCTGAGAAACCGTGCGTTTCACCAGTCGAAAAAATACGGGAATTGATATTCGCTGGCGCTTTATGGTTTTTAGTACAGGTCTGGGCTGCGAACCGGGCAGTAGAGAACCCGGTCATCTCGTTTAAGTTTTTTCCAGATGCCGAGTTCAACAAGCGATTCCAAGGCCGGCAATACGACCTCTAACGGCATCTTGACCCACCATTTGGCTATCCCTTCCGCAGTGTCAGATGCCCTCGGATTGTCTTTCCCGTAAGAAACAAGCTTTTCAATTGCCACAGATTTTATTATGGCGGCATCTTCCATATCTGTACATGCCCCGTTCGAAATGATCAGAACTCGACATTAATGAAGACGACGAATTCAAGATTTATCACCTTTATTTTTAACAACATCTACGCAAAAATGGTGCCAATTTTATCGTTGAATCGACGTGCAAGGGAAAATCAGAGATACTTCTTTGATATATCGGCTCTTTTTCGGATCTGTTGAAATTTCCCCGGGCAAGTTTGCGCTTTCGGGAAAATATAAATAGACAAGAATGTTGAAATATGCCTACATTTTTGTTGTCATCGACTCTGGAAAAACAGAAACTCTCACTTTGATTTGTTTGAGGTGGTGCAAACGAAAAAAACTGACTTTTCCTATGATGGTACCCTCAACGATGTCATCTTAGCTGAAAGAAAAGCATAGATTTTTTTTCGAAAGTGGGGTACAAAATTTTTCGCCGTTAAACCACCATGAACAGCAATATATACTGGACCCATTTTTTTGACAAGCCGCCGTTTTATTCTATATTCTTTCGGAGATCGTTGTTTTTCCGACGGAGATCACGAACGGTGAGGAGGGTAAAACAACCTTTGTTTACATGGCTTCACTTGCTTCGTGATAGGCAAAACATTTTTACCCAAAATCTTGAAACAACAATTTTGTAGATGACAAATAATCCAAAAATACTGCTTGCCGATGACGATCCTAATTTCCGAGAGCTGATGCAATTCCATCTGAAAAAACAAGGATTTGAGGTAATCGCCTGCAGTGACGGTATTGAAGCGAAAGAATTATTAAACCGCAAAGCTGTGGATCTGATCATTTCCGATTATATGATGCCGAAAATGGATGGCCTGCAACTCTTGAGGGCTCTCAGGGAAGAAGGGCGAGACATCCCTTTCATCCTGATAACCGGTTACGGCAGTATTGACAGCACGATGGAGGCTATCGAGTTGGGAACGGTTGAATACCTGACCAAACCCTTTGATCCGGAAGAGATCACCCTGGTTGCCCGGAAGGTTTTAAATATGGGGCAGGTTAAGAAAGAATTATCCAGACTTCAAACGGAAGTTCGAGCGAAATACAGCGTTGAAAACATGATCGGGCAGAGCCCTTCCATGCAGGAAGTATATAGGAACATCTACAAGGCTTCGGAAAGCACTCCCAATGTTCTCATCACCGGCGAGACCGGGACCGGAAAAGAGTTGGCGGCAAGGGCTATCCACTACAACGGTCCCTTTAGAAACGGCCCCTTTATCTCTGTGAATTGTTCCGCCTTTTCCGAAGGAACGCTGGAAAGTGAGCTGTTTGGGCATGTCAAGGGCGCATTCACAGACGCCCACAGGGATCATAAGGGAAGGTTTGAACTGGCCGACCAGGGGACGCTCTTTCTGGATGAGGTGGGTGATATTCCTTTGAGCACTCAAGTCAAACTGCTCAGAGTACTACAGGAAAAACAATTCGAGCGTGTTGGCGGGCAGGAAACCATACACTCGGACTTCAGACTGATTGCAGCTACCCACAGAGATTTGAAGGATCTTGTGGCCAAGGGTCTTTTCCGTGAAGATCTTTATTACCGTTTAAGAGTTATTGCTATCAACATGCCACCGCTCAGGGAGCATCCCGAAGATATTCCGCTTTTGATAAAGCATTTTCTGAAACATTACAACCAGATCAATAACAAAGATGTTAAAACCCTTTCTTTAGAAGCAATGAAGGCCATGCAAAACTACTCCTGGGCGGGTAACGTGAGACAGCTTGAAAATGCGATTGAGAGTGCCGTGACCATGTGTGACGGAAACATGATCAAAATCACAGACCTTCCTTTGGAATTAAACGATCTTCCCTCTGAAAAAAATACCGATATAGATGACTTTCAAGGGTCTCTGCCGGAGGTTGTGGCCTCGGTTGAAAGGCGGATGATTCAAAAAGCGCTTGATCAAAATGATTGGATTAAGGCTCGCTCGGCCAAGTCTTTGGGCATAAGCGACAGAATTCTGTCCTACAAAATGAACAAGTACGGCATTCGCAAATAACCGATCATCCAGACCGAAAACTCGTTCCATCATGGCGGACTCACACGAAGCAGTGAGGTCTTCTTTTCACAAAACCTTATCTTGAACGCATTACTGTCCGCATCATCAATGGGTGTTCCTCCGTCTATTTTAATGAATGAGATATTACATAAAGCATTGGTTTCCATGACCCGGGGTGCGAATATGCGGAGGGTTTTATTGAAATCCTCAGCACTGGCGGTGTCTTCTATCATCGTTACACTACCATACTTCCACTATATGATATTTATCGTTCAGGGTCAGGATCGTTTCGCAGAATACACCTCTCCATGGCGCTTTCTTTTTTTCGAGCTCTTTTTACTATTCATTATTTGCTTTCTTTCCTCCATGGTGGGCTTTTCGTTTTCTAAACGATATGAGCTTCCCGGCTTTGGCGATCTGAGAGGTTTTGCCGACGCTTTGC
>JBHPCZ010000102.1:0-12296 GCA_042573625.1 Thermodesulfobacteriota bacterium
CATTTTTGCGATGGAGAGGTGTTTTCTCTTGACAGGGGCCTTTTAATGGGTGCCTCAATCGTGAATCACCTAAAATTGAAGATTTGGAACCCGCTTTATGGTGATAGAATTCTTATTACGAAAGCAGCATATTCACCATCTCCGCAAACCCGTATCCCCCCTCTTTTTCCATGACCCAGGCCGGTTCGCAGTCCATCTTCCCCTTAAAACGCAAAATATTGGCCACGCCGACAGAATGGGGGAAAAAATGAAACATGGGGGCGTCGTTGGGAGAATCGCCAATAAAAATGACCTGGTCTTTGCTTTGATCCAGATCGTTCCTTAAAATTTCTTCAAAGAACAGACGGGTCATGGTCA
Source organism: Thermodesulfobacteriota bacterium (assembly GCA_042573625.1). GTDB lineage: Bacteria > Desulfobacterota > Desulfobacteria > Desulfobacterales > UBA11574 > JBHPCZ01. The sequence continues at coordinate 358 of JBHPCZ010000102.1, forward strand.
GCTTATCGTAGTCGCCAAACCATCCATTGACGTGGATCGAGCTGATCTTGGCCCGGGCACCCGCCCGGGTGAAACAGCGGACAATTTCCTCAACATCGTCCATGGGGATCGGCGGAACATCCTCACAAAAATCGATGGCCAGGTCCGCCTCGCGATAGGTCTGATCCGACGCGACCCGGCAAGCGGGAATTCTTTCCAAAATTTCCTTTTTGATCTTTTCCAGTTTCCGCCGGTCTTTTATTCGCTCGCTTTCTGACTTGAAATATCGGCGCAGCATTTTTTTTTGCCGGGTGTTATAACAAAAATAAAACGCCCCGTTTTCCCCCACCAGTCCGTCCACCGGCCACATGCGCGCAATATGATCGCACCATCCGGCCGGTCGTCCGGTAATGGGGATGACGCGGATGCCGGATTTTTGAAGCTGTTCCATGGCGGTAAAAACCACAGCGGGAAGGCGACCTTTGAGGGTCAGGGTGTCGTCGATATCCGTCAGGACATAGCGGATATTTTTTTTAAATTTATCCGGAAATTGTGAAAATGGTTTCATGCTTCACCCCTGAGTTTCAGAAAAGCGTTGACCGCGCCGTATGCCGTGGCGATGGCCAGGCCTGAACCGCATTTCATGCGCATCCAGTCCTGGTGGGCCAGGATAGAACCGGCGGCAAAAAGCATGCGGAAAGCCCGATGACCGGCACCGTTCAAGGGCCGGAACAAATGATCGACCTCAAGACCCGTGCGATGGATTGGATGTCCCCCGGGATCCAGAAACTGTTTGCTGTGCCATTGGGCCCGGTCCCATGGCTGGTAAACCGGAAGATCGAAAACGGTTTCCCGTATCTGTTTTCTCTCCGCATGCAGGCCTTTTCCCAGAAAGCGCCCGCTGGCAAGAATGACGCCTTTTGAACGGATGTTGAAATCGACCTTCTGGGCGCCGACATCCAGAAGGAAACGTTTTTCCTTTTCGGCCCACTTGACTCCGACGACGCGCCTTTGTGTAAAAAGCCGTACGCCCTGTTCCGGGAGGTGCCGCTCAAAAGCGTTCTTGAGTCGAAGGCCGGTAATGGTCGGAATCATCGTGGGAATTTCGAAAATCGGGACGCCGATTCGCTTTTCCATATCACCCATGATCTCCTGGCTTTGACGAATACCGAAAATGGCCGGCATACCCACTGCGCGACTTTTCCCAATATGGGGTTCAAGGATTTGTGAAAGTTTTTTCCGGGTGGATGACAGTTCAAGGGCCCAGGCCGCATGTTCAGTGTAAAGCTCTTTGAAAGGATCCTTGTCCGGAAATGAAATACGCGCCGTGCGCAAATCCGGCCATTTTTCCTGCAAGGTGGCGGCTATTTGTCGGGCACTGAACCCCTTTAACCCCTGAATATCAACCAGCAGACAGGGGCTTTGATCTTCCATGGATTTCACACCGGTCCACATGGTTTGGGGGACACCATACGTCGGTTTGAGTGTGCCCATCGGCGTAAGAGCATTGACATTACGGTTTTTATGCCGGCAATAGGGAATGCCTGAAGAATTCAGGAAAGAAAGGTGTTCATCAATGGCGTCCTGAATCTCCTTTTGGGTCAATCGGGCATACGGATGGTCGGGAATGTCTCGACTCACCGCCTCGATTCCGGCCCAGGGATCCTGCCAGAGACGTTTTTCCTCAACCGGATGAATCCCCATCAAATCCAGGTATCCACTGGCAAATAAGATTTCCCCCGGGCATCCCACCTGAACAACGGACAGCCCCCGGTTGGCAGCAAACAGGGCGGCGGCGTTACCGGCCATTCCCGTGCCGATAACGGTGACGTCGCACTGTATCAGTTTTGTTTTTGAGTTTTCCCTGTTTAACATAAGTAAATCAACCGTGCTCAGAGGTCGTAGCTTTGATTTGCCTCCCTATCCTGGATATTTTATGAAAATTTTTCAACAATTTGGTCGAAGAAGAGGGTTCGAGGGTCCAAGCGTTTGTTTTCCAACGTTTTTATCAATGCTTTGGACATCCTTTCAACTTCCACAACCCTTGAATCCTTTCATATTTTAATTTATCCAGTCTACAGTTCCAAGCATAAAAAACCGCAATAGAGCGCCTCCAGCAGTTCTGCCTGAATCAGCGGCATATCCCACAAAAGGGGTCTGACTCCCCGCCATCTTCCCCCTAAAAATTCCCTCAGGCTGGCCAGCCCCTGGTCGGCGTCCAATTCACCCTTTTCATACAGATAGGCAACCAGTCTGAGTCCGCAAATGGTACCCTGGCAGGAGCCTTTCCCGATGCGACTGCGAACACCAATGGATATGAGATCCGGCCGGCCGCCCTGTTGATGTATTGAGTCGACAATATTATCGACCGCACTTTTAGGGACCATTTGGCATTCGCAGATCAACGTGTCATCCGGTTCATGCGATGTTATCCACAGGCGGGGGGTTAACCCGGGTTTGGTCCACTGGGCTGCCCGGGCCGAAGGAAGCGGGTCGGTTCGAGTTTTACAGGGTGTGGAGATATCGAGCCGTCGACAGACGAGATCGGCGGTTTTCTCGGCCATCAACCGGTAGGTTGTGAGTTTGCCCCCTGTAATTGTGATAAAATTATCCAGACTATCTTCTTCATGATCAAACAGCGCAAATCCGCGACTGACGCCTCGGTCATCCTCCGAAGTTTCTGATCCCACCAGGGGCCTTACACCGGCATAGGCCCGTATATATCGGATGGTTTCCAAGGCGGGAATCATTTTTGCCCCTTCCCCCACAATCAGGTCTATCTCCTGGACAGAGGGCCGAATGTCGTTGAGGCTGTCTATTCGGACCGAGGTCGTGCCGAGAATGGAAACCGTTCCACCGGGAACCAAGATATCCGCGTTGGAAGAGGGGCGCAGACGATTCACGACCTGCTGTGTGATTCTGGTATGGGTAACCAGAAGGCTTCCTTTGGAAAAAAGAACATGAATAGCAACACTGGCCAATTCCGCGATTTGACCTGCCCAGGCGCCGGCGGCATTGACCACCTGCTCGGCCTCGACAAGAAAGGTCTTGCCGGTGAGCGTATTGATAAGGCGGGTGGCCTGAATGCGGTGTTTGTTTTTTACAAAACCAATGACTTCCGTATGACGCAGCAGGGTGCATCCTCGCTCGCATGCCTGAAAAATGTTTTCCATGGAAAGTTTAAAGGGATCGATAACGGCATCTTCCGCTTTATATGCCGCGATTAACCTGTCGGAAAGAGCGGGTTCCATTTCCCGGGCCTCTTTGATGTCCAGAGCAGTGACCGGCACATTCCCCTGCGCGCACAAGAGGGGAAAGTCCGCTATATATTTCTCATCGTCACCTTCAACTGCAACAAAGAGGCCGCCGGTGTCTTCAATGCATTGAGGCGCCATGCGCTTGAGAAGCACTCCCTCTCTAAAACATTCTTCAGCCAGGGTCAGATCTGCAGATACGTATCGCGCGCCGCTGTGAAGAAGGCCATGGTTCGCACCGGAAGCGCCGGCATTGATGTCCAGTTTTTCAGCCAGGATACAGTCAACACCGCGCAATGCCAAGTCTCGGGCGAGTCCGGTACCGGTGGCGCCCCCGCCAATTATCAGCACCTGGGTTTTCAATTTATCCCCTTCTTTTGTTATAGCAGTTGTCAAAATAACGTTCCATTTCAGCCGCCGGACAATTTAGCTTAGTTCGGCAAGAACTCGGCTCAGGCGGTTTCATAACACGCCAGAATTTCACCGAAGTAGAGCGTGTGATAATCCTTTTCAGGATACAGTTTGTCGTATTCGTTTTCGAGATCGGCCGGGTCCATGGCGGTCTTGAAAACAATTTTACATTCAAAGTGAATCCCGGGGGTGTCGATAATCGGAGAGACCACCTGTTGGCTGTCGGCCAATATCAGGTTGCATGCTTTGTATTTGTCCACATCCCGTCCGGATTTTGTTCCGCAGAACATCACCGCGTCGTGCATGCCTGCCATGGGAACGGACACGGTAAAATCAGCCGCCTTTTCCAGGATTCCGAAGGTGTACCGGGAATCCCTGACCGCGATCATGAATATGGGTTTTTTCCACACAAAGCCGATAGTAGCCCAGCCGATGGTCATGGTGTTAAGTTCCTCACCGGCTTTCACGGTTAAAAAGGCACCCTTCTTGATCTGATCCATTGCTTTTTCAGCAATTGCCATGGTGTCGACCTGTTTCATGATCCGCTCCTTTTTTCATCTTTGATAGATAATACCCGATGCTTTTTCATCTCTATTCCTCAACACGAACAATTCGCCCTTCTATGCCGGCGGTCACCGTTCCTCTGGAACGGATGGTATCTATGATAAGTTCTCGCAGCGGCAGCCGGGTATGTTCAATCGGTTTGTCGATAAAGATCTTGTACCCGTCTCCACCTGAAGCCAAAAAATCCGGAACAGCGACCCGGTAGATCTTTTCCGAATCCACCGGCATGTCACCTGGAATCAATCGAACCTGTTCTGCTGCATGTTCTCGAACACTGAACCGGATTCCCGAAACCTGTAGAAATCCGCCGTCTTCATCTTCCCGCGTCCCCTTAACCGACCGATTCAGCGCGTGAATCAACTCCCTGCCGGTCAGATCCAGCAGAACAATTTCATTGGCAAACGGCATGGCCTTGAGGATTTCTTCCCGGGTCATCGGCCCTGCATCTATGCTGGCCCTCAGACCGCCGCTGTTTAACAGCGCGACATCGGCGCCGGTGTGTTCGCGCATGATGTCTGTTACAAAATTGCCCAGCGTGGTTTCCTCGTACCGCACCTTTCCGCGTTCACCATCAAGGAAGGTTCGGGATTCACCGATGACCTCTTTAAACTTTTCACCCAGACGTGCATGATATTGTTTCACAATCCGGTCAATTTCAGGATCAGGATCGATATCCGCGGTTACCGGAATATAGCTGTGACTGACAAGACATGCCTTTCCGGAAGCCGGATCGATCTTTAGATCTATACGCCCCAGATATTTTCCTTTTTCAAAGGCTTGAAACACCGGCACATTTCCGACTTTGCGATACGGCGACAGCAGGATCTGATCGTGTCCGCCGATGATGGCGGACAGTTCAGGGACGGCTTGGGCAATGGCCCGGTCGGTTTCATGTTTGCTGTGTGACAGGAGGATGACCGGTCCCTTTGCTTTCAATTTATCAAAGGCATCTTTGACTGTCGGCACTGAATTCAGAACATCTACATCCTTTACATTGTCCGCTTTTGTGGTGATCAAAAGTTCTTTTGTTGTTGCACCGATAATTGAGAGCGAAATCTGTTTGGTGAGCGGGATGAAGATTGACGGCTCACAGAGAAGTTTGCCCGAATCTTTCCAGACAATATTGGAACTTAAAAAAGGAAAGGCGGCCATTTTCTTCAGGTCCAGAAAATTCTGTAAACCAAAATCGAACTCATGGTTGCCCACAGTCATGGCGTCGGCACCCATGGCATTGAAACATTCCACATCCGGCCGGCCCTGAAAAGTCGTGGACATGGGCGTACCCTGCAGAATGTCCCCGGCGATCAGCAAAAGCGTTCGGGCATCTTTTTGCTTGTTCTCGGCGCGGATACTTTCGACCAGCGCCGCCAACCGGGCAATGCCGCCCACTTCTTCCTTACCCTTGTCTGTTTTGACCTTGAACGGCCGAAGGTGACCATGGGTGTCATTGAAAAAGAGGACCGTAACATCCAACGGCGCTACTCTACCTGCAAAATCCCGGATTGGAACACAACCGGCCGCAATCAGGATCCCGATGAAAAGTATGATAGGATATATTAACCCGCGTCGGTTCATTTTTCTCTTTTCTTGATTAATTAAGAATAGTTAACCGCCCGCTTCGCTCGAGATTCACCCGGTTGAACCCCGCTTTTAGCGGGGTTCGCCAAGGGCGAAAATTCAACTGGGCAAGGAGAACACTGAGGGAAGTGCAAAGCATGTAGCTCAAATGAGCCTACTACTTACTCCCTACTGTCTGCTGGCTTCTGACCTCTGTCTTCTATCAAATTGTCTCTGCGGTGAAAAATTCGGCATTTCAGGTTGTTATTGAACTATTTGCCGATCGTGCACTCCCCGCATCCGCAGACCGGACAGTCCATCTCCTTCTTCCCGCCGGATCGATGATCCTCGTGAAGCACCCGGTCCATAAATGTCTTGAAAGCGTGCCCGCACTCGGGACACAGGGCGTCGACTTCATCATGATTGTTTTCTTGCATATCGTTTCCTTTTTGCAAACAGCCTGAATCAAATTAGAACTTTTTTGATTCTTCCAGTATTTCCAGCACCTCTTCTTCAGCAACATCATACCAGTCTTCGTAGGCGCTGGCCACGGCAAAACGCAACCCGCCCCGGATGTTTGGACAGTAAAGCGCCGCCACCGCTTCCGCGATCTTTTCCACCGATTTTCGATGGCCGGTGGGCACCGCCACCATCACATGTCCGGCACCGGCATTTCGCACCGCCTCAACCGCCACACGAAGGGTAAACCCCGAAGCAATGCCGTCATCAATGAGAATAACCGGCCGTGCGGATATGTCGGGAAACGGCTGCCCGCCCCGGAGCTTGTCCACCCGGTGTTTTACCTTGGCCGACGTTTTTGAAATTCCCTTTTGAATATCATCCTCGGTCAGACTAAGATTACGCAACATGCCCTCATTCAGCTTAAGGGTGCCGTCGAAAGCAACGGCGCCGTAGCCCGCCTCCGTGTTCCAGGGCAGCGTTATCTTACTCACCACTGCTACGTCAAATAAAAGACCCAGCCTCGAGGCGACGACCGCCCCTACCGGCACCCCCCCGGCCGGAATCCCCAGGACAATGCCGTCTGTTTTACGAAAAGCCTCGAGCATCTCTGCCAGAACTTTTCCGGCATGCTTCCTGTCTTTAAACACCCGGGTTCGTTCTCTCAATTCCGGCAGGTCGGAGATATTGCCTGATGATAATTTCATGTATAATTACAATGCGTTGTTCGTTCTGAAAATATCTTATATTTAACTCTCATCGAGCATACTGCGGAAAGTGCACGCGCAGAGTGCCCCGGCGAAATAGGCTTTGTATTTCGTCGGGCATGGATTTGCGCAGGCAAGCATGTTGCAAGGCGTGTTGCTCAAATGAGCCTACGGATTACCCCCTTACTGTCTTACTGACTTCTGACCTCTGTCTTCTGTCAAACCGCCTCAGCGTCCTCTGCGTCTCTCCGGTGAGCAAATTATAATTATTGACCCTTTTAGGGAAGCTTATTGTCTATTTTCCTGTGACCCTATATGGGCGAAATAATCATAACAGCCCGGCTTTTTCGAATCTAACAAATAACATTTTCGTTAGGCAAGCCGTTTTTCCTTGTTTTGTTGGTTGAAAAATCAGAAAAAGTATTGTAAAGGCGATAATGTATCCGTATTCTATTTGCTGATACACAGGTAATACGTTCGTTTTATTAGTTAGTGTCCATCCGGAAATATGGATGGCCGCTAGTTAGGTTTCGCTCTGAAGGATTGTTCCATTTGTCAAAGTGGCAACCTGCAGTTTGGGACCGGGAAAGTAATTTTTCAAAGGAGGTTGGCAGAATGGCAAATGGGATTGTCAAATGGTTTAGCAACCGAAAAGGGTTTGGTTTTATCGAGCAGGAAGACGGCGGGGACATATTCGTCCATTACAGCGCAATCAACATGGGAGGATTCAAAACCCTTGCCGAAGGTGACCGCGTAACATTTGAGGTTGAAGAGAGCGATCGGGGACCTGCAGCAAAGAACGTCGAAAAAGCCTAGCGTAACACAAAAAACTGTTTTATAGGGCATCCTGTTTGACCGGTACAGGGTGCCCTTTTCTTTTCTCATGAAGAATCTATCTGGTTAAATATCCGGCAAAGCCAATTGTTTTTAACCTGGCTCTGAGAACCAGGTTTTTCATTACTAAACCAAGCCAGCCAGCTGTTTAATCATAAAATAAACAAGCGGTAAAAATATCGCCGGCAGCATATTACCTACCCTGATCTTCTGAATCTCTAGCAAGTTGCAGCCGATCGCCACAATCAACAACCCGCCGACCGCTGACATTTGATTGATGACAGCCTCGATTAAAAACGGTTTTATCAATGACGCGCTGACCGTTATAAACCCCTGGTATACAAAGACCGAAAAAGATGAAAATATGACTCCGATTCCCAAGGTAGAAGTAAAAATAATCGAAGAAATCCCGTCCAGCGCCGATTTTGCAAAAAGGGTTTGATGGTTTCCGGTAAGTCCGCTTTCTAAAGAACCGACGATGGCCATGGAACCGACACAGTAAACAAGACTGGCTACAACAAATCCCCTGGATATGCCGTTCCCGTTTTTTGAAAACCTGCGTTCCAGAAATTTGCCGAGGTTTTCCAATCTCTCTTCGATGCTTAAAAATTCACCGATGACACTTCCAATAGCGAGGCTGATAATAACCAGTAATATCGCTTCTGTCTTCAGGGCCATCCTGAGGCCGACCAGTATGACCGCCAGGCTTATGGCCTGCATGATCGTCACATTGTATTTTTTCGGTATACCCCCCCTGAAAACAAGACCTATCAAGCTGCCGGCAATAATTGCCAGCGTATTCACGATGGTTCCCAGCACGCTGTTTCTCCCTCTTTTTTATCTTTGGACATTCCGTGTTGGATATTCTGCGGTTTAAATAATGTCTGTAACATGAACAACAAGTCGATGACTATAGCATGAAAAACTATGCTGGCAAGGATCTTTTTGCCGGCAGAACTGATTTCAAAACCTCATAGATAATCATTGTCAAGGTTTGAAACGGTTTGACATAAAAAGGGTAAATGTTTATTTTTTCTACAGACAAAACCCGGATAAAGAAGGAGAAACTTTATGCGTTTTGACAAATTTACAATAAAATCACAGGAATTGATTCATAATGCCCAGTCCTTGACCTCTCAGCATCAGAACCCGCAAATCGAACCGGAGCATCTGCTCGCAGCCATGCTGAACGAGCAGGAAGGAATCGCAAGAGCGCTGCTCAACAAGCTGGGTGTTTCGCCAGACGCTGTCGCCAAGGAACTGACTGCTGTTATGGAAAGGTTTCCAAAGGTCAGCGGCACGGCAGCCGCGGAACCTTTTATTTCGTCCAGAACCAGAGGTGTCCTTGACGCGGCCTTTACAGAATCTTCCAAAATGAAGGATGCGTACGTCAGTATCGAACACATCCTCATGGCCATTTCCGACGAAAAAGACGGCAAAGCGCAAAAAATCCTCGGCCGCCATGATATCACCCGTGAGTCTATTCTCAATGTTCTCATAAAGATCCGCGGCTCCCAGCGCATCACCGACCCGAACCCCGAAGACAAATACCAGGCTCTGGAACGGTTCAGCCGTGACCTGACCGCGCTGGCCCGCCTGGGCAAACTCGACCCCGTCATCGGCCGGGATGAAGAAATCCGGCGTATTGTCCAGGTCCTCTCGAGGCGAACCAAAAACAATCCGGTGCTCATCGGGGAGCCCGGCGTGGGAAAGACCGCCATCGTTGAAGGTCTGGCTCAGCGTGTTGTTGCCGGGGATGTATCGGAAAGCCTTAAAAACAGACGCCTTGTCGCGCTTGATATGGGGGCCCTTATCGCCGGCGCCAAGTACAGAGGCGAATTCGAGGATCGCCTGAAAGCGGTTTTAAAAGAGGTGGAAAGTGCCGAAGGTGATGTCATTCTCTTCATCGATGAACTTCACACCGTGGTCGGAACCGGGGCCAGCGAAGGCGCAATGGATGCTTCCAACATGTTGAAACCGGCCCTTGCGCGGGGAACACTGCGATGCGTGGGCGCCACCACCCTGAATGAATATCGCAAATATATTGAAAAAGATGCGGCCCTGGAGCGACGCTTTCAACCGGTAATGGTCCTCGAGCCCACGGTTGAAGACACCATCTCTATCCTCCGGGGCCTGAAGGAAAAATACGAAGTTCATCACGGGGTAAGAATCAAGGATTCGGCGATTATCTCTGCAGCCTCTCTGTCTCACCGCTACATTTCCGACCGGTTTCTCCCGGACAAGGCCATCGATCTGATCGATGAGTGCGCCTCCAAGCTGAGGATCGAAATTGACAGTATGCCGGCTGAAATTGACGAAATTCAGCGCCGGATCATCCAGGCCGAAATCGAGAAAGAAGCCCTCAAAAAAGAATCCGACCCGGCATCCAAGGAGCGCCTTTCAAAACTGGAGGCAGCGCTGGGCAATATGAAGGACGAAATTCTGGAAATGAAAGCCCACTGGCAGGGCGAAAAGGAATTGATCCAGACCCTAAGAACAATCAAGGAACAGCAGGAACAGCTCGGCATCGAAGAACAGCAGGCGGAAAGAGAGGGAAACCTGGCGCGGGTTGCGGAAATTCGATACAGCCAGGCAACAGCGCTTGAAAACCGCCTGAACGAGGCCAATGAAAAACTGGCCGACCTTCAGAAAGGCAGCAAAATGCTGAAGGAAGAAGTGGATGATGAAGATATTGCTGAAGTCGTCTCCCGGTGGACGGGCATTCCGGTCAGCAAGATGCTCGAGGGGGAACGGCAAAAGCTGCTCCACATGGAAGATCGGCTCGGGGACCGGGTCATTGGACAGAACGAAGCGATTTCCGCGGTTTCCAATTCGGTCCGCCGTGCCCGATCCGGGCTGCAGGACCCGAACCGGCCCATCGGATCGTTTATTTTCATGGGGCCCACCGGTGTCGGCAAGACCGAACTGGCCAAGGCCCTGGCTGAATTTATCTTTGACAGCGAACAGGCGATCGTGCGGATCGACATGTCGGAATACATGGAAAAACATGCGGTCTCCAGGCTGATCGGCGCCCCTCCGGGCTACGTGGGGTATGAAGAGGGCGGATACCTCACGGAGGCTGTTCGCCGGCGGCCCTATTCCGTCGTGCTCTTTGACGAAATCGAAAAAGCCCATCCCGAGGTGTTTAACGTCCTCCTTCAGATCCTGGATGACGGACGGATGACCGACGGCCACGGACGGTCGGTCGATTTTAAAAATAGCATCATTATCATGACGTCAAATGTCGCCAGCCAGTGGATACAGGAGCTTGGCGGGTCAAACCGCGAAGAAATGGAGGCCCGGATAACCGAAGCCCTTCGGGCAAACTTCAAGCCCGAATTCTTAAACCGGATCGATGAAACCATCATCTTTCACAATTTAACACGCGAACAGATCAAAAAAATCGTAGAAATCCAGATTAAAAGGCTCGGACAGCGGCTTTCAAAGATGAATATCCGCCTTACGCTGTCAGAAAACGCAATGTCTCTGATTGCTGAAAAGGGGTTTGACCCGGTATATGGCGCGCGCCCCTTAAAACGCGCCATTCAGACCTGCATCGAAAATCCGCTGTCCATACAGATCCTCAAAGGAAATATTCCGGAAGGAACGGCGGTGAATGCCGATGTGGACGGAGATGATATTGTGTTCACCACGGCGTAGTCGAAACATACAGAAACAAGAGGGTTCAGGTATCGAGACGATTTTTTCAATTCAACGTGACATGAATAACACCCTGACCTCTCAGTTATTTAATCTTCATAAAGATGGCTATCGAACAAAATGACATTGATGTGTTGGAGTGATGAGTAATATGCATTGGCCAAGATCTAATCACGCAATTATCAAATTGCAGGCAAAACCAAACCTGACAGTCTCATCTTTTGTAATATATAATTGATATCTATTAAATTGTTTAATATGCCATAATGGTACATTTACCTAAAGCGAATTATCTCATATCCCAATACGAGTTTGTTGTCACATTAGATTATAGTGGAATATCAATTTCAATCTGCACCTGACGTCGATGCGTTCCGGCTGAGCACCATGACGAGCCACATAGGCCTAAGGTTTTATTTTTAAGGTATATATATTTGAGCAGTCGGGGAGTTTTCGCTTTTAAGTCGCTCCATGGATAATCATCTTTCAAACCGTGTGAACTCGTGTATAAAGG
>JBHPCZ010000103.1:0-12126 GCA_042573625.1 Thermodesulfobacteriota bacterium
CTGCCTGCATTGAAACAATCGCCGGGTCACCGGGGTTGCGAGGCGGTAACCCGGGCGGGACCAGGGCATCGCCCAGTTCTGCGGGTCTCGGATTCTATATGCTTCACGCCAATGCCCGAATGCAGATCGACGTTATGTTCGCAGCATTGGGTGTGCTCGCCGTGGTTGCTCTGTCACTCTACTTTGCAGTGGACAGAGCAATGATCAAAATCGTTTATTGGCAAAAAGAAAACAGTTTATCCACAAAGACTCAAAGGAACAAAGGGGGGATATGAATATAAAACGCATTTTTATTGCATTGTTTTTCACAGGAATGACCTTGCTTGGCGGTAGCCAACGGCCGGCAATTGCGGCGGAAAGGGTTATTGTTTTGCTGGACTGGTTTGTTAATCCGGATCATGGACCCCTTTATGTCGCTCTTGAAAAAGGGTTTTTCGCCCAGCGCGGACTGGATGTTGAATTCCACGCGCCATCCAACCCGAACGATCCACCCAAACTGGCTGCAGCCAAAAAGGCGGACATCGCGGTTTCCTATCAGCCGCAGCATTATGTTCATGTCGATCAGGGGTTGCCGCTGGTTCGCTTTGCAACCCTCGTTGCAACACCGTTGAACACGCTGGTGGTACTGGCGGACAGCGATATTAAAGAGATTGCCGATCTGAAGGGGAAAACAGTCGGTTATTCAATCGGTGGATTTGAGACCGTTCTTCTCAAGGTCATGCTGGGCCGCCAGGGACTTACCCTGGATCATATTGAGCTGGTAAATGTCAACTTCTCCTTGTCTCCATCTCTTTTCACCGGAAAAACAGACGCCGTTATCGGTGCCTTTCGCAATTTTGAGCTGAACCAGATGGATATTGAGAAACGGCCGGGTCGGGCATTTTTTGTCGAAGAACATGGCATTCCCTCCTACGATGAACTGATACTCGTTACCCATCGCGATTATATTGTGGAATCTAAATTGAGAAAGTTTGTGGATGCGTTGGAAGCCGGTGTGCAGTTTATGATAAATCATCCGGAAGAGAGCTGGCGGTTATTTATTCGCGGAAGAAAAGATCTGGATAACAGGCTGAACCGCCTTGCATGGAGGGACACCCTTCCCCGATTTGCGTTGCGCCCGGGTGCGCTTGATCGCGCACGCTATCAAAGATTTGCCGAGTTTCTGAAAAAACAGGCCTTGATCAAGAAAATACCACAGCTTGAAACCTACGCGGTCGAATTGCCCTGATCCGGCCTTTTACAGTGGCTGTCAATTCCGATTCAATGAAAAGATCGTTTTATTTAAAGGACAAGAGGTGTGATCTGAGGTTAGCCCTTTTTTTCTCCAGCCCGATCTTCCGGCGGATATTTTTCCGGTGTGTGTCGATGGTTCTCGGGGAGCGGTTCATAAATGCTGCGATTTGTTTCGTGGTTCTGCCAATTTTTATTAAATTGGCCACCTGAATTTCCGTGGGGGTCAGGTTTAAATACTTCAATGATATATTTCGCGAAAAAGGTGAGACAATTTCGGTCAGATTTGATTCTATAATACTTAAAAAAATGCTTTGCCGGTCATCCAGCTTTGTTCTTTTTATTTTTCCGAAATAGGGTGTAATAAGCTTTTTTAGGTTGTTCATAACGTTTTCTTCTAGTTCAACTTTATCCGCCGCTCTCTTTTTCAACAAAACTTCCAGCGCCGTGTTGACTTCCTCAAGGCTTTTTGTTTTATTTTTCAGCTGTCTGGTGCGTTCCTGCACCCTGAATTCAAGTTCGGCGTGGGCTTTTTTCAATGCCTCCTCATTTTGTTTGCGTTGGGTGATATTGCGGATAATGGTGGTGACCCGTTCGACAATCCCTTTTTCAAAGATTGGAATCTTTCGAACTTCGGTAAAGAATTCCCGGTCATCGATCCGGGTCCTCTCTTCCGAAATTAGATTTTTTCCATTGTCAAATACCTGCTGATATTCTTCTATAACTGTATCAGGCAGGAACGGAAAAACCTCTAACAATGTTCGGCCGACCACTTCTGTTTCCAGTCCCAACTCCTTGTTCCATTGTATAAGCGCGGGATTGACGATAAGAAACCGCAGGTCTCTGTCCACGACATGTATTGCATCGCCCATTGAATCAATCATTGACCGGTATTGCTGCCCCGATTCATTCAAGCGCCGTTCCATATCTTTCTTATAAAGTGCGATTTCAACAGCGGCCTTGAGCTCCTGGTCTTGAAAGGGTTTGACAATATAGCCGTAGGGTTCAGCCTGTTTTGCTCTCTCTATAATTTGATCTTCCACGAATGCAGTCAAAAAAACCACCGGAATATCAAGCTCGGATTTGACGATTTTCGCTACGGCGATCCCATCCAGATTTCCCGGAATCTTGATATCCATCAGTATTAGATCGGGCCGGAGGTCTCGGGCTTTCTCCAAACTTTCTTCGCTGGAATGTGACAAAGCGACAACTTCGTACCCCATCATCGACAGTCGCTGTTGAAGCCGCAGGGCGATGACGGCTTCGTCTTCGACAACCATTATTTGTTTCATGCGTGTTTCAGTCATTCGAACCTCTCGAATTCAGTTTGAATCTCTGTCCCATACATGTACAGGGGACCCGTTACAACGAGTTGTTAAAATTTCAAACTCATTCATTCTGCCTCTTTCTGAAAGAAGTTGCAACAACTTAGTAAGTTAATATAGACTTCAACATTTTGTTTATGCTCAATTGAGGGCATGCATAAAGTCTATCTGTGTCCATGCTGGAAAGATGCAACATTTGGAGGCAGATCGACAAGATATTCCCCGTTAAAATGGAGGCATCGGCCGACCTGAAAGGCTTCCGGAAGTTTTTTCTTTATCTTTTCAAAGATATCCGGCGGGCATGCAAATAAAAGCTCATAGTCCTCACCGCCGGTAAGCACGACTTCCTCCGGAACCTGTTTATATTTTTCACAAAAAGAAATCAGTTCCGGATCAAAATGGTCGATTTTCAGGTCGAATTTTACGGAAAGCCCGGATGCTTCCGCGATGTGTCGGGCGTCTCCGGCCAGACCGTCGCTGATATCGATGACACACATCACTTGATTTCCAGCCAGTATTTCGGCAGCGTCAAACCGGGCTGCCGGTGATTTGAACCTTGAGATCAATCCTTGAAACGCCGGATCCTTTTTAACCAGACAGTCGAGTCCGGCGCGGGCGAGTCCTAAGGGCCCGGTGCAATAGAGGCCCTGTCCGGGCAGTGCAGCCGAACGGACCGGAAAAATGTCGTCCCGTCCGTTTCCGATTGCAAAAAGATCGAGTGACAGGTCAGATCCGGCTGAAATATTACCACCGCCCAGTGTGCAGCCATATTTTTCAAGCGTTTTTTGAATTCCCTTGTAAAGTGATTCAACGGTTTTATCCGAGATAGTCGCAGGAAGGGAAAGATTAACAAAAAGGCTTATGGGAGCGGCATAGGATGCGGCAAGGTCGCTGAGTGTCACTTCCACGGCCTTGCTTCCGACCTCTTCGGGTGTTTGCCAGTCGAACCTGAAATGAAAGCTCTCTTTCTGTGTATCTGTTGTGATCACGGGGTTAGGAATCGGTGCAAAAAGAGCGGAATCATCTCCGGGGGGAACCTTGAGGGTTGTGCCGGCGCCCGGCCCGGACGGCAGATGTTGAAACAGTTTTTTGATGAGGGAAAATTCATTTTCCCACGGAGACTCAACAGAAGGCCGGGTCCGGCACCCGCAGGCCGAGGAAAGCCGGCGTGCGTTCTGAAGCGGATCATCAGCGCGTGAAATAGTGCTGATCACCGCGACGCCCGATGCGCCATGGGCAAAGCATGATTTTGCGCTGGCATGATCAATCCCTCCGATGGCCACCACCGGAAGTGGTGACGCCTGAGCAACAGCTTCGAGACCTGAAAGTCCGATGACCTTTTTGGCATCGGCCTTGGTCTTTGTAGAGAAAACCGGACCGGTGCCGATGTAATCGCATGGGGACAGCTCCGTATTTGCGAGTTCATCCAGGTGGGATACGGATGTCCCGATAATTGCCCGATCACCCAGGATGCTTCTGGCCAGCCCGGGGTCCTCATCGTCCTGGCCGAGGTGAACGCCGTCAGCTTTAACTGCTTTTGCCATAAGGATGTTGTCATTGACGATAAACGGAACGCCGTTGCACTTGCATAAATTTCTTATGGCCGAAACTTCTTCCAGAAAGCGTATTGAAAAGGATTTGTTTCGGTACTGGATCATTGTCGCGCCGGCCTGGATGGCGATGCGGGTCTGTTTAACCGGAGAGAAGTCAGGTGTATTATCATCTGTAATAAAGTAAAAACGAAGCGCATTTTTTATGTGGTTTTCAGGCATCTTTGTTGAAATCCATAAGGCGGGTTGAAGATTCGTTTCTAAATTAACACAAATCGATGCACTTGAAAACTATTATGGCTGGAAATCTTGGTTGCGCATTAAACCCTTCGCTCTGACGGAGGACCCGGAGAGGTTCGACCGATCCGGGGTGCCCGGTCAGAGCGGCATCACTCAACCGATGTGTTGAATATCGACGGTTTCCAAGACCAGGGGCGATGCCCCCATCATGGGGGCTTCCTGGTGCCTTTCGTTATGCGGAAGGAGAGTTCAATCCAAGATTGGTGCGGGGGTAAAAGGAATATATTGATCTTGCGGGATTTCGGGTTTCAGTGTTATTGGATCGACGCTTTCAAGGGAGAGTGCCGCTTCATTTTTTTCATAAAATACAGGGGGTTCATAGGTCCAGCCGTTGGCCAGCCGCTTTTCTTCCATCTTGAGCGTTATCAAAGCGTATATTCCAAAAAAAGGCGCGATCATTCTTGTTTTCCAGCCAAACTCTCGATAGATATCCTTGAGAAGGAGATCCATTTTCGTCTTAAGCCGTTCGTTATTCCGATACCATTTTTTCATTGCCCAGACCGCCCCTGCGTATGTTGATCGAAGCGGTTTGACTTCCCAGGCGAAACGATCCCGGATTTGTTGATCCGGGTGATTTTTGTATCGCTGCCAGCCTTTGAGTAGTGTCCGGATCAAACGGGCAAGACTGGGGCCGTTGGACTCAAAATCCCGGCGAAAGGCGTCGAGCAGAAAATCTTCCTCCCGGCCGTTGTGAATGTATCTGTGTCGGTAGTTAAAACGATATTGGCCATGGATATCCGCAATGGGGAATTCGGAATCCGGGAGAAGGGTTCCGTCCTTTAAATGCTGTTCATAAAGGGGTGTGCCCGGTATCGGCATATAGAGCATAAATTGATGGAAATCCGTATCATGACTCACGGCATGATCAATGATCTGATCGATGTTTTCCGGGGTGTGGTTTTCCAGACCGATAATAGACGATCCCAGTACGCGAATCCCGTGAGACTGCAATCGTCGAATCAGAGAACGCGTGTCAACACCTTTCAACTTTTGATATCGGCTGTTTTTGCCTTCAATCCCCAGCCAGACCCAAGACAGTCCCAATCTCACCAGCTGTTCAATGGTATAGGATTTCAAAACCCGGGCAGAGCTGAAAACGAGCAATGACCAACTCTTATTATTTTGTTCGATCAATTCCAGCAGGCGTAACGCTCTTTTTCGATGCAGGAGAAAATTTTCATCCATGGTAAAAAAAGAGCGTACTTTCAGTTTTTCTTCGAGCTGGCACATCACTGAAAAAAGCGCGTCTCCGGTTTCATAAAAATTGACAAATTTTCCCTTGCCCCCGAAGAGAGCGGAGGTGGAACAAAAGTTACACCCTACAGGACAGCCCACGGAAGGGAGTACCACGGCGGCGACGTCTCCGGGTTCATCCCGAAGGGGAATACCCAGGATACGGGTGCCGAACGCTGAATACACCGCCGGAGGTTTTATGGGCTTTTCAGGGTCCTGTCCAAGAAATCGGCGAAACCAGGCGACGCCCTCTCCCTTTACGATATAATCCGCGTCAATGATTTTACGAATATCAGTCTTATTGGCAACATGTCCGCCGACCACGATCAATGCATCCGGCTGGTATTCTCGAATCAGTTCACACATTTTTTTCAACTTGCCGATATTCGGGAGAATGGCGCTGATGCCCACGACGTCATACATATTATGCTTAATCTCTTGAACAAAGCGATCGAGCGAGGGGAAATCGAGGAGTGTGCATGGCGCGTCAATATTGTTCTGGATCAAAACCAGTCCAAAACTGCGGTGAAACATTCGAAGAGAATACGCTCCCTGAACGCGTGTGACCTGGTTTTGGTACAGCTCCATCGGATTGATTTTTCGGCTCCCATACGCGTCGTCTTGCGCGTAGGGCCCGAAGACGCTGGACAGCAGAACTCTGGCTCGAGTCCCCAGCGGGTGGACAGGCACTGAATTATTCATGGCTTCTCCCCTATGTTCCGGGAATCATTTTTTTGGCCCGAAAATTATTGGGCGGTAGGGATTCTTTCATAAGATAGCTTAATGAAAACCGATAAATATTTATATAGTGATTTCGGCCTTTTACAAAAGTTTTACAATTAAGGGTTTAAAACATTACATATAATCGTTGTTGGATTGCTTTGAATTGATGAAAATGTTAAAAAGAATACATCGTGAGATTTGATCTTAGTTTCTGGATAAACGGTTAAAATACTTTCAATTTCGTATTAAACAGGAATTCAAGTTATGCAAGACATTATCGATCGAACAAAATGGTTTTTTCATCCCATTGCTGTTTTTATTTTTTCCATTGTGGCACTGGCCATGTCCCTGATTTTGTATATCTACTGGTATATGGAGGTCAGCTCAGGACTCAGGGAGGTAGTGATCAGTCACAATCTCGATCCCAGTCAATTTTTTGAATTTCAGACATGGATGGTGATACTGATTCTTTCGATTCTGGTAGGGATCATTCTTATCGGGATATTTATTATCTTTATTTACAACCTTAAAACATCACAGCTTTACCGATTGCAGAAGAACTTTATTAATAATTTTACCCACGAACTGAAAACCCCTGTTACCTCGTTGAAGCTCTATTTGGAGACATTTTTAAAACACGAACTGACCCGGAGCGATCAGGTCAAATACCTGGGTTACATGATTCAGGATGTTGGGCGCCTTTCAGACAATATCAACCACATTCTGGATCTTGCCAAGTTTGAGAGCAGGAGTTACGCAAAGGAGCTGGTTTTAACAAATCTTGTTCAGGAGGTTGAGCGATTTTATCAAAAAAACGTCCGGTTATTTGGGAAATGTGAAGTCAATATTCATAATCTTACCGGTCGGTCCTTTTCATATCCGATCAATCCGTTTCTATTTGAGATGCTATTGATGAATCTATTTACCAATGCAGTCAAATATAATGATTCCGAGGCGCCCCGCGTCGATATTACATTTGAACTGGGGAAAAAGAAGCTGTATATCCGTTTTGAGGACAATGGTATTGGAATCGAAAAAGTCGATGCAAAAAAGATCTTTAAAAAATTCTATCAAGTGGGTCGATCGGATGATATGTCAGCCAAGGGTAGCGGTCTGGGATTGTATCTCGTCCAGAACATCGTCCGTCTTCATAAGGGTAAGATTGTTGCTGAAAGTAAAGGGAACGGAAAAGGATCGGCTTTTATATTAGCGCTGCCGTTTGTGACTGCTTAGATTAAGCTCCGGGCTTTGTTATGCAGGGGTGAGAGATTCATGCAAGACCCTTTCAGGGTTAATTGTTAACTGAAGAAACAGATGAAAAATACCGAAAAAAAACGCATCCTGATTATCGAAGATGAAGCGCATATCGCGGAAGGCCTGGAATTTAACCTTTCCATCCTGGGATATGATACTGAAATTGCATTAGACGGTGTTTCAGGTCTGCAAAAATGGAAGACCTTTCAGCCCGACCTGATCGTCCTCGATATTATGCTGCCCGGGATTGATGGAATATCCGTACTTCAGAACATCCGCCTTGAAGATGAACAGATTCCGATCCTGATCCTGTCGGCCAAGAGCACTCCCGAAGATAAAGTGGAAGCGTTGAGTTGCGGTGTGGATGATTACCTCTCCAAACCGTTTAATCTCGAGGAATTTTTACTTCGGATTGAGCGGCTTTTAAAACGGGCATCCTGGCTTCGCGGGAAGGGTGATATCGACGAGGCCATATTTCCCTCATTGGGCAAGACGTATACGTTTGGAGACAATCATGTCGATTTTGAAACGTCCGTTGCCCGCTGCAAGAAAGGAGAGGTTCGACTGACGGAACAGGAAGTCAAGCTTTTGAAACTGTTTATCGTCAACCGGAGAAAACCGCTTTCCCGGAGCAAACTACTGGAAATCGGTTGGGGATATACCCGGGGGATGTCTACCCGGACCGTGGATAACTTCATTGTACGGTTCCGGAAATATTTTGAGGAAAATCCCAAAAAGCCGGTCTATTTTAAAAGCCTGCGATCGGTGGGATATGTGTTTGATCATGAGTAAATACTCCCGAATATGTCACACAAAAACTCAAAGCAATCTCAAAAATGCATCTGACGCCCGATGACAGTGTTGCGAGCCTCTTTAAAATGCTCATATACTCCCATGTATGCTGCGCTTTTTCATCGGTTAGCGCCTTGTCCTTGAACGTGATCTACATTTTTCAGATTGCTTTTAATCTTTTGCATCAGGGTCGATATGATCTGGCAATGTGTGAATATTGAATATCGAACACGGAACCGCAGAATGATGAAGTTATCCTTCAAAATTCGACATTCCTTGTTGGATATTCTGCGGTTCAAATAGTGTCGGCAATATAAGTGGCAGTTCCAGGCATCTTGTCTTTTGTTTCAAAGGTTTCCTCGAATCAGTTCCTGGGTGTACAAAAACGCCCCATCCCGCTCAACCCAGCCATTCCCCTGTCTCTCCAGAATCCACCCACTGACCTTTTTGCCGCCAAAAGGAAGCCGAAGCGGCGTAAACGTAAAATCGGGATTGTCGTAGACCATTCCAAAATGTGAGTGGAATAGCGGTATGGCGTCATCCGGTGGTGATCCGAAAAAATTGAGGAGAAATCCGTATTGGGTCTGAATCAACTCTCGGACAACCGCTCGCGAATCCTCAAAAGGCTTTAAAACAAGGAACGGGCCAAAGAGCTCAAGGTCGGGGATGCTCTGATTTTTCATTTCAAGAACCAGGGGATGGACTGTTTCTCTCTCGATCGCGCCGGAAAGCAGGCGGGCGCCGGCGCACTTTTCCAGGGCGTTTTGAAGAATCGCCCGGGTTCGTTCCACACGAATCGGCCCGACGAGTGTTTCAGGATTAAAGGGATCACCCACTTTCATGGTGTCCATGGTTTCGAGTATCCGGTCACGAACAGTTTTGTAAAGATTTTTATGAATGAGCACCTTTTTAAGGGTTGTACAGTATTGACCGCCGTTGATAAAGGCTCGGCGGGTGATGAACCGGCCTGTGGTCGCCGGGTCCGCGTCCTCGAACACAACGGCTGCGGGCATGCCGCCCGGTCCGGCGAAAAAGAGTTTGTCGAAAGATTCATGCTGCTGCCTGTAGACTTCGCCCACTGCCGAGGCACCTGAAATAAAGAGCACCCGAATGTCTTCATCCTCAACGCAGCGCTTCCCGAACTCGCGGTTGTCCTGGCGGGTTACCGGTTCCAGGGAATCAAAAGGTTTGCAGATCTCGGCCAGAATGTCAGCGGTTCTAGGGGTCTGTGAAGAAAGACTGAACCGGAGTTTATTTCCGGTCAGGAGTGCCGATCCGCCCAGTCGAGCCAGCACGACAACCGCCGCGTCGTAAGGGAATATGGTGGCAACCGTGCCGTACGGCTGTCCGTCAGCCATCAAGGGAATTTCTTCATCCATGGTTCGCAGGTGTTCAACAGACAAATCGACTTCAATGGATGTGATGTTTACGGGAAATCCGGCATCCAGCACCGCGGCTTCCTGAAGATCCTTTTTCCGATGTTCGATTTCATCGGCAAGGCGTGTAATTTCTTTCAACCGCTCGTCCAGTTCATTTTTCCTGTTCATGCTTTAATTCCTTGAAATATAATCCGAGTAAATATTTCTTCTGTTCCAATACAGGTTGTATTCGACGTATACTAAATATTTATTCAGTTCGCAATTCATTAACTTAATCGATGCAAAACTGATAACCGATAACAATTAATCGAGTTCCCCTCAATTAATATTGTATGTAAAAAAATTTCGACAAAAAGTGATGTTTGATGTATATGTCCTTTACCTTATACCTGCAAAATTCAGGTTATGAGCGAAATGAAAGGCCATGTTATGAAATCCGGGATTTCGGAGAAAAGACCATATCCTCCTGTTGACATTGAATCCATTGCCGCTTTGATCGTGAAGGCGCAAAAGGCGAGTGGAGAGATTCCCTGGTGTGAAGGTCAAAAAACAGATCCCTGGGATCTTGTTGAGGCTGCAATGGGTCTGAACATCGGCGGGTATCTCAGGGAGGCGCGACGTGCCTATGAATGGATGGCTCAAATGCAGCTCTGGGACGGCAGCTGGTACGCGTCTTACAGGGACGGTGCGCCGGACGATAAGACCCGGGATACGAACCTGTCATCATACATCGCTGTGGGTGTTTTCCACGACTATTTGATCACCGGTGACATTTCGTTTTTAAAAACCATGTGGGAAACCGTTCGATGCGCCGTCGAATTTGCTTTGAGCCTCCAGGGTCCGGAGGGTGAAATCTACTGGGCCGTCAGCCCCGAAGACAAGATCGATCCCATGGCGCTTTTAACCGGCTCCTGCTCGGTCTATATGAGCATAAAATGCGCGCTGGCCATCGCAGCACGGCTCGGGCATTCAATGACCGCATGGAAGCAATCTCTTAAAGGGCTCGGGGATGCAATAAAGAACCGCCCCTGGCTTTTCAACATGTCTAAATCCCGATATTCAATGGACTGGTTTTATCCTGTACTCTCCGGCGTGCTAACCCATGACAGGGCGCAGCGGCGGATCGAAAAATTCTGGAAAAAATTTGTGATCGAAGGCCAGGGAGTTCTATGCGTATCCGACCGGCCCTGGGTTACCGTTGCCGAGACATGCGAACTTTCACTGGCGCTGTCGGCAATGGGAAACCAGGCTCTTGCCGAGACGGTGTTCGGCTGGATTCAGAATAAAACCAATAAGGACGGGTCATACTGGTGCGGGTTTACCTGTCCTGACATGACCATATGGCCGGAGGATAAAACCACGTGGACGAATGCCGTTGTCCTGATTGCCGCGGATGCCATCTACAATCTCACACCTGCCGGCCGACTTTTCAACCATAGATTCTGGGATGCTTCCGAATAGCGGGAGGATTTCTTGAGAAAAGATCACCGTCCATATTTTGTCAAGCGAGCATATCTGAAGTTCCAGCAGTTCTACGTTCGCCGCTTCCTGCGCCCCCAGTTCGAATCCCTCGGGACCGGGTGTTTCTTTGTCAAACCCTGGCACGTGGAGCTTTTCGGTTCGCCGATCATCCTCGGTGACTACGCCACCGTGTTTGCGTCCGCCGACAAAAAGGTCCGGCTTTCCATCTGGTCTGAAAAAAAAGGCCAGGGCCGCATACAGATCGGCGACTACTGCCTGATTTCACCCTCGGTGAGAATCAGCTCGGCGTCTGAAATCATTATCGGCGATGCCTGCATGATCGCCAGTCACGCCTACATCACCGATGCCGACTGGCACGGGGTCTACGATCGGGTCTCCACAGGAAAAACCGCCCCGGTAAAACTGGCCGAAAATGTGTGGATCGGAGACAGCGCCATCATCTGCAAGGGCGTGTCCATTGGAGAGAATAGCATTGTCGGCGCGGGGGCTGTGGTCGTAAATGATGTACCCGCAAACGTGATTGCTGCCGGAAATCCCGCGAAGGTCGTGAAGACCCTCGACCCTGGGCAAAAAATCACCCCGCGATCGCAGTGGTATTCAGATCCGGCCCGCCTTGGTGAAGAATTGGATGTGTGGGACATTGCTCGAAGGCAATACGATGCGGGGATGGCTACGGTCTTTTCTGATGCGAAACCGAAAGGACTGAGCCAACTCTTCTTACCTTCTAAGCTTCTCACCTTCTCATCTTCTTCCTGTTCCGTTCCCTGACCCCTGCCTGTCGCGCCGTAGCTTGGCGAAGGCGGAAACCCTTCACCTTGAACCGTAAAACGTAAAAAGTGAACTGTAAAAAGTAAAGTA
>JBHPCZ010000104.1:0-11795 GCA_042573625.1 Thermodesulfobacteriota bacterium
TGCAATATGCGGCAATTTCATCAACGATCGCCCCCATCGTGGGGATTTCCTGATGCCTCCCGTTATGTGGGAGGAGAGCTTACTTATGGATTGCACCACAGACAACGATTTTTTCATGGCTATTTTCTGAATCTGGCGTTGTTGGTACTTTATCAAAGACTTATTGACCCCAACCGGTGTTCTGGTGTATCTTTAGCTGTTAATTCAAAGACCCTGGAACAATCACGGTCGGCGGGAGATTTTGCCGCGAAAGGATAAACCAACACGTCTGTTAACCCTATCGTTGCATAAACAATACGGTGAGATTCGTGTAAAACACCTAAAATAATGGTTTTTCCGCAACTTATAAACCATAAACAAGCACAACTGACGGTGGGTTCCAACTAGTGATGCTTTTTCACCGTGTTGTTTACCCGTTGGGAAAACCGATGATACCCCATCTCCTTTGTTGTCAGGGTTTCGCAGTAGTTTACTACGGCTTCAACCCTGACGCCGCGGATCTGGGGCATCCTCGACTTTTGCAAAGTTAGAGTATGCCTGAACCCGGAGAGCCGGCATGGATCAGTACCTGGATAAACTGCCCGATTTTGTCGAAAAGATAAAATCAATCAAAGAGACCATTATCACCAATACGGTGCTGATTGGGCAGATACCTGCTCCCACGTTCAAGGAGAAGAGGCGCACCACTGTTTTTATGGAGAGACTGGCCGAATACCAGGTTGACGAATGCTCCACCGACGGTTACCGGAACCCCATCGGTATCATCAGGGGAACGTCTGAAACAAAACCGCCGATTTTTGTCGTTGCCCACCTGGATACCATTTTCGGGAGAGACGTTGATCATTATTATTCCATCGCGGAAAATTCAATCACCGGCCCGGCCATCATGGACAACTCGCTGGGTGTGGGTGTTTTGGCGTCACTGCCGGAAATTTTTCGAAAGTTGGATCTGCGTTTTGAGTCGGACATCGTTCTGGCCGGCGTCATACAATCTCTGGGGAAAGGCAACTTGAGGGGTATCAGACACCTTCTGAAAACCTGGGCCACCCCAATCAGAGGTGCTGTCTGCATAGAAGGCGCCGAACTCGGAAGGCTCAGCTATTATGCTGACGGCATGATCCGGTGTGAAGTCGATTGCAACATTTCCGCGGTAGACAGGTGGGAACATAAATTCAAACCCAATGCCATTCTGATCGTCAATGAAGTCATCAATCAGATCCTGGGGTTACGGCTGCCGCAAAAACCCCGATCAAGAGTCATCATCGGTAAAACCTCGGGCGGTTTCAAGCACGGAATGATTGCCTATGACGCAATGCTCGGGTTTGAAATACAAAGCAAGTCAGACAGAATGGTCAAAGCCATATTCAATGACATTCAGGATATTGTCGAAGGAATAAGTCACGAAAATGAAGTCGAACTGAATCTGAAAACCCTGAGCAATATCCGTGCGTCGAGTTTAAAATACAGCAACCCACTGGTAAAAAGTACCGTGAAGGTGATGAAAAAACTGGACCTTGAACCGGTCAACGAACCCAGCGAATCAGAACTCTCCATTTTTCTTTCACGTAAGATCCCTTCAGTCACTCTCGGGATTACACGGGGAGATAATTATCACCTGGAAAACGCCACCGTAGAAATCGAGCCGATATTCACAGGGATCGCCCAGATCATCGGTGTGCTTTTGGCCATAGACAGCGGGGTGTGTGATGGAAATTGACTGGATGAAAAGCAACACCTTTCATTATTCTGAATTCAGCGATCTCAATCGGCTTGTAGAAGAAAAAAGAAAAAAAAACCTTAAAATATCGCTCTGCCTTCCGACGCTGAATGAAGAAAAGACCATCGCAAAAGAAATCATCATCATGAAGTCAGAGCTGATGTCCCGCTATCCGCTTTTGGATGAAATTGTCATTGTCGATTCCGGCTCAACGGATAAAACCAGAGAAATCGCCAGGTCCTATGGCGCGGATGTTTATGAAGCTGCGGATATCCTGCCAAACCTGGAAAAATTCACAGGTAAAGGTGAGAATCTCTGGAAAGCACTTTATATAACAACGGGCGACATCATTGTCTATCTTGATGCGGATATAAAAAACATTCACCACCGGTTTGTCTATGCGCTGGTCGGCCCGCTCCTCCTTTTTGATAATATCAAATATGCCAAGGCCTTTTACGACAGGCCGATCGCCACCGGTAAAAGCAAGATCAGACCCACCGGAGGAGGGCGGGTCACAGAGCTTGTGATAAGACCCTTGTTCTCTCTTTTTTTCCCGGAACTCACCCAGATCTTACAGCCGTTGTCCGGCGAGTATGCCGGTTTTCGGGAAGTATTTGAAGAAATTCCATTCCCCATAGGGTATGGGGTCGAAACGAGCATGATTCTTGATATTTATGACAAATGGGGGCTGGATGTCTTTGCGCAGGTTGATCTTGACCGGCGGATACACAGGAACCAGGACACCAGAGCACTTGGGAAAATGGCGTTTGTCATTCTTATGACATTTATTAATCGCAAAAGAAAGCTTGGAATGGTGGACTACAAGGATGACATTTTTCGTGAGATGATACAATTTAATCTGGTCAAAGATGAATATGAACCGGATATTTTTAAAATTGAAGGTCATGAAAGACCGCCCATAATAGAAATCCCCGAATATCGAGAAAAATTCAAGGTATCAGCGAGTTAACACCTGAATATTGCACGAGTCGGAGGCTTTCATATGCAAGATTCAGATAACAAAAGATCCAACAGGACGGAATAAAGTTGCTGAATTCAAAACTCATCGATCAATACAATCGTCATTTGAACTATCTTCGCATATCGATTACCGATCAATGTAATTTGAGGTGTATTTACTGTATGCCTCGTGATCTCATTCCAAAGCTGCCACATAAAGAAATACTGCGCTATGAAGAAATTCTGCGCATTGTTACGGTCGGCGTGCGCCTTGGGATTTCAAAGGTCCGGGTAACCGGTGGTGAACCGCTGTTTAGAAGAGGGGTATACGATTTTTTAAGTCAATTGACACAAATTGACGGTTTGTCGGACGTCTCTCTCACCACAAACGGTGTTTTGCTGAAGGATAATATTCATAAAATCAAATCTGCCGGCATACACCGGATAAATATCAGTGTTGATACCCTGAACAGAGAAAAGTTCAGACAGATAACCGGCCACGATTATTTTGATAAAATCTGGGAAGGCATAGAACTGGCCCAGGAAATGAGCTTTGAGCCCATTAAGCTGAATGTAGTGCCCATGCAAGGCATCAACGATGATGAATTGATTGAGATTGCCGGGTTGTCATTTTCCTATCCGTTTCATATACGATTTATCGAGTATATGCCCATGGGAACCGCTCAGATTGAGAGGGATCGCCAGTTGCTTGCCGATGAAATAAAAACACGAATCCATACATTGGGGAAACTGACCCCTGTTGAAAAAAAGATCAATGACGGCCCGGCCGAACGCTACAAGTTTGAGGGGGCAGTGGGAGAGATCGGGTTTATTCGCCCCATCAGTCGTCACTTTTGTAACACCTGTAACCGCTTGAGATTAACGGCAAGCGGTCAGCTGAGACCTTGTCTTTTGTCGGATTATCGTGAAGATATTAAGGGTCCGTTAAGAAAGGGGGGTTCTGACAGCGAGCTGGCCGAGATCTTTCTGAATGCGGTCCGCTGCAAGCCCTCCGAACACAGCCTGGTGGGCGATCAAACCAACGAGTTCTCGGGTCAGATGTGCGCTATTGGCGGCTGAAAAAAGAAAGCCCGGGCCGCGTCAGTGGGAGGCTACATTTTCTCACACAAGTCGTTTTCTACGGCCCAGGCTATAGACATGATTTGAACCCCATGGGAAGGCAGAACAGATTAGATCATCCAGCGCAGAACAGAACATTTTGTTCAAATCATGATACGCAGCCTGCTAACAGGTTTGTAAAAACTAATCAAGAGTTTTTTTAGTTTTTTCATTTTTTTACATGCGATAATCAAATCGGCTTTGTATCTTCCATACCTTTTCCCCTCCATATTCTTTAATAAAACCGCACCAGAATATTCTATGGCTTGCCGCGGGGAGTCTCACCTGATAAGGTTTGGGAGCAAAGTCACAACCTTGGGAAAAACCATTAATATTAAAACACAGATAATATATGCCGGTAAAAAAAAAGTCACGCCTTTGAACACATCTTCCAAGGGAACATTTTTTGCCATGCCGGCGACCACATAGGTTGTTGCACCCACGGGCGGGGTAACAGCGCCCAATGTCGTAATAACCGTAATTGTTACCCCAAACCAAATGGGATCGTATCCCAACTGTTTTGCCACGGGGAAAAATATAGGAATGGTGATTAACAGCAGTGCCAGTGCATCCATGACCGCTCCTCCCACAATATAGATGACAAATATGATCATCATAATGGCTGTGTTCGAAATAGGGAGTGTAACCACCCATGATGCAATATCAAAAGGTATCCGGGTCACCGCAAGGAAACGACCGAATATCACGGCGCCCGCTACAATCATGATAACCATACAGGATATCCGTAGCGTATCCATCACTGAAGACACAAATCCTTTCCACGCCAGCCGTCCTTGTACCACGCTGATCATCACTGCAAACAGGGAACCCGCTGCCCCGGCTTCCGTGGGTGTGAAAAACCCAAAATAAAGACCGAGCATCACCAGTAAAAAAAGGGTTGTCATTTCAAAAGTCCCTGTAAGCGCCTTGAGTTTTTCAGTGAAGCCGGTCTTTGGTGCCACAGGTCCCCATTCAGGATATATGGAGCACAGGATGTAAATAGTGAGCATCAAGAGAATCGCCAGAATAATACCTGCCCCTATCCCGCCGTAAAAAAGTTTGGCAATAGATTGCCCGGTAGAAAGACCGATAACGATCAGAACAACACTGGGTGGAATAACAACGCCTAAGGTTGATCCGCAGGCGACGGCGCCTGTGCTGAGCATCGGTTCATAGTTGTATTTATTCATCTGGGGCAGGGCAACGGTGGTCATGGTTGCGGCTGTTGCTGCATTGGATCCGCATATCGCTGCAAAGGCGGCGCAGGCCATTACCGTCGCCATGGCGATACCGCCGCGAATCTGTCCCACCCATTTGTATGCAGCATTGTAAAGCTTTTCATTGACTCCTGAGTAGAAAGCGATTTGACCCATAAAAATAAAGAGGGGAATCACCGTAAGGCCGTATTTCGAAAATGTGTCCCATAAAGTTGAGCTGACCATGTTAAGGCCTGCTTTGAATGAAACCACATAACAAAACCCGCAGAATCCGACGATGCCCATTGCGAACCCCACAGGAATTCCTAAAAAAAACAAAACCAGAAGCAGGGCAATAATTCCGATTACCCCAATAAATGCGAGGCTCAACTTTTGTCCTCCTCTTCAGGGGAAAAAGACTTGATCAGCTCCACAAACAAGACCAGCGAGAGGACGGCGCATCCAAATGCCACAGCATAGGTAAAAGGATAATAGATGATCCTGAGTGTCTCCGTAACTTCTCCAGTATTCATAAGTGTCGTTGCTTTTATTGCAATCTGCCATGCAGCGACAGCAAAGAAAAAAAAGCAGATGGTCTGGTTGACCACATCGATAACTTTTCGCGTGTTTTTTGAAAAGGTGTTGATTAAAATGTCCACTGAAATATGATTTCGCTGGGCTTGGGTATACCCCAGTGCAAAGGCTGTTACAACGGCCCCGAAGAACCCCATCAACTCAAATGTTCCCTTGATCGGCATCCCGGCAAGGCGAAATAATATATTTGCACAGGTCAGAACAATCATACCCACCAAAAAAAAGCCGCCAATCCATTTGAGCAATCGGTTTAAAAACCTGCTGATTTGATCCAAAATTTTCATAACCATTTTTTTCGAAATCGAATGTCGAATATCCAATATCAAATTTAGAAGGAAAACAGCGTGATTACTTTCGGGTTAAATTTCCCGTCAAGTTTGGGGCTGTCATTTTACAGGGGCCGAAAAGGCATCATCATTCGACATTCCTTTCTGGATATTGGATATTCGACAACTTGTAACATAGCGATTCTATTCAAGGCTGAATCGATCTCCCCATTGCGGAGCCTTTCTGATGCCTCCGGTTATTCAGGAGGAGATTCACTTATAGCTTACTGCCCGGAATACATTTTTATGAAAGCCTTTATATCTGCGACAATCGCATCAGCCGGATATCCATCTGTCTGGGCTTTCTTGATCCATGCCTCTGTAATGGGTTGCAGCCTTCCGTCCCATTCAGCCTTTTCTTTTTTTGAAAGATGAATGAATTCGACATTGTGTGTCTTCTTGGACCAGGCATTGGCCACTTCCACATGATTGTCCATGTAGGTCCCTGTCCAGGCGGCCTGCTGGGTGCGCAATCCCTCAAATACACCCTGGACGTCCTTGGGCAATTTGTTCCAGGAATCCAGATTCATCACTACGGCAAAGGGATAGATAACGGTATCGGTCACCGTGACATACCGGCATATTTCGGCAAACTTGAAGTCCTTCATAACTTCCAGAGAGGAAAACAGGCCTTTAACCACGCCTTTTTGCAAGGCCTCCGGTGTTGCCGACATGGGCATCCCGACCTGATTGGCTCCCCAGGCCTTGAGAATCTGGGCGGCCCCGCCTGAAGCACGAAGATCAACGGCTTTAATATCATTCAGATTCCTGATCGGAACCTTGGACATGATATTGGCCGGTGCGGTCGTAAACATGGTGAGCACTTTAACCTTGGAGAATGATTTTGGCTGATATTTTTGATATATGTCCCACAACACGAGGCTGCCCACCTTTGCGTTCGGAATCCCAAGGGGAAGGCTGGTGGCGTTGGTGATGACAAAACGGCCCGGTTGATAGGCCATGCATAGGTTGCCTATATCGGCCTGCCCGGCAATCACACCGTCCATCATGTTCTTGGGGCCGAGCAGCGTTCCCCCGGGGTAGGTGTTGATGACAACCTTCCCGTTGGTACGGCTTTCCACTTCTTTTTTCCACCTCTCCATTTGAACACAGGGAAACGTCGGTGCGGGCGGGAAGTTGGCATAGCTCAGTTTGATCGGCCCCGCCTGGGTGTATGACGGCACTGCTATCACTGTTAGGAATGCTATTACAATAATTCCACTTATTATCCATCCTGTTTTTAGCCTCATTTTCCCCTCCTTTCAATTTGTCTGTTGGTTGTTATTTTTACCCTGTCTCTGTAATATCCCATTTCATACCTGAATCTTGCATATGAAAGCCTACGACTCGTGCAAGATTCAGGTCATAATCTGTCCCAAAGGGGTGTTCCTTTATTTTTCATTTCGGTGATCAAAAACCCGTTGGCTTTTCCGCTGGGTACGGGGCAGATCTCCGTGATCAACAATTTCGACACGGCATCTTACCAGTATCTTGCGGCGGATTTCCGTTGCCACCTGATCGGCCAAATCTCCGTCGGTCATGGCACTTTCGCCAATCCCGCGTTCGACCTTGATAAGCATCATGTCCCGTCCGTCTTCCCGGTGTTCAAGATGGATCTGGAATTCACTGCCGATGCCTTTTATTCGGCTCAATACGTGGTCCACCTGGCTCGGGTAGATGTTTACGGCTCTGTATATAAACATATCGTCCGTGCGGCCAAGTATCCTGTCATGCATGGGAAACGGGGTGCCGCAGGGACATGGATGATCCAGGAGACGTGTGATGTCATGAATGCGATACCGGATCAGGGGGCTTCCCTCTTTGCGCAAGGTGGTGACGACGAGTTCGCCTTCTTTACCGGACGGAACCGGTTTTAACGTTTCAGGATCGAGCACTTCGAATATGAAATGGTCTGCCCAGTAGTGGATACCATGGTGATGGATACAGTCGAGTCCGGTTCCCGGTCCATAGAGTTCGGTCAACCCGTAAATGTCAAAAATATCTTCAACATCCATCAGTTCCATAATCCGTGCCCTCATGGCATTACTATGACGTTCGGCGCCCATGATTATTTTTTTTACCTTTATCCTGGAGAGTAGATCACGCTTCTGGATCTCCTCTGCCATCAGCAGCGCCATGGATGCCGTTGCACAGAAAACAGTGGTCTCCATGTCAGTCATCATTTCACAATGCATTTCTGCATTGGCGGGTCCGAGCGGAACCGCCATAGCCCCAAAACGCTCACAGCCTGCCTGAAATCCCACACCCGCGGTCCACAGGCCGTATCCCACTGCTATCTGAACACGATCTTCCGGCGTGAGGCCTGCAAGTTCATAACACCGGGCAAACAGGTTTGCCCAAATATCAATATCTCTCTGGGTGTAGCATAGTACTTTCCGTTTTCCGGTAGTCCCTGAGGATGCATGAATTCGAACAATATCCTCAAAGGGCATTGCCCGTAAAGGAAAGGGATATCCTTCCTGGAGGTCTTCCTTATCGGTAAAAGGAAGATGCTGAATGTCTTCCAGTGTCCGAATATCTTCTGGTTTAATGCCTGCAGCATCAAATTTACTTCGGTAAAACAATGAATTATCGTAGGCATGGGAAATGGTCCATTTGAGCCCTTTGAATTGAATCTCTTTTAATTTTTCCTCGGTCAAATCATACGGAATAAAGCCCATTTTAAACTCCAATACATGTTAAAACTGAGAATAGAACTTATCTCAAAAGCAATCTAAGTGCCATGGCGGTGTTGCGAAACGGTTCAAAATGCTCACATACTACGTGTATGCTCCGCTTTTTCGACTGTTTCGCGCCTTGCCCTGAACCCTAATCTTATTTCTGAGATAGGTTATAGAGAAAAATGTAAAAAAAAAGCCAGTGCTTTTTGAAGAAGCGCCGACTTCTAAAATCAAAAGAGCCGTGAACCCCTTCAGCCCGACCGGTGAAGCCGCCCACAGCTCTGATATGTATTGTTTTATTCAAGGTGATGGGCAAGCTTCACAATCTTTGCCACCACCAGCACCAAAGTGTAAAATCCATGGTCATCTCTATCAGTGCAGATTTTGATTCACGAAACTTTTATCTAATAACATTGGATATATAGACTTATTCCAATTACCCGAGTAAAATGGTTTTGTCAAGGGTCTATTGGGCAAAAGATTTTCAAACTGTATTTTAGCGCCTTTTTACTTTGAATTTTAAAGTCACCCACCCACTATTCCGCTGGTTTTTCAAGCCCGCTGATCCATTGATTGACACGCTCTCTGCCGTAAGTTTTTTTCCATTCGGTCAGGATTTTTTCCACGGGGATGTCCGCGTAGGTTCCGTGGTAATCAATATATTCCATGAACTCTTTTTTCTCCGTGTTGTAGGCATGAAAAATCGAATCTTCCCGGCCGTTGAATTCGAGCGGGATCACTTTGTGTCGGGTACACAGTTCAATATTGAAAGCAGGGGTGGCTTTCACCCATTTCCCCTCTAAAAAGAATTCTGTAAACCCGTGATAGACAAACAGGTCGGACCCCAGATATTCAAGAAGTTGTTTTGTGGCCAGATGATTTCTGACAGTAGCAAATCCTACTCTCGAAGGAATGCCGCACGCCCTTCCAAGCGCACAGAGGAGGGACACTTTGCTTATGCAAAACCCTCGCCCGCTTTTCAGAATATTGCTTGCCCGGTAATGTTTGTCCAGATAGAAGGGATAATAGGGATCATACCAGATGCCGTCACGGACCGCGTAATAGAGTGAAACGGCCTTTGATACGGCATCGTTGCCGACACCGTTGACTGTATCGGCGGCATATTCGATAATGGTTTCATGGTCGGAATCGATGATCGGCGTTGGGGTAAGATATTTCTTGTCCATTTTTGTTTATGTGCACCGGGATGTTGATGCCCTTTTCATTTAAAATGCCATCAGGGCTCGATCCTGTTTCGTCAGCTATTGTCAATGTTAAAAAAAGTGATTGACTCGGCTGTATAATTCATGAGCAAGTTTATTTTGGAAGTGTGTTCCTATATAACAGATGGAAATAAACATCAACATTTTGGAATGAATCCGTCTAACATCTGAATTTTACCGTTATTTTCAAACCACTTGAGGTATCGCAAGCCATGAAAAGATTCACCCCCCTTTTTGTATTTGGCATACTTATTTTTGGCTGCTCCAAATGGGATATGATTCGGGTCGCCAAGATAGCAACCACCAGAGACGTTGCATCCGCAGAGCAAATGGCTGCGGAAAAGGCTGCCAGATATGCGACGGACCCGAAATCCCTGGAGCGGGATATCAAACGCTTTAGGAGTGAATTTTCAAAATTTGTTGATCAATTCCGAAAGGCCGTCGGGGGCGTGTGGGGCGAAAAAGAAGCCAAGGTGCCCGGGACCCGGGAATATGTCAAATATACCCAGAACTATCTCTCCCGGGCTTCGGTAGATTTTGATAAAGGTATTATCGTTGTGGAAACAGTGGATCAGAAAGATCCCTTAAACAGTCTGAAAAATGCCATTGCAACCACCTTGTTAACCCCCGAAGACCCAAGAGCCGTGGATCTCTATTCCGCCAAAACGGTCAAACTCGGCGAAACGCCTTTCCTTTACCGGGAAGTCAAAGACCACGAGGGGAGCGATATCCGTTGGAACTGGCGGGCCGAACAATACGCGGACTATCTCATCAAGAACAGGCTTCAGACCCGGGAAATTAAATCAGGCAGCACGCAGAAGACCATACGTTATGCCACCTTTGCCATGGTCAAAGACCACCACGAAATCCGTGCCCGGAAATACAAGCCGTTTGTCGAACGCTTTTCAGATCGTTTCACGATCAGCAAAAACCTTGTCTATGCCATTATGAAGACCGAGAGCGACTTTAATCCTTATGCTGTCAGCAGCGCGCCTGCTTTTGGACTCATGCAGATCGTTCCGGCGACTGCCGGCAGAGATGTGAACAAGTTTCTAAAAAACGGGGACAAATTGCCTTCCAAGACCTTCCTTTTCATACCCGAGAATAATATTCAATACGGCACCGCCTACTTGCACCTGTTGCACTACAAATACTTGAACGAGATCAAGAATCCCGTGTCCCGAGAGTATTGTATTATCGCCGCATACAATGCCGGCGCAGGGAACGTCCTACGGACCTTTGACCCTGACAGAAACCGTGCGCCTCAACGGATCAACAGCCTCAGTCCGTTGGAAGTATACAATACGCTGCGATCAAAACTGCCCAAAGATGAAGCCCGGCGATACCTGGTAAAGGTGATGGACGCAAAGAAAGCGTTCATTAATTTTTAGCTCAAAATATTGATCAAACGGAAATAAGCTGTTAAAAGACAAATCTGTACATCCGGGGACACGGGGACAGTTTCACTCAGAAGATCAATTGAAAAATCCAAACCATAAGGATTTGGTGTTATGTGGAAAAAAATCGGGCAGTACATTCTGTTGACTATTTTTGGGATATTCGGATATTTTTTATTAAGCCATCATGTCATTTACTCCGGCAAGACGATTAAATTATTAAAAAAATCAAATCTAACGTCAGCGTATACGTTTGTCAGCGTCTCGAAGACCAGCGCCGAATCCATCCTGAGGATTGATACCCTTCGAGAAGCCGGTATCGGCGATCTCCTTGTTGCCATGGGAAGAATCAGCAAGGCAAAAAAAGAGTTTTTGGAAAAAGAATTTGATTCCGATCCGGTATATTATTAATTTTCCCAAGCCCTCCTTCAACCATTTCGTTTTAAAGTAATCCTATACCAATTTCCAGCCCCAAAACTTCAAGACCTTTGAAAAACATCCCCTTTTGCCCAATCCCGGTGCCTGCCCCGTAGGTCCGGCAGATCGTACTGGAGTGGTTAAAATTTTCGTCTTCCGTGGCCT
>JBHPCZ010000105.1:0-11766 GCA_042573625.1 Thermodesulfobacteriota bacterium
CCCCTTGTACCCTTTGGGATCACACCTGCTCAATTGGAGATGACCCACTTATTTTACCCTAATTAACTACAACTAATCGGGAGATGATTCTAATCTTTTAATAATGGCAGTAATTAAAACTGTCGGAAAGAGCCTTCTGGTCGGCATCATATCGATTCACCCGTATCTCCGGTTGGAAACTGGCGCTCCAATAGAAATATGAATTTATAAATATTGATCATAATCTCATCACCGCTTTTAAGTTTTTTGGGTGAATCCGGCTTGATTTCCTCGCCGTTCAGAAAGGTCTTATTCTTGCTCCGCTGGTCTTCAAGGTAAAAGGAATCGTTTCTGTTTTCAATGGTGGCATGAAAGCTGGAAACGGTTTCCTCGGGGATGATAACATCATTGTTGACTTCCCGACCGATTTTTATCACTTTTTTGCTCAGCGCGAATGTTTTCTTGGTAGTGATATTTTTGACATCGATCAGCATTGCCTGGGGCCACGAATCGGCCTCCTTCCGTGAAGGGTCCCCGGCGTGAGCAATAGTAACATCCGGCGCCGGCGCTTTTGATTTTCCTCTGAAATCCATGACTGTCTCGCCTGCCGGAATGAGATCGGGCAGGATAAAGATGAATTTATAAACATTAAACGTGATCTCATCACCGCTTTTGAGCTTTACGGGTGTAGACGGTTTGATTTCCACGCCATTGAGAAACGTCTTGTTTGTACTTCTTTGATCTTCCAGATAAAAGAAGCCATCTTTGTATTCAATGGTGGCATGGAAACTGGATACCGT
This sequence comes from Thermodesulfobacteriota bacterium, assembly GCA_042573625.1. Classification (GTDB taxonomy): domain Bacteria; phylum Desulfobacterota; class Desulfobacteria; order Desulfobacterales; family UBA11574; genus JBHPCZ01. The sequence goes on from JBHPCZ010000105.1 coordinate 780, forward strand.
TTCAACGGGAATTGGAATTTCATTATTGGAATTCCTGCCAACCTTTGTGACTCTTTTCCCCAGGGTGATGGTCTTTCTCTCGGTGATATTTTTGACATCCACCATCTCCGCCCGCGGCATCGACGCAACCTCCCTGGCACGCAAAGCCGGGATGTGTGCAGCCGCTCCTGCCTTGGCAGGTGATCTGGATATTCTACTGAAAACAATTACCGCTATGACAGCCAGCAAAACAACGAAAAAGCCTGCGAGAATAACAGGTGTTGATAAAAACGGCTTTTGTTCTTGAACCGGCTTTGGGGATGACGCGACTTCCGGCCTGTCGGCCGGCGAGGCCGTCACTGCCGGTTTCTCAACTTTGGGCGCTGCGGTAACGGGTTTTGTTTCCGGTTCCTTGGGCGTATCAGAAACGGTTTGCGGGACAGCCGCAACCGGCTTGCGCGCCGGCTCGGAAGTCAATTTGTTGATCTTATCAAAGATTGTCTCAATGTCCTCAGTGGTTTGAGCCCTGAAGTATTCACCATCGGTTTGAAAAGCCAACGTCTGAATAAGTTTGAAATCCGCCTGATCCGTAAATGCGATACCAAAAATACGAATTCCGGTTGTCTTGCTTAACTCCGTCAGGCTTTCCTTCAGCCACTTTTCCCTCTCAAGATCGCGCAGTCTGTCTCCCGTATCCACAATACCATCGGTCAGCAATATGATGATCTTCTGCGCATCTGGTCTGCCGTTTATTTTCAGTTCATAAATAGCCCTCTCAACACCCGCCGGAGTGTCGGAAAACAGCCCCTTATAATCCACCATCTTCAGGCTTTCCATGAATCTGGCCCGGGTCCCCAGGCCCTTTATTTCCAAAAGGGGCTGCACCAGCCTGGCCTCCTGATCGAAAATAACCATCCCGGCGCGGCCCTTACCCCTATAACCTGAGAGAAATTCCGTCACCACATTCCGGGTTAAAAATTTCGGATCATTCTTGAGCATACTCCCGGAATTATCTAAAACAAGAATAATATCCAGTTGTCGAGTCTTCTGAGCATCCTTTCTTGATGTTTTTTCCCTGGTCATGCAGATTCCCAACTGAATCTGTACCAGGAAAAACAACATAACACTAATAAAGAGCGCCAATCGCTTTATCATATGCCTTCTGCTCCTCATACCATTAACCCAAGTGTTCTAATTCATAATAGTGAACTAAAATTAATGTATAGCAGTTGTCAAAATAACGTTCCGTTTCCGCCGAGGCTTGCATAAAATATGAACCCAAGTAACTCAATCGGAACATATTCGGGACAACCATTATAAAATAAGCTAATATCTGAATGATGTCAATTTATTGTGGTTTTTAAGGTCTTGATTTAACAGGCTTGGGCTGCGTCATCTACGAAAAGGGGCGATATAATTGTCCGAAGGCATTTTGATACACTTTTTCATACTGTAATGTTTCCCTACTGTGAGGAGACTTTTTCTCATCCGGATATCCCACGGCGATCATCGACTCCACGTTCAGGGTTCCCGGAATGTTCAGAATTTCAGATATATACGACTGCGCACTTTTCGTCTTATCATGCATTCTTTTCCTAATCTGGATCCAACAGCTACCCAGTCCCAGATATTCCGCCGCCAACTGGATAAATATGGTGGCAATAGAGGCATCCTCAACCCATACATCGGATATGTCTTGATCAGCGCAGATAACGAATCCCAGCGGCGCGTCTCTCAGAAATGATGATCCGTGGGGTTTTGCCCGTGAAAGCGCTTCCAGCAGCCCCTTCTCGGTAACAACGATAAACGACCAGGGATTAAACCCTCTGGATGAAGGAGAGCGGAGCGCCGCCTCGACCAGCAATTCGACCTTCTCTGCCTCTACTTTTTCTTCTGAAAATCTCCGGATGCTTCTTCTTTTTTGAATCAGGGAATGAAACATAAATCCATCTCCTTATAACAAACATTTTGATATCAGGTTCTTCTCCAAATCTAATTGGAGAAGAGGATTCGGGGATCCAAGGGATCAAGGGTTCAAGTGTTTGTTTTCCAGCGATTTTATCAGCGCTTTGAAAATCATCCCTCTGCAATACTCGAATCCTTAAAATTCTAATCATCCCTCTTGAATCCTAATCTTTCCAAGCATTTCACTTGAATCCTCGGATCCTTGACTCCTTGAATCCTTACATAATCATCAACTCTTTTTCAGATGATTATCAAATAGTTAAGTTATCGGCAAATATTTTTCAATTTCGTACCGGCTGACGTGGGTCCGATAGAGGTCCCATTCGATCTTTTTGTTTTCCACAAACTTGTAAAAAATATGCTCACCCAGAGCTTCTTTTACCAGTTCTGATTTTTCAACTTCAAGGAGCGCCTCATAAAGATTTCCCGGAAGGGTTCGAATGCCTCTTTCTTTTCTGTCTTTTTCGGACATTTGGTAGATATCCTCCTCAATGGGTTCCGGGAGTTCATATTCGTTCTCAACCCCCTTTAACCCGGCGGCCAGCATCACCGCAAAAGCCAGATATGGATTACAGGCTGGATCCGGAGCACGGAATTCTATACGTGTCGCCACCTCTTTTCCGGGTTTGTACATGGGAACCCGAATCATGGTTGAACGATTCCGCCGGGCCCAGGAAATATAGACAGGGGCTTCATAACCCGGTACCAGTCGTTTGTAGGAATTGACCCACTGGTTGGTTACGGCAATAATCTCCCGGGCATGCCTCATGATTCCGGCAATATAACCTTTTGCAATTTTGGAGATATGGTGCGGATCATCGCCATCGTGAAAGAGGTTTTTATCTCCCTGAAAGAGGGATTGATGCACATGCATGCCGCTTCCATTTTCGCCAAAAATCGGTTTGGGCATGAATGTGGCATAATAACCGTGCTGCCGGGCGATCTCTTTAACAACGATTCGATACGTCATGGTCTTGTCAGACATGCTGAGCGCATCGTCGTATCGCAGGTCGATTTCGTGTTGGCTCGGCGCTACTTCATGATGGCTGTACTCCACGTCTATCCCCATGTCCTGCAGCGCAAAAATGGTCTCCCGTCTCAGATCCGACGCCATATCCAGGGGTCGGCTGTCGAAATAGCCGCCTGAATCAAGAATTTCAGGGCTTTTGTTGCTTTTAAAATAAAAATATTCAAGTTCCGGCCCCACGTAGAATTTATATCCCTTTTTACCTATTTTCTCCAAAAGTCTTTTGAGCACATATCGCGGATCCCCTTCATAAGGGGTATGGTCCGGGTTGACGATATCACAAAACATCCGGGCCACAGGCCTGTCACCCGAACGCCAGGGCAGCATTCTGAATGTTTTCGGGTCCGGCAGTGCAACCATGTCACTCTCCTCAATACGCGCAAAACCCTCAATGGAAGACCCGTCAAACCCCATACCCTCTGTCATGCCCATCTCCAGCTCAGACGGCGTCACCGCGAATGTCTTCAGCACTCCCAAGACATCCGTGAACCAGAACTGAATAAAACTGACATTTCTTTCAGCAACGATTTTCATGACATCTTCTCTGGTCAAACAATCTCCACGGCTCATCTTTGTGTCTCCTTTGCTTGGTCTTTTCCTCTATTTAAAAGATTGTTTAGAAAAGGCTTCCCTTCTTCTAATGTCTGATAGTCCCGCAAACGGCGGGATTGTGAGTCGGCTTTTTGTGTTTTTAGAGGGTAACACAAAGAATACCCTATTCCCACCCAATTGCCGGTTTTGTTAATTTTTTTAGCTGTTTGCGGCGCTTTTGGGTTTTGGTAATCACCCGCTTAATGGGTCATCAGCCTTCTCTTTTCCCTTTTTAATATCATGTAGATAGTGTAAAGTATACTGTCTATTTATGCTTGACATTCAGACCGTCCAGAACTTACTATTTCTATCAAGTAGAATATGCAAAGACGCTTTTTTAACTATCATCCCTTTTAAAGGCAATAAGCAATGATACGCAGACTATTCATTTTATTGACTTTCGCAGCCTTGCTCCTTCCCGGATGTGCAACGAATCCGGTCACCGGAAGTTCGGAATTGAGCCTGGTCTCGGAATCCCGGGAAATCGAAATCGGCCAGCAGCAATATGAACCCTCCCGGCAGATGCAGGGCGGAGATTATGCGATCGACCCGGACCTGACCAGCTATGTCAATGAGGTCGGGCAGCGCCTGGCAGCGGTCAGCGACCGTCAGCTTCCTTACGAATTTGTGGTTTTAAACAATTCCGTGCCCAATGCCTGGGCTCTGCCGGGCGGTAAGCTCGCCATAAACCGCGGGTTACTGCTGGAATTGAACAACGAAGCCGAGCTGGCGGCTGTCCTTGCGCATGAAATCGTTCACGCAGCGGCCCGTCATGGGGCCAAAAACATAGAACGCGGCATGCTGCTGCAGGGCGCCGTGCTGGCGGCCGGAATTGCTGCTTCGGGCAGTAACTATGGGGCTCTGGCCGTCGGGGGTGCTCAACTCGGCGCAGCCCTGATCAGCAGTAAATACGGACGGAATGCGGAACGAGAATCTGACTTGTACGGAATGCAATATATGTCCCGTGCAGGATATGATCCGCAGGCGGCGGTGAGTCTGCAAGAGACTTTTGTCCGCCTGTCCGAAAATAAAAACCCAAACTGGCTCACCGGGCTATTTGCCAGCCATCCTCCTTCCCAGGAACGTGTTGATGCCAATCGTGAACTCGCCCGTACACTGCCCCCTGGTGGTGAACTTTACACGGAGCGGTATCAACGCCATATCGCCCACCTGAAAAAGACCAAAGATGCTTACGCAGCCCATGATGAGGGGCGAAAAGCGCTCAGCAAAGGAAATGCTCGTGAAGCCATGGCATTGGCAGAAAAGGCGCTTAAGATTGAACCCAGAGAACCGTTGTTTCATGCCTTGCGCGGCGATGCCTATCTCAGCGGGAAACAATATCGGGGTGCCCTTTCCAACTATAACCAGGCATTGGAACGCAACAACCGATTTTTTTATTTTTACGTTCAGAGAGGGCTGACCAAAGAAAAACTGGGCGATCGCGAAGGGGCACGCAGTGACCTGAAGAAAAGTATTCTGCTTTTGCCTACAGCTAAAGCTTACAATGCCCTGGGAAAACTCGCCTTGATCGAAGGGGATCGCAATCAGGCAAAGATGTATTTCAATGCCGCAGCGGGTTCCAACTCCGAAGCCGGTCAGCAGGCCTCAAAGTCATTAATACAACTCGACATTCCCGACAATCCGAATAATTACCTGAGGGTTCAAACGGGCTTAAACCAACAGGGATACCTCATCGCCCGGGTAGCCAACCCAACCTCACTTTCGGTGGATAAGGTTCGCCTGCTGATCCAGTATCGAGACGCCCGGGGCAGGATACATGAAATGACCCGGAATGTGCCCGGACCTATCAGGCCGGGCGGGGCTGTCCGCGTCAACACCGGACTGGGACCGATTAATCAATCATCGAAACTGAGTGAACTGAGAGCGATCATCATCAACGCTGAAGCAGTCCGGTGAGACCTTTGAAAAACGTCCCCTTTAGTTGAAAAAAAGGGTCCAAGGATTCAAGAGCTCAAGGGGTCGAGTGTTTGTTCTCCAGCGATTTTATCAGCGCTTTGGGCGTCATTCTACTGTTTACCCTGTTAAATAAAATCTCATTTCATGAAATCAGATTTTAATGCAAAGCATTATTTAACAGGGCAGGTATTTGAAGGAATCCACCCAGCTGCCCTTCTGATCTGAGATGTCAGGCCTTATCTTTTTTCTTTTGGGAATCTCCTTGTTACTTTATAAATATTCAAAAAAAGTGTGTCCGACTTTTCCCGAACTTTCAGGTCTCATTAATCCTTAAGCTTTTCACTTGAACCGCTCGGCTGAGGTCGCCGCAAGCCCTTGAACCCTTGAACCCTAAATTTTCTGAGCATCCCCTTTCAGAAGCAAACCAAAGCCGGGTCCTCCGGATCCAGATTTTTTACTCGATTTTTAAACACGCTTTTATCTTCTCAACATGCCCTTTTGCATGTTCAGGGTTACGGGTATTTGACAGCTTCATGAGATATTTGGAAGCCTCCACGGGAGACTCTCCTCTTCGCTGTAGAACCAATCTGTACCAGGGGGGAAGATCGTAGCTGTAACTGCTCGATAATTCTTCGGAATGTCGTCGGATGGCTGCCAGCCGATCTTTTGTCCGCCTGTCTGTCTTTTTGTCCGCCCCCTCAACAGTTTCTGCAATCACATACCCCGCCAAATCTGATGCGACCTGGTGCTTTAATTTTCGATATCTCAAGATCGGGCGAAGCCAAAATTGGGTGATAACATACCCGAAAACCCCGAAGGCAAAACTGATAATTGCTACGATATATATAGGTTCCATAAATATGTTCCTATTGATTCGCTTTGGAGAAGAGGGTTCGAGGATTCAAGGGTTTGTTCTCCAACGATTTTATCAGGGCTTTGAGAATCCTTTCAACTTCCTCTTCACTTTTTTCTGATCCGGCTACCTCCGGTCTGCCCGGAACACCGGGTTTCCAATAATGGAATAAACTTATGATTGGCTTTCGGAAACGGGTATTGATCAATCTCATTGATCTTGATCCAGCGATAATCCGAAGGACCGTCTAATCTGATGTTTCCCTTAATATAATTGCAGCAAAAGACATCCACACGGATTTTAAAATGAGTATAGGCATGTTTTACATGGGTCAGGAAAGAGACAACTTCCACGGAAAGATTGACTTCCTCCATGATTTCTCTGACACAGGCCGCTTCCGCGCGCTCACCCTCCCGGACCTTTCCACCCGGGAACTCCCATAATCCGCCCAGCAGTCCCTCGGGCCTTCTCCGGGTAATTAACACACGATTCTTCTTAAATACAACACCGACGGCAATATGGTGTTCCGGTGTCCGAGGGGTTTTCGCCCGTTTCGGATACAGTTTCACGGTCTGAGTCTGATACGAAAGGCAGTCGTATTGAATCGGGCAGACGGCGCAATCCGGTTGTTTGGGTTTGCAGATGATCGCCCCTATCTCCATCATGGCCTGATTGAAATTTCCGGCATTTTTCGGATCAAACAGTTGGTCGGCAGCGGCTTTGAATGTTTTGTACGATGCGGACTTATTTGCCGGCGCATCGATCTGAAACAAACGGGCAAGTACCCGCTTGACGTTGCCGTCCACAACAGAATACGGCTGATCAAAGGCAATGCTCAGCACCGCAGCGGCAATGTAATCGCCGACACCCGGCAACTTTCTAAACTCGTCCCAGTTATCGGGAATGTTACCTTTGTACTTTTCCAGGACAATATTTGCCGCCTTGTGCAGATTTCGGGCCCGGGCATAATACCCCAGACCTTCCCAGGCCTTCAGCACGCCCTGCGAATCCGCCCGGGCCAGGGATTTCACATCCGGAAAATGAAGAAAAAAATTCCGGTAATAGGGCAAAACCGTATTCACCTGGGTCTGTTGGAGCATGACTTCCGAGACCCATATGCGGTAGAGGTCATCTGTTTCACGCCAGGGCAAACCACGGTGCGCTTTTTTATACCAGGAAAGGAGCCGGTTCTGAATCCGGGCGATCTTTTCGGCGTTCATTGATTATGACTCAAGTTTCGCACCCCTAACCATTAGCAAAGCTTGTCCTCTGCTATGGTTGGATGGTGTTTGGAGAAGAGGGTTCGGGGATTCAAGGGGCCAAGGGTCCAAGTGTTTTTTCTCTAACAATTTAATCAGTGCTTTGATTATTCTTTCAACTTCGGCTATATCATCTTTGAGATTCCTTATTTTTCTGAAAATACCCCAAAATAGCCTCTATGACTTTTGCCAAACCTTCAAAGTTCTGTAATTCTTAATCTTTTCACTCGAACCCTTGACCCCTTGATTCCTTTAGATTTAACTATTTCTCTTGGAAATGGTCCTGTTTTTTTATAACCTGTCGTTTACGACGGAGAGTATCATACTGCCAGGGCTTTCTTAATCCTGGACATTGCTTCTTGAACGTTTTCATAACTGTTAAAGGCGCTGATCCTGATGAATCCCTGGCCGCATCTGCCGAATCCTGCTCCGGGAGTACAGACCACACCGGCCTTCTCAAGAAACAGGTCAAAGAATTCCCAGGAGTCCTTTTGTCCGTCTATCCATATATAAGGGGAGTTTTCACCGCCGACGCACTCAAACCCCAGTGCCTGAATCTCCTGCCGGATCAATGCCGCATTCTTCATGTAGCCGTCAATAAGCTCTTGGACCTGACCCTTTCCCGCTTCACTGTATACGGCTTCGGCCGCTTTCTGCACCGGGTAGGATACACCGTTGAATTTCGTGGTGTGGCGGCGGTTCCACAGGTTGTACAGGGAATGTTTTTCTCCATTGCCGTCATAGGCTATACAAGACTCGGGAAGTACCGTATAGGCACAGCGGGTTCCGGTGAACCCCGCGGTTTTGGAAAAGCTTCTGAATTCAATGGCTACGTCACGGGCCCCGTCGATCTCGTAAATGGACCGCGGCAGGCTGTCGTCTTGAATAAAGGCCTCGTAAGCGGCGTCAAAAAGAATCAGGGATTTGTTTTCACGGGCAAAATCGACCCATTTCGCGAGCTGATCTTTGGTGATCGTCGCACCGGTGGGATTGTTGGGAAAGCAGAGATAAATCAGGTCAACGGGCTCTGACGGCAGGTCAGGGATAAATCCGTTTTCCCGGGTGCTGTCAAGATACATGATATCCTGGTATCTGCCGTTTTGATAATGGCCGGTGCGACCGGCCATGACATTGGTGTCTAAATATACGGGATATACCGGGTCGGGGATGGCCACCTTGATATCCAGTGCAAAGATCTCCTGGATATTACCGGTATCACACTTGGCGCCGTCACTGATAAAAATCTCCTCCGGAGAGATGTCCGCCCCCCGGGCCTGGAAATCCTCTGCTGCGATTTTCTCCCGTAAAAAAGGATACCCCTGTTCCGGGCCGTACCCCCGGAAGGTGCTGTCCTCAGCCATTTCGTCAACGCCCCGGTGAAAGGCCTCGACGCAGGCCCGGGGCAGCGCCCGGGTGACATCGCCGATACCCAGCCGGATGATCTCCCTGCCCGGATGGGCCTCCTGAAACGCGGAAACCCGCTTGGCGATGTCCGAAAAAAGATAGGAAGCCTGAAGCTTGCCATAGTTTTCATTGATTCTGATCATATTTTAACCTCTTGCATTTTAATATAAAGTTTAAAGTGTCTATGGGCATTGTCTGCAATTTGGAAATATAAAGATTGTTATGTCGAAATACTATCTTAATTTCGACATATTCTGGGGCATATGTCGATGCCGTCGCCATGTTAATACGATAACAATTCATAAAGCTTGATGTTCAAATACAGATTTGCGGCTCCCTCCTTCTTACTTCTTTAACTTTCGTTTAGTTCCAGCATCATTCGGATAAATCACCAGGCGCTGTCCCGGATGGATCGGCTTTTTCAGGCTGATGCGATTCCAGATGGCCAGCGCCGGCAGGGGAACATCGAAGCGTTCGGAAATGGCGGTAAGATTGTCCCCCCTTTTCACCACATAGATCCGTTTTTCATTCGCTGCAATCCAGTCATTTAAAAGCACTTGATATCGAGAGTGAAACCCCTTTGCGCTGCCTTTGGGTATCAGGATGGAATAATTTCCTTTACCGATATTATACCCCCGGATATCAGGGTTTAGATCCTTTATCATTTTGAAATACGTTTTTGCGGCCTCGGCAACGATCTGGATGGGTGTGATTCGTTTGGATTTCAGTTTAACGCGATCAAATTGCAACGGTGGATACAGATCTTCTTTCTTCAAATGAAATCCGTATTTTTCCGGATTCGACAAAATCAGTTTAACGGAAAGGATTTTGAAAACATACCGCTGGGTCTCTAAGGGGAGATAGAGATGATAATATGTATTGTTCTTCTGAGTCAGTATTTCCGCCTCAAGCCCTTTTTCCCCCATGTTGTACGCAGCAGCGGAGAGCGTCCATGATCCCAGTATTTCGTAAAGGTCTTTAAAATACTTTACGGCGGCACGAGTGGAGGCAAAAACGTTCCTGCGTTCGTCTATGTTCGCGTTGATCTTCAGATCGTATCTCCGGCCCGTGCTTTTTAAAAACTGCCAGAACCCAACCGCCCGCTTGGGCGAAACAGCATGCGCTCTCAACGCGCTTTCGATCACCGGCACATACTTGAGATCGTCCGGCGCATGGTTTTCTTTCAATACTTTTTCCATGTGCGGGAAATAGCGGCTGGCCCGCTTTAGCCAGAGGATGACTTGGGAACGGTTCCACAGCGTAAGCAGGAGCTCTTTTTCCAGACGCTCCCGGACCTCCGGATTGTCGAGAGGGACCGCTTCACCGCAAAAATATAGAGGCGCATCGATCCGGATGCTGGAAATCAGCGAAGGAAATCGGGATGTTTCCAGCTTTTTAATCGGTTCGCATCGGGCGGATGTGCCGCCCAGAAGCAGGATGCTAAAAATTAATAAAGATAAACAGAATTTCCTCATTATTTGGCTTTCCTTACTTATGCCACCAAGACACAAAGACACGAAGGAAATATTTTATTATGATTGTCTTGGTGCCTTCGTGTCTTAGTGGCAAATAAAAACATGTATCGCCAAAAAACCACAAAACAGCTATGAATTCAAGTACCCCTTTTCTATTTTTAATTGCTGTAGAGAATTCGGGCCTGTTGGCTTGCCTTCATGAAGAGAGCCGAGATTGTCACAAACCCATAAGTGGTCTGAAAGACTGTAGCGGCGGATTCCCGGAACTATCATTCAGATTACAGACATTATTTGAACCGCAGAATGTCGATTTTTGAGGGTTATACTTCATCATTCTGCGGGCAATAGCTCACAGCCCGAAGTGTGAGTAAGTGCGGCATGTCAGATCCAGGGAAACTCTGCGTTATATCGCCCTGCTACGAAAGGTGGAAAGCCTAACCGGAAAATGGCAATTTCCTTAAATGATGATATCACAACATCAGGTCGATTGGATCGAAGTTGTGTTATAGTCGGGTAG
>JBHPCZ010000106.1:0-11668 GCA_042573625.1 Thermodesulfobacteriota bacterium
TTGAATCCTTGAACCCTCTTCTCCAACTAAATTGGAGAAAACCAAATAATTTAATAGTATAAGGAGAATTTAATGACCCTAGTGAAAAGTGACTACAAAGAAGATATCGATCGGATAACCGCAATTTTTGAGACCAGTCTCGGAACCTTTGACGTGGAACTCTATGCAAAAGAGTGTCCCGAAACGGTCTGGAACCTCGTCAATCTCGCTGAAGGCAGACAGGAAACGGAAAGAGATGGAAATTTTTATGATGGCTTGACTTTTCACCGGGTAATTGACGGTTTTATCAAGGCGGCTGCCCATTGGGCACCGGAACAGGCGGGCCCGGTTACCGATTTAAAGATGAATTTGATCCTGCTTTAAAACATGACAGTGAAGGAATTCTTTCCATGGCCAATGCCGGACCCGGGACCAATGGCAGCCAGTTTTTTATTACCCTCGCCCCAACTCCCCATCTGAATAACGGGCACACGGTTTTTGGAAAGGTCATCGAAGGTATGGATGTGGTGAAAAAAATCGGTTCAGTCAGAACAGCTTCCATGGACCGGCCTCAAGAACCTGTGGTGATCAATAAGGTCACCATTCAACGATAAATTAACCCGTGATCAGTTTTCTTCAACCTAAGTTGACCGATTTATTGCTTAGAGATGTGCCGCGATCTTGATGCATAAGAGTTCGCGAAAACCACAGGTGCCCCGCAGGAAATGCCCTTGGGGTGCATACCCATGGATATGTCGAGGATTTTCGTGAATCCTTGATACGCAAGAGATTGGTGCAGGTCTATTAAAAAATCGCTCAATTTAGGTTTGAATCACGCATACCCTATTACTGAGACGAAGGTTTAAATGCCATGAATGACGTATACCTCAGCCTTGCAAAGCATCTGGACAATCTCCCGGCAGGTTTTCCTGCCACCGATTCGGGTGTGGAATTAAGAATCTTAAAACGGCTTTTTACAGCCCGGGAAGCAGAAATTGCTATCGGCCTCACCATGCTGCCGGAACCGATACCGGCCATTGCCGACCGGCTCGATTTGGACGAATCGGATTTGAAACCGATCCTTGAAAGCATGTCTAAAAAAGGCCTGATTTTCCGCATGCAAAAAAAAGGAGAAACCCTTTTCATGGCAGCTCAGTTTGTTATCGGCATATGGGAATATCACGTCAACGATCTGGACGATGCGCTGATTAAAGACTTTAATGAGTATGTGCCGCATTTAATGAAAAAAACATGGGCAAAACAGAAAACCAAGCAACTCAGGGTTATTCCCGTGTCAAAAAGCATCTCTGCTGAAATGACCATCATGCCTTATGAAGCAGCGGAAAATATCATCAAAAAACAGTCCAAGATTCTGGTGGCTCCCTGCATCTGCAGAAAAGAGCATAAAATGGTGGGAAAGGGATGCGACAGACCTATGGAAGCATGTCTGGTGTTTGGAAGCGGCGCATACTATTATCATGAGAACGGACTGGGGCGATTCATCTCCCAGGAAGAAGCCTTGGATCTTTTAAACAAGGGTCAGGAGGCAGGTCTTGTTCTGCAGCCCGGGAATGCCCAGAAACCGTCGAACATCTGTATGTGCTGCGGCTGCTGCTGCCAGATTCTAAAAAACCTCAAGACCATGGAAAATCCATCAAAAGCCGTTTGCAACAATTACTTTGCCATAATAAATGATGAAGACTGCACGGCCTGCGGAACCTGTGTCGAACGCTGCCAGATGGATGCCATAACCCTGGATGATATCGCTCGCATTGATGATACCAAATGCATCGGTTGCGGTCTTTGCATTCCCACCTGCGAATCCGAAGCGATCCAACTCAGGGAAAAACCAAAGGCCGACCGATGGGTTCCACCCACAACTATATTGAGGACCTATTTCAATATCGCCCGGGAGAGGGGCAAGATATAAGAGATGGCAAGATTTCCTCCTGCATAGCGGAAGGCATAAGGCCGCTCCCCGCGATGGGGGCATTGGAGCCGGCTTTGGAAACAGTCGCTCGTTGAGAGATTCCGAATATCCAATTTCGAACAAGGAATGTCGAATGATGAGGTATTCTCTTCATTGCCTTTGATTCACGGCAGCACCAAATTCCACAGAAAATCCAACTTCAGCCTGCCGCTGTTTTCCTTCTATATTCGACATTGGATATTGGATATTCAACACACCGGTTGAGTTGTGCATCACTTGTCGGGGCATCCCGGATCAATAGAATCTCTCCGAATCCCGCCAGCGGCGGATGGTTTAGAACACCACTAACGTATACCCCTCTCAGCTTTTATTTCTTCGTATGCCTCCTGTATTTCCCGAAACTTATCATTGGCAAATTTTACAAATTCTTCGGGCAGACCCTTTGATGCTATCTTATCCGGATGATAATCCGTTACAAGCTTTCTATACTGTTTTTTGATGTGATCGTCTGAATCATGCCTGTCGCATCCAAGAACAGCATAGTATTGATCAACGTCTCTGACATATTTCGCCCTTCGTTTGCTGTATTCCTCGTCGCTGAAGTTGAATATTCTCACAGCAATCAGAATAAGCTTTTCCTCATTTTGGCTGAGGACACCATCGGCAATTGAGACTCTGAGCAGGATATCGATCATGAGCTCAAGCATCTGGCGCTGAAATCGAAACTGGTTGTAAAACTGGGCGGCAAAATCATCGAACGTTTCCGGGGAATCAGTTGCGGCATGAAATATATTCATGGCAATCCTTCGGCTCTCCGGATTTAGATTCAAATCGTGTAGCATGAAGCCCTGAATCGAATCTATTTCCTCTTTTGATATATGACCATCTGCCTTGGCAAGCTTTGCGAGCATTGAGAATGCAGCAACAAAGAACGTAAGCTGGGCCTCTTCACCTGTGGAAAGGCGAGCCCTTTCATGAGGGGAACCGCCCCTATTTTCCAGATCAAATGCGTGGCCAAACACGGCACCGGCAACCGCACCGAGAGGTCCCCCCAGTGCAAATCCGATGGTTCCGCCGACTATTTTACCGAAAATGCTCATCTATAATAACTCCTTTTCTAATTCTTCCCCAACTGAAGTGAAAATATGATCAACTACAAAAATCTTGAATGTCATTCAAATTCATAGTATTAATCATATAGAAATCGATTCGGCAATAAAATTTAGGATTCCTGAGATATGAACACGATTACAATCATAGTGACGGTATTAACGCTCTGGCTGGTCATGGGGCTGAGCTTTCTGTCCGTCTATCTTGAGATACGCAGAGAAGGCAAATCCCTGGTCGATGCATGGACCTCGTATGAAGGACTGTTGTTTGCCGCAAGTATAGTTGTCCCGTTGATTCTTCTCATCCACAGGGCTGCATCCGGTTGACATCTACAAAAAAAGGAGGGCACACCCAAATCAACCCCATGCTCAAGACCCCACTAATGATTCTCTATCCCCCTGCCCATAAAGTTTCTTGATTTTAGCCAGAAATTGATCGCGCAATAAACTGATGCCCAATATTCTGACATCCAACGGATTAGTCAGTGTCCCAATCTTCAAATGATCGATAATAGGGCCTTCAATATACTGCTTATTAAAAACGATGGCGCCATATTCCATCGGGTCGAAATCTTTATTTACCCTCTCAAATATCGCACCTTTATAGCGATATGAAAATCCAACAGCGTTTTCGGGCTTCCCTATCAATTTTGTTTTACGAATTTCTACGGTGTAGGAAGTGACAAGCCCGTTTGCTTTCGAAGGTTTATATTCCGGAGTTTTTTCCGGGAAAAGCCCTGTTTCTTTTAACCAGGAACCGATTTCGCTGAGTATGGTTTTTGCCTGGGCTGTCGTATACCCCATGTCTGCCACTATATGAGCACCGATGCATACATGAAAGGCATCATTTAAGCTTAGCATCCTGGCTTTACCGGACTGCTGGTGAGCTACCGGGTCAGGCGGCAAAAAATCCTTTACGAAGCGTCGTGTCTTTGGATGACTTTTATCTATGATTTCAGAAAGTTGTTTATTTTTAACTTCTATTGGCTCCACTCATTTCTCCGATTTTTTAGTTGATCGTGGTATATTCAACCATAACAATAATGTCAACGATTTTTAAAAAATAAGGGATTTCCATCAAACTCTTAAGATAGTTTCATACTCAGCAATATTTGCAAGGATTGCGGACAAGGCAGGGTGGGAATCTGATCATTTGAATATTAATTGCTCAACTCCACCTGATCGGTGCAGGATTGGTATGTCACAGGTGGGATTGTGTATTTCTTGTGTGTTTTTTAAAAAAAAGCCTGCTGCAAAATCAGCAGGCTATAAAATGATTTGTGGTGCCGAAGGGGAGACTCGAACTCCCACGAAGAAACCCTCACTAGGTCCTGAACCTAGCGCGTCTACCAGTTCCGCCACTTCGGCACGAATGCGGTTGAACAGAAAAGGATTGATTTCATATAAGAGTTACTATATATATACCCTTTTATTTTCTTGTCAAGATTATTTCGAAGGTGGAAACAAGTATAATGCAACTCATTGACCATATTGATCAAATTAAAAATCCTTTCGACAATGCAGTGATTACCATCGGTAATTTCGATGGCGTTCACCTCGGACATCAGGCGCTTTTTCACAGCGTCATCGAAAAAGCCGACGAAATTGGCGGTACATCGATTGTTATGACCTTTGAACCCCACCCCATTCGGGTCTTAAAAAAGAACGGCCTCCCGCCGCTGATTACATTGTATGACCAGAAAATAGAACTTATTTCAAATACCGGTCTGGACGTTCTTATTTGTGTTCCGTTTAGTCGGGAATTTGCTTCCATATCGGCAAATGCATTTGTGGAAGACATGCTGGTCAGGCGCATTGGCATGAAAGCCATTGTTGTCGGAGAGGATTATACGTTTGGGAGAAACCGTGAAGGGAACGTGAACCTTCTCAAAACCTATGCCCGGCGTCTTGGTTTTGAAGTTATTCTGACCGACTGGATCCAAATATCAAACAACGGGCTTGGCAGGGTCAGCAGCACCGGAGTCCGTAACCTCGTCTCCACGGGGAAGGTTGCTGAAGCCCAGAAATTTTTGGGGCGTTACTACCAGATCAGGGGAAAGGTTGCGCCCGGACGCAACAGAGGAGGAAAGCTTCTTGGATTCCCCACGGCCAATATCAACCTGCATGATGAGTTATGCCCAAAAACCGGCGTCTATGCAGTTACAATAGAGTGCATGAACACAAAGTATTTGGGCGTTGCCAATATCGGTTACAGCCCGACATTTGACGATAAAAAATTCTCCGTTGAGGTTCACATTCTCGACTTTCAGAAAAACATTTACGGGCAGGAAATTCGAGTTAACTTTATTGAGCGCATCAGAGATGAAATAAAATTTTCAAATATTTCCGAACTGTCTGAACAAATCAGAAAGGATATCGAAAAGACACGCGGGATCCTCTCTATATAACCCTAACCCCGTCGCTCCCACATGCTTTCATATATATTTTGTATACGAAAAAAAACATACCCGTTTTCCTTATACTAGGGGTAACCGTATCAGGTATCGCGCTTTATCTTGCCTTCAGAAAAGTACCATTCTCCGATCTTACTTTATATATTTTGGCAATTGACTATTTGTGGATAATACCATCTACCCTGGCCATTCTCATCAGTTTTGCTTTAAGGGCCTACCGATGGCAGATCATTTTGGAGCCGGCCCGAAAAGTGAGCTTCTGGGGAGCATTCCATCCATTGATGATCAGCTTCATGATTAATTGCATCCTTCCGGGAAGGGTCGGTGAATTGGCAAGGCCGGCCATTCTGAAAAAAAACGAAAATGTCCCCTTTTCCACCGGGCTCGCAACGGTTGCTGCTGAACGGGCCTTCGATGTCTGTCTTCTTATTATACTTTTTGCGGTGATATTTGCGACAGTACAGATTGATCCCAACCTGGATATACCCTTTAACCAATATCATCTCAACAGGGAAACCCTGCTGCTCATCGGCGCGGGAATTTTGAAACTGTTCGCACTCCTTATTGTCGGAATAATCATGCTCAGCATCCCTGCAACCCGTGGCATTATTAACAAAGCCATCGAGAGGATCCCTTCACTGTTTTTTTTTGCAAGTGTTGCGTTTAAAGAAAAGGTCCAGAAATTTGTCGCCACACCATTGTTACGCTTTATTGAAAATTTTGCTGCCGGTTTAACCATGGTCAGGTATCCGGCAAAGATAGCCATCTGCTTCGGACTCTCCTTTTTGATCTGGTGTCTGGCAGCCGCTTCATACTATATAATGGCCCAAGGCTGTCCGGGAATCGAACTATCGTTCGCTGAACTTTCGGCGGTCATGATCATTATCTGTTTTTTTATCGCCCTGCCGTCTGTGCCCGGCTTCTGGGGAATCTGGGAGGCAGGCGGCGTCTTCGCCCTTTCACTTTTCGGGGTCTCCTTAAAAGATGCTGCCGGCTTTACGCTGGCAAACCATGCTGTTCAACTAGTTCCTGTGGTTGTCGCCGGCCTGATCTCGGCAATGATCACCGGAGTAAATATATGGCAGGTATCCTACGAGGACGTGTCGACAGAACAGAAAGAGTACAGAAATGGAATTTAAACGGTGTTCTTGAATTTCTTTAAAACATTGAAATACAATTATTTGTTATTATATTCTAATTGATTCTAAATGGGCTGTTAAAAAATATAGAATCGATTAGCCCATTTATTACCGACTACAGCAGGATGAGCGAGGGTAATCAATTAAAATAGGGCCGCAACCATGACACTACTTGAAATTCTGACATATCCTGACATATTTCTCAAACAACCGACAAAACCCGTAGAAAATATAGACGGTTCCATTCAGAACCTGATCGACGACATGGCGTTCACCATGTATAAAGCGCCCGGCGTCGGTCTGGCCGCGATACAAGTCGGGTTCGACAAAAGTATTCTTGTGTATGATATTTCGCCCGTCGAAGAAGAAAAATCTTTACAGGTACTTATTAATCCCAGGATTGTTAACAGTGACGGCGAAACGATTTCAGAAAATGAGGGATGTCTCAGCGTGCCTGATTTCAGGGCAGATGTAAAACGCGCGGTTTCCATACGGGTTGAAGGCTTTGACAGGGAAGGAAAAGAGCTCCAAATAGAGGCTGAGGGAATACTGGCAACCGTGTTACAACACGAGATTGATCATTTAAACGGAACGCTTTTCATTGATCGCATAAGTCCTTTAAAAAGAGCGCTTTATAAAAAACGGATAAAAAAGCATTTAAAACAAAAGTGACAAAGAGATTCAGAATAATTTTTATGGGTACACCGGATTTTGCGGTGCCGCCCTTAAAAGCCCTTCACAAATCCAGCCATGACGTGGCGCTTGTCGTCACCCAGCCTGATCGGCCAAAAGGACGGGGTCGAATAATTGCCTCACCACCAGCCAAGAAAGCTGCTGAAGCCTTGGGATATAATTTAATTCAGCCGCTGGATATCCGAAGCGAAGCGTTTGAAAAACAGATAACAGGAATAGCGCCGGACTTAATTGTCGTCGTCGCCTATGGTAAAATACTTCCAAAGAATATCTTGAACCTGCCGCAAATAGGCACAATAAACATCCACGCATCACTCCTGCCAAAATATCGGGGACCGGCACCGATTCACTGGGCCATCATAAACGGAGAAAAGGAAACCGGTGTCACCAGCATGTTTGTGGATGAAGGTTTAGATACGGGCGACATCCTCCTCTCTTCAAAGGTTGAAATTGCGCCGAATGATACATCCGCCACGCTTCATGACCGTTTGTCTCTTCTTGGCGGAGATCTGCTGGTGAGAACCTTGGCGGCGCTTGAGGCCGGCGAACTAAAACCGATTCCTCAAGATCATGCACGAGCCACCCATTCTACATTGCTGAAAAAAAAGGACGGGCATATCGATTGGAAAAAATCAGCCAAAAAACTG
The DNA here is from genome assembly GCA_042573625.1 of Thermodesulfobacteriota bacterium. Lineage (GTDB taxonomy): Bacteria > Desulfobacterota > Desulfobacteria > Desulfobacterales > UBA11574 > JBHPCZ01. The sequence goes on from JBHPCZ010000106.1 coordinate 7,912, forward strand.
GATGCATTCATCCGTGGGATGACACCATGGCCCGGTGCTTTTACTTTCTACGGGACAAGACGTCTCAATATCTTTTCTGCATGTCCCGTCTCTATGGATGCTGACGAAAAGCCCGGAACCGTTATCAAATCCTTCCCGGATGAACTGCGCGTCGCTACGGGAAAAGGGGCCCTATCCATTACGGAAATCCAGGGTGCATCAGGAAAGCGTCTTCAGATCAAAGAATTTCTGAGGGGATGCAAAATAACCGCCGGCACCGTTCTGGGCTTATATAATACCTGAACCTTGCGTGAAATATTCGGGATAGTCGAGAAGGTGAACAATCCGGGCACAGGCGCCGCCCCAGAGGGGCGCTGCCCCGGCGGGAGGACTCGGTTTTGATTTGCCCTCCGAAGGGGTCCGGAAGGTAAAAACCATGACTGACCCGAATGACCATAAAGTGAGATCTTCTCCCTAATAGCGGGAGGCATAGGAAGCCTCCACGACGGGGGCAGCACCCTCGACCTTGAAAATCGTCGATATTTTTCAGTTACCGAATATCCAATATCCAGCAAGGAATGCCCAATGACAAAGTGTTCTTTTGGCTGCCTTTGTAATATGATGGCACCCAATTCCACGAAAAATCCAATCCGAAGATAAACACGCTGCTTTTCTTCTATATTCGATATTGAAAACACCGGCGGAATGATACCTTGCGTATCATGGCACCCCGGATCGGTTGAACCTCTCCGGGTCCTCCGCCTATCAGAGGCGGAGAGTTTAATGCAAAACTAATATCCTCAGGAACAACCTCATGGCTGATAATGCACGCAAAACCGCGCTCTCTGTTCTGAATACGCTGGATAAGGGGCACAGAATTCTGGATAGCGTACTGGACGATGTTCTGGGTAAGGATCCGTCCTTCTCACCAAGAGACAAGGGATTGATATACGCCCTTGTGTACGGTGTTCTGAGATGGCGGGGCAACCTCGACTGGATCATTGGGCATTTTTCTAAAACCCCTCTCAACCGGATCGATCCCGGAGTATTGAACATCCTGCGGATCGGACTGTTCCAAATCAAATTTTTAAGTCGAATACCGGTTTCAGCAGCAATTAACACATCGGTTGAAATGACCAAATCTTTTGCCGCGCCCTGGGTGGTAGGGTATGTTAATGCGACCTTACGAAGTGCAGCCAAAGGATATCAGACGGTCCCCTTCCCCGAACTTTCTGAAGATCCCGTAATTGCAATAGCATCGAAAAAATCATTTCCGAAATGGCTCATCGCGCGTTGGGTGAGCCGGCTGGGAATCGAAGAGACCCTGGCGCTCTGCGATGCGATAAATACCATCCCCCCCATTACCATTCGCACCAATAGTCTAAAATCCGCCCGAAAAAAGCTCATAAAATCCCTGGAATTTGATGCCAAACATATTGAAAAGACAAATTATTCATCGACTGGAATTTCCTTCTCAAACCCCAAAAGACCGATATCGGAAATAAAGGCCTTTGAAGAAGGATGGTTCCAGGTGCAGGATGAAGCAGCACAGCTTGTTACCCTTCTTTTGAATCCTCAGCCCGGTGAAACTGTTTTGGACGCATGTGCCGGACTCGGCGGAAAGACAGGACACATTGCCCAGATGATGGAAAATCACGGCAGGCTTGTCGCCATGGATAAGGACGAGAAAAAGCTGCAGCGACTCGAGGTTGAAATGACTCGGCTGGGTGTATCAATTGTTTCCATCCTTCCACACGATCTCAATTATCCTTTAAGCGGGAATCGCGTTGAAATGTTTGACCGTATTTTGTTGGACGCACCGTGCTCCGGTCTGGGCGTTCTCAGGAGAAACCCGGATACAAAATGGTCCATGTCAAAAAAGAAACTCAGCTACCATAAAGAGAAGCAGGCGAAATTCATGGAGAACCTGATGCATCTTGTCAAGCCGTCAGGCGTTTTGGTATATGCGGTGTGCAGCACTGAACCCGAGGAAAATATGGCGGTCGTAAAAGACTTTTTGAACAAACATTCAGAATTTGCGATAGAAAAAGGCGGAATGGGGCTTCCCTCCAATGCGAATCATCTTATCGATCAGGATGGTTTCTTGAGGACCTTTCCCCATCTTCACAGCATGGATGGTTTTTTTTCGGTTTGCCTTAAACGGACAAAATAGGCGTGGTTAAAGGGTTTGCGCTAATTTTATCGCATTTTTGTCGTGAATTTGAACGGTTAAACATTAAATGATAGAAACAATTTGAAATTTGAGGTGGTATCCAATCTGGACACTTTTTTAACGTGACCGTGAGCCTCGGTTGTGTTGAATTTTGAACGTTTCTCTTGTTGCCCTTCAGCACCTTTAACCCTTTTGGGTGCGGCTTTCTGCCTTTCATATGGCCTCCTGACTACTTAATTCTATACAAAACATATTGTGACTTTTTCACTTAATTTTAGCGACGCTAATGTTTGCCTGCAGCATCGGTATGAAAAAAAAATATATCAGCGATTCGAAGTACCCCTATCCCCTTGGTATCATTAAGCAAACCATAACTGTGACCATTTTCACCAAATAAATGTACCACATTGTAGCACTTTATTCTTGACAAGCCCTTTTTTAAACAATACAAGAAAGCAGGGCATATAAATGTCCTTACACACCTCCAACCCTTATTAACCTCTTAACTCCTTTTTCATTGAGATGCCCCTTAAGTTTGGCGCTTACTGGGGCATCTCTATTTTTACCCACATTAAATATACCACAATGTAGTATTTTCTCTTGACAGCGAGCTTTTGAATTTTTATAAAGAATATGACCTAGCCCCCTCCCAACAATCCCACCTTAATGTCAGTTGAGGCCTACTCGGGAGGGGGTTGGGCTCTTAACGTCTACGTTTTCTTTTTCCAACCATGCAGTGAAATTTACATTCTGAGAATAAGATAGTCAAATTTGGGGGTTGTTGAAGTCGACAACAAACCCCGTCAGTGGCGCCCGTTAAATGCTCGATTTGGGAAAAGTCAGTATGGGTGTCACTTTTTTTCCTTCACATTTTCCACTCAACAAAAGTATCACAATGTGGTGAATTTTTCTTGATAAATCCCTTTTGAAACATATTGTATAGGTAGGACAAAGCCCATATACCCTCCAACCCTTATTAACCTCTTAAGCATTTAGCATTAGGATGCCCAGTGAACTTGGCACTTACGGGGCATTCCTATTTTTACCCACATGGCAACCGCCACAATGTGGTTATTTTTTCCTTGACACCTTTATCCTTGATTATTATTCTAAAAGTAGCCCCTTCTCCAACCTTCCTTTTGGAGGTGCCAGATTGTAGGAGATTCAGCACCGGAGAAGGGGCTTTCTTATTAGTTATCGAGCCTTTCTAAAAGCTTTGCGCGATTCAGACCTCCTCCTCTTCTGTTCCGCTTTGCGGGCCTTATATCTTTTTCGGTCTGCCACGCCTGAATACAGTCCATGAATTTTAAGCATCCGAAGTGTACCGTCTGCCTGTGATCGTCTGCGCAGAAGCCGGAGCGCTTTTTCAAGATTACTGTACGAATCTACAAAGGCCACGGGGTTGTCTTGGAATACTCTCTTGGGGATTTCAGGTAAGCGCCTGTAACGCCCTCTGACCACTTCAAATGGTTTCATATGGTTTCAATGCATGCTTCTATGTGATCCCTCTGCATGGTAATACATGTATACGCGTATGTTTTCGTTTATATATATATGAGCAGTCGGGGAGTTTTTATCTTAAAGCTTTATAAATTAGCGAAATGG
>JBHPCZ010000107.1:0-11484 GCA_042573625.1 Thermodesulfobacteriota bacterium
TTTGCAACAGGCCAACGTTGCATGCCGTAAACAGCAAAAGTACGCCAAATCAACGAGCGTAAAGGCTTTGGTAAAAATCCTTTGTACTGACTCTTCAATGATCCCGATCGGGCGACTACCGTTGCAAGCTCCAGAAGAATTTCTAAATGTAATGCTTCAGGGTTTCTGTGCATGGTTTCCACGTACTTTGACTGTGGAAAATCTGAGGTAAGAGCGTACATCTGCCACCATGCTGCGGGGAATTTCAAAACGCTGATTTGCTGTCGAAAAGCAGTGCTTAAATCTGTCGACAAAACGCGCTCAAGAAAGTCGACATCGGTTGCGTACTTGACATCCGGTGACCAGAGACCGATGATTTCTGTCAGCGCTTTTCTGTGCAGCCAGTTGCTTGGCGTCGGGCCCTTTGGTACACAGTAACTTCCGGCAACACCATCTTTTCCAATAATAGCGCCCAATGAGAACACAAAATCGCTGTTATTCTGCTCAATGCAACTCATCAGCCCTGACAAATGCCAGGGGAACCACAAATCATCATGGTTGAGATATGCAACAAATTCGCCACGGGCGCGGCGCAACCCCTCATTCCGCGGCAAGCTGGGGGTGCCGGAGTTGGAGGGAAGATTAAACCAGTGCAAACGGTCGTCATTAAATGATGAAACGACCTCCCCGCTGTCATCTGTACATCCATCTCCAATAATCCAGACTTCAAAATTAGTGAAATCCTGTAACAAGACAGTTTCAAGTGACAGCCTAAGTGTGACACTCCTGTTGTAAGTAGCAATAATAATGGTGACGCTTGGAGAATTCGAAGCCATCTCACTCATCAACGTTTCCTCCTGAAATGCAAAGCATGCAGTATTTGTTTAACACTCTTATCGGCCAATGAGCAAATCCGGCATTTTCGAAAAAAAGTCTAACAACCGTTGTATCGGGTTTCATAACGGTTTTTCTATATGATATTAGAATGCTTAAAACGAACGGAAGGCCCTCTTAGGATTTCTTCTTCTTTGTTGTTTTCGCGAAGCTGAATTAACTTTTGCACATAATCACTAAACATCGGCGGTCTGTGTTTTGTGCCGATGAAACGGTAATTGGCACTGTTTATCTCGCCCAACCTTTTTAATCTCTGTGGATGCCATAAAAAATCCTCTTCCAAATAATCATTGAGATTTAACAGTGCAGCATCTTTTTCATATTTACACTCCGGTCCGGCATAATTGATGCCGTCGGCACCAATCTGTATTAAAAAGTGAGCTCCGTGGAGTTTTTCAAAGTACAGCGAATTGTTACGGTAACGCTCGACTGGTATTTGGATGTTGGTATTTAGGGGCGCTGCTTCTTTTAATTTTTTGATGGCATCTAATACGCCTGACTGATCTACTTGAGTCGGATATTCTGTATCCCAGTCAATGCAATATGGATGAAAATACAGCCAATCTATTCCGGCATTAAGTGCTTTTCGCCCGGCGAATTCATACCTGTGGTTCCACGCTTTGCGTGTGAGTATGCTAGCACCGATCTCCAGCTTGCTCCTCTCTTTTTCTATACGATTACGAAGCCCTTCGATTTTGTTGAGCGTGTTTACAAAATGCCGCGAATTGTTTTCCTGCCAATCATACAGGGAAATACGAATTGATGTCGCGTTCTCCAGGAGAGCATCTTGTATTTCAGGATAATGGACATTCGCCCCATTCGATATAACGGCAATTTCCTTAAAACCCTTTTTTCTTGCCAATGCAAGTACTTCAGGAAAGTGAGGCACGATGGTCGCTTCACCGCCCGAAAGCACCAAGCCAGGGGTGTTTGGTCCCAATATGCTAAACAACCTGTCTAAAAAAGGAAGCTGCAATGTTAGTCCCGCCCGCCGGGATACGGAGTACGGGCACCCCGGGCAGGAACGCGTACACAGCTGAGTCAGGTCGAGTTCTACCGTGGTCGGGAAGATTTGTTTGCCGTCCAGATACGCTTTCATTTTCTGTGTATCGATGTTGATTTTGGATGGAGCGAAAATTTTAGGTTGACTTTTTGTCATACAAAGCCTTTCAGATAACAGTTTGTTTGTCTGCCTTTTTGAGGTGTATGATTGCCTGAGTGACTTCTTTTGCACTTTGAAGATTACACCTTGGTCTGGAACCACCATTCAGATATTCTATAAATTCCTTTAATTCCAGATAAAGGGGAAATGTCGTATCAATAGGCACCTTTTTTTCACCTTCTTCGTCTCTTATGGTAATATGATCGTCATAGGCATTGTAAAGCTCGGCAGTCCCTTTATTTCCATGGATACTGACACCGCTTATCGTACTACAGTGCCTGCCGCTAACCGACATGATGACAGCGGGTTTCTCCCCTAACATAACTGTAAAACTCACAGGCAAATCGTCTTCGTTTTTGATAACGTTGATCGCTTTGATCTTGTCTGGGATATAGCCTAAGATGTGCTTAATAATACTCAGATCATGAACAGACTGCGTCCAGAAAACATCCCCACCATGAAAATCATTTACCCAAGCGTGCCTTGTTGTAAATAATTCCTCTATTTCTCCGATCTTTTCAGATTGAGCAACGACACGCAATGCCTCAATACCTGGATGATAGTGCCATTTGTGCATCACAAAAATATAATCCGAACCCCCCAGATTATTTAAAAGATCGAAATCTTCCAAAGACAGGCACAGTGTCTTTTCTGAAAATATCGGTTTCCTATATTTTAATAAACCGGCACACGCTGTTGTTAAATGAGGAATTGGAACGGCAACCACATAACCGTCACAGGCAGGCAAATCGTCTGTATTGGAAAAAACTTCGGAAGCCCCCATTTCAGAAGACCGAAATTGTGCCCGAGCGTCAGTATCAACGACATATACTTTGCAGTTCAACAAAAGCAAATCCCTTAAAATATTTTTCCCCCAAGCCCCACATCCAATTAATCCAATTTCTTTCATCCGTCAAAATCCTCGTTTGGTGAGAAAGGCCAAAAGGGCCCGGGCTTTTTTAGTCTAATGGCAGCGTCAAACCGAACCCGTCGGGAGATATTGTCAAATCATCTTCGTCCGACGGCATTTGATTTCATCTGGACATGGGGCAAGCCCTTGTGCAATGTTTTTCTGAACCTGCGCTGTTCGTTTTGTCTTCAAGGCCGTAGAATCATTTTTTCGCTAGCCGTTTCATTTCATCATTTAATAGTGTCTTGCAATACCGGCAAAACTGGTCCGTTTTCCGGTCCACATCCGCTACACTGCGGCAGTAATGCATGATACAGGCCTGATCCCGGCAGTGGCGGAGTTTGAACGTGTGCCCCAGCTCGTGAATGGCCTCTTTTGCGGCCCTTTCATACAGCGGAGGGTCTTTTCCGATGAAAGAGGACCGCTCATCCAGCCGATGGGTGGATATAATGCAGGCTTTCCCGCCCAGTTGAGCTTCCCCGTACACATAGGTCAGAATAGGGATAAAGAGGTCGACCCGGGTAATCGCGAGCACCTTGATGGCGTGTGACGGTGCGCTTCCGGACAGTTTTTCCAGTATGGCTGTGGAATGATACTGGTTTCGTTCCTTGTCCAGGGCAAATTTTACATCCTCAAGAAGCGGTTTTTCTTCAACCTCGAAGCCAAATATCTGATCAACCTTTTGGATAACCGGTTTATAAATTTCGGGGGCGAAGTCCCCTATGGGGGAAATAATAATGCGACGGGTGTGTGGATTAAATGACGTACCGGTTTTATGGCTCGGATCGAGGGAGGCGGATTTTCTTTTCATTCTGTTCTTTATTTCTGAATATTGTATCGCTTGATTTTATTGTAGAGGGTCGAGCGATCGATTCCCAGGATTTCCGCACTCCTGGCGATATTCCACCCATTCGCATTGAGTGTGTGGGTAATGTGGACCTTTTCGATCTCCTTAAGGCTGTTCTCTCTGGGAGCAATGATTTGTTCAGGACAGTAAAAGGGTAAATCATCGGGAAGGATCTTGCGTTCTTTTCCCACGACCACAGCCCTTTCAATGGCATTTTCCAACTCTCTGACGTTCCCCGGCCATTCATGCAGCATCATTTCGTCCATGGCCTCCCGGGTGATCTGATCCACGGGTTTATTGGTCTCCTGTGAAAAACGGTTGAGAAAGTGTTCGGTCAGCAGTGGAATATCTTCCTTGCGCTCACGAAGGGGGGGCATGTTAAAGGATATCACATTCAGACGGTAGTACAAATCTTCCCGAAATTTTTCCGTTTTGATGGCTTCTTCAAGATTTCTGTTCGTGGCGGCGATGACGCGGAAATAGGCTTCCAGTGGTTGGGTGCCGCCCACCCGGTAAAACACGCGGTCTTCCAGCACATGAAGAAGATCGATTTGCATTCTCATGCTGATCTCCCCGATCTCGTCCAGAAAGAGAGTGCCGCCATGCGCCATTTCCAGGCGGCCTTTTTTGGTCTCCTTGGCATCTGTAAAGGCCCCTTTCTGGTAACCGAAAAGTTCGCTTTCCATGAGGTGCTCGGGCATGGCACCACAGTTGACGACAACAAAGGGGCCCTCGCAAAAGGGGCTTTTGGTATGGATGGCCTTGGCGGCCAATCCTTTTCCGGTACCGGTTTCACCGAAGATCAGAATCGTCGAATCCATGGGCGCCACATCGCTGATAAGGTCGAAAACTTTCTGCATGGCTCCGGACTGGCCGATCATGCTTTCAAATCGTGTCCGATCCTTGTATTGCTCTCTCAAAAAGAGGGTTTCCCGGGTCTGTGCCTGGTGTTCAACGATTTTATCGATCAGCACGCCCAGCGCATCGGGATCAAAGGGTTTGAGCAGATAATCATAGGCCCCGTTTTTCATGGCCTCAATGGCCGTGGAAATGGACCCGTAGGCGGTAATCATGACCACAGCCACATCCGGATCGTCTTCTTTGACCTGCCTGAGAACATCAAGCCCGCTCATGCCCTCCATTTTGATGTCGACCAGGAGGATATCAAAACGGGATTCTTTCAGTTTGTCCATGGCTTCGCCGCCGCTGGCCGCCGTAGCGGTCTCGTGACCGTCCCGTTCGAGCCAGCCGGATAGAGATTCCCGCATAACAAGTTCATCATCAACAATAAGGATTTTAGTGCCGGTCATCAAAACCTCCATGCCCCTCAACCGCTTCTGACGGTTGTTTCAGAGGAAGCTCAATCTTAAATGTTGCGCCTTTCCCTCTTTCAGAATCTACATAGATAAAACCGCCGTGATCTTTTATGATCCCGTAGGCAACCGAAAGACCGAGCCCTACCCCCTTCCCCCGTTTTTTCGTCGTGTAAAAAGGCTCGAACAATTTGGAAAAGCTTTCTTTGGGTATACCGATCCCGGTGTCGACAAACCGGATCTGCACCCTGTCCTTTCTTGAAACATGTTTTGTCTCGATGGTCAAGACACCGCCCCCGGCGGACTCCATGGTCTCGGCGGCATTGGAAACCATATTCATGAAAACCTGTTGAAGCTGGTCCTCTGATCCGACGATCTTGGGCAGGTCCGAGGCCATCTTTCTGTCAACCTTGACGCCGCTGATCTTGAGAAGGTTTGCGCTTAAAAAGAGCGTTTTTTCGATCAGCCGGTTCAGATCCAGCTGTTTAAACTCCATTTTCTCTTCCCGGGAAAAAGTCAGCAAATTGGACACGATTCGACCGATACGCCGGGTTTCCGTCTCCATCAGATCCAGGTATTTTTGGACCTCTTTGGAATCCTTCCGGTTCATCCGGGCGTCGCTCATCGATCCCTCTTTAATGATCCGCTTGACCAGCATGGTCAGGTTTAATATCCCGGCAATGGGGTTGTTGATCTCATGGACCACCGATGCGGACAGCTTCCCCAGAGAGGACATCTTGTCCTGATGCAGCAATTTGTCATGGGTTTCTTTCAGTTGCCGGGTCCGGTCCCCGACCATCTGTTCCAGGCGCCCGGTAATTTCCTCCTCCTCTTTGATACGCTCGGTCACATCACGGCTGATCTCGATAAATTTTGAAATCTTGCCGTCCTTTTCCCATATGGGAAAAACAGAAACGTCGAAATAGCGTTTTTCGCCGCCAGGACCGACACGGGGCCGGATCTGGTGGCTGGGCCTCCTGTTACGGATCGCACTGGTCAGCGGGCAGGCGGTTTCAGGTCGTTTGCACGGCTCATTGGCACGCTGGTACACCTCGTGACATTTATGCCCGATCACCTCGTCGCGGGTGTATCCCATTCTTTTTAAAAACGCCTCGTTCACATCGACAATGACACTGTCCGGCGTAATGACCAGGATGAAGTCCTGAATACCGTTCAGGATGGTCGAAATCTCCTCGGTTCGTTCCCTTAGTTTGCGTTCTTCCGCACCAATGGCTCTCCAGAAGACTTTAAATACCGGATATGACATGACACGGATTCGCGGCGGACGGTTTCCAATAACATCTTCCAGTATATGGTCTTCAGGGGTCAGGACAACGATAAGGTGTATGCTGTACCGTCGATCGTAAAGCGCACGGTAATCGTCAAAGGTCAGCAGTCCCAGTTTCTTCGCAAGCACTATCCCCGGCGCTTCAGGATTAGGGTCCGCCACGGCCAGAATGGGTGCGCGCACATCCTCTTGCGACAAATCGAAAGTGGTTTTTTCAAGTATTTCTTCACAGAACTTGCCTCCGCCGACAAGACCGATGTTGATGATGGGAGATTCCGTGTCCAGCATAAATGATACTCCTTGGTTGTGCAGAGGGTAGGATGCAATGATATCAAAAAATCGACCTTTTTTGTAGACTTTTTGATTTTTGCTCTTCAAACCTTACATCACTGCATCATTTCCTGACCGTAAAACAGGTGAATCCGGCAATGAATTACCTTACAGCTCAAAGTGGATTTTGTTAGAAGGGCGGTCTGCTTTCTTCTGATGAAAAATATGATGATTGACGAGACTGCGACTGCAGGTCGCGCAATGAGCTGCATTACGGACTGAAGCCATACGTGGGGTCTAAATAAAATTCAGGATTCCGCTGATGTCCAGCTCGTTCTGATTTATGCCCAGGGTTTTCTCATCAATCCCCAGGCTCAGCCCGATGAGCTGGGTGTAGAGGACGGAGGGGAGGCGATGCTTCACCTTTCGTCTGGAAATCAGAATTCTTTGAACCCGGTCGAACTGGAGCTGGCAGTAAGAACAGGCGGTGCACAAATAATCCGCACCGGAATCGAGGGCATCGGTGATCTTTTTTTCGGTCAAGTCCATGGAAAGATCATCATCGATTCCCCACATGGGCGAACCGCAGCATTCGAGTTTGGTCTGCCAGGGGATACTCTCGGCGCCGGTGATTTCAACCAGTCGATCAAAAATGGAGGGAGATGCGGAGTTGTCGAACTGAATAATCTGCCTGGGACGCAGAAGGTGGCAGCCGTAGTGTGTCGCAATCTTCAGGTCTTTAAAACGTCTGACGATCTTTTCTTTGACTTTCTCAATACCGATATCCTTGTGAAAAATCTCTAGAAGATGCTTTATCTCTACACTGTTTTTATATGTTAACTCCTCTTTTTCAAGGGTCGTGTTGATCTCCTTCTGTATAGACAAATCTTCCTTCATAATATGATTGGCGTGCTTCATGCTCGCGTAGCAGCAGTTACAGAATGTCATAATATTCAGGCCTTCCCTCTCGGCCAGGGATAGATTTCTCGCAGATGCGAGAACATACGCCATGAAATTAAAGTTCTTGAATGGATATCCGCAGCAATTAAAGCCTTTGACATCGATGAGCTCCACGCCCATTTTTTTTAAAATTGCATCGGTCGACGTTTCGTATTGCTTCAAGAAAATCGGCGTGGTGCAGCAGCGCAGCAGTGCAATTTTCATAATCTTTTTCTACCTACCGTTTTGTTCATTAATCATGGATTTTTTACTTTTTGTGGCAATAGTCAATAACCTCTCCAAAAAGGGGAGGCTTGATAGTAATCCTAAAAGGATCTTATGTAATAACCCTGAAAAGGTTTTATATTAATCTCTCACCCCAGTTAAATAGCCTTCGGATTTAACAGGGCAGGCAGAGCTCACAGAGGCCACAGAGTTTCCTTGATCAGAATCCTTGACCCCGGTTAAACGACTAAAGGTTTAACTGGGCAAGGAGGAGGATTCTGATCAATTGTAATCATGCGCTATAATTGATTAAGATACCTTTTTTAACTTAAATGGTCATTACAAAATCTTCTCTGGCAGATGCGATTATTTTGCCTGATTTTTCCTCCATGCCCTGTTAATCTTGAAAACCATTTAACCGGGGTCAAAAAATCAGGCAAAGACTTTTTCATCTCTGTGATCTCTGAGAGCTCGAGCGATCCCGATTTATCGGGAGAGCGGGCGAGAGTTTAATTTTTCATGTTTTCGTATTTTCGTGATTTCGTGATAAAAAAATCAATTTGAACCACCTGTCCTGTTTTCAAGGTTCGCCCGGTTTCAGTGCTTCTCTGTAAAACGGTTGATCGCCAACATTTTCAGCTCATAGAACACATCGGCAACTTCGACCCCCTGAGGGCAGTGCTCCTGGCATTCATAACACCCCAGGCAGCTCCACAGCATCCGTGAAGAGAAAGCCAGGTCCGTGAGCCCCATATTGGCGGCGTGTATAATCTGGTGGGGCATCAGCCCGAGCGCTTTTCGGGGGTTCTCAAAGTTGTGCACTACCGGGCACGCCAGAGTGCACGTTTTGCAGGTAAAACAGGCAGCTGATGTGTACCCCTGGGAAGACAGGGCCAACAGGCGTTTGAAGCCTTTGTTCAGATGCCTGTGTCCGATAACCGTGTCCCGTGTTGTAGAAGCCAGACTGCACGCGTCGTCAATCGCCTGTCGAACCCGGTGCAAAGGTTCCTGGTAATGCGCCTTTATCATCTCTTCACTCTTGTTTCCCCGGTAAAGGGAAAGCGTTGAAAGAAGTAAAAATTCCGGAGTCTTTTTTTGAAGCAAAGCTTCCCTGACATCAAACCATAGATCCTGCAGGTTGATCCCCACCGGACAGGCCTCGGTGCACCGGTAACAATTGGTGCACAGAACAAGGCCCCTTTGTATTGTCATGAGTTCTTGAGCGCTGAGCTTTTTGCCGGCCGCCAGTGCCTTGACTGCCGAAATTTTTTCAGACGGAAGAATATACACATTGGGAATCGCTTCATAAGAGATACCCACGGCACATTGCAAAGTGCAGGAACCGCAGTGCATGCATGCATCCAGTTCCATCATCTGCTTTGTAAGGATATTGGCGGGGTCGGATGCCCTGTCCATTACAGCATTGGCCAGGAGGCTTAACGGACTGACAAACATGTGAAACATTTTGCTGAAAGGGATGTAGGCAAGCCCTATGAAACAGGCCAAAAAATGAATGTACCAGAGAAGCGTCGGCAATCCGCGCCGGTCCATTGCCGCGAAAACCGGTTTGGCAATTTTTGACGCTCCGTAGCTTAACAGAGCCCATTGAGGTGGTGAATGACACGCGGCGCAGTTCTCTTCATGCACTTCATAGCCCAGCGCCAGCGTATTTTTCTCAAACGGACCTTTCACATTTGGCGAAGCAACACCGAAATCATTGATCCAATAGCTTTCCAAAGCGACAAGCTCCCCCTCGTCTAAATCGGAATATTCCTCCACCATGTCCTGATACCGGGTGTGTGATGAAATCTTAGCGCCTTCTAATAAAATTCCGGAAACCATAATGACACCCAGTAAAATCATTACAACGTAATCCATGGAGTTGGTGAAAAGCCGGGGTTCTTTATGAAAAAACCGGCGATACGCCGCGAGGACCAAGCCTGTGAGCACAAGGGCTGCAAACAGGTTTCGTAAAAACAGAAACGGGTTGAGGGTGGGATAGTAATCCGCAAACAGATGGTGTGTGATGAATTTATCCAGAGCGTGCATGAAAAGCAAGCCCGTAAATCCGCCAAACATGCACATATGCATGAACCACCGGAGGCGGCTTACGCTGAATGTCCTTGCCTGGAAGAGAACGTCAACGACAAAAACCTTAACGAGAATGCTGATTTTAGCGCTGAACAGGGTCAGCAAAATCCCTCTGATTGCGGCATAAACCCTTTTCCCGGGGGTAATTCCTCCGGCCTTCGCGTCCAGGCTGTAGCGGAACCAGCCGGATATCCTGTAGAACAGTCCCAGGCTGAAAATGATGAGTGAAGTATAGAAGAGCCCGTTGAAGGACATGTTGGTTTTTCCTTTCAGACAACCGAATTACATGAAAAGACATGTTTTCTTTCGACAAATAGTGCCACGATGTGGCACATATGTCAAGTTAAATAATACCGTCTTCCATAAAAAAATCCGGAGATTATTTGCTGCTAAACTGAAATCGATAAAAAGAATTGAATTGTTGATCTGCTGTGAAAGGAAGGCCGATAGAAGAGATGTACTATGCGCTGATAAAGCTCAGCCGATAAAACGCTCGGCCAGGCGCTCGAGCCATTGGAATTTGTCGCCCGCTTCTTTTTCCCCGCCAAAATCCCGTCGCCGCCAGAGCACCAGGTTCTTTTCGCCGGGAAAAATCGGCCAGGGACGAAAGGACCGCAGGCCGTATCGGCGGATTTTCGACCAGCTCCGGACATACTTTCGGCCCCTCAGTTTCTGCCGCTCACAGCCGTGAAGATCTTCCTGCAGCACCAGTAGCGGGTTCATGGAGATAATCACCTCTTCCCAGAAACAATCGGGGTAAACCCGCTGGCAGACCACCACGGCGCAATGCACCCCTGCGAGTTCTTGCACAAAGGTCCCGGGAAAAAGCCTCACACCTTTCAAGAACCGCCGGGACTGGCCATTATAATGTTCGTTTAGATGCGCCGTTGTGCCATCGGTATCCATAAACAGTTTATCTGAAACCGGTTCAATGTCGGGCACACAGTCAATACCCACATAGTAGTCCAGATCCAATCCCGTCAGCAATCGCAGGTGGTTATCGATCCGGTTGGGCTGACTGCCGCATCCCAGGCTGACAAGAGAGTGTTGTCCGTTCGCCTTGAGGAATGTGATGGCAGGCTTGATCTTTGGGTTGTCCGGGTTATCCGCCGCCATGCTACAGGATATCCGGCCGGTTGCACCCGATTCACGCTCTTTTTCGCCCTCTTCTGCCCCGCCTACGGGACAAGTGGCGCTTTTATGATTGGAATTTGTATACTTTTTCACAGAGTCAATGACTACCTTTAAAAGGAGGGGCTCGATGATAATTCTGAAAGGGTCGAAAATATTATCCGGAACCTTTTATCTCACCGCAGAGGTGCTGAGGCCGCAGAGATAATTATCCTGTCTATCCTGCTTGTCCCGTTAAATGCGGAGCCTATTTAACCGGGATTAATCCTGCCTGCCCAGTTGAACTTTTGTTCTTTATTTAACCGGGGTCAAAAAAAGATCCATATTTCGCGCGTTACCGATCTATTCCTTCACACCTGATATGTCTGAAACGAGTTCCGCGATAAAGCTGCCGACCACTCCCTTTATCGATAATTTTTATAAAGTGCGTGACCG
>JBHPCZ010000108.1:0-11182 GCA_042573625.1 Thermodesulfobacteriota bacterium
GCACGTCCGGATCTGTGGGGAGGGCGCCGGGAAACCGGTGCCTTTACCCGGAAAAATGGATGGGGCGCAATTTTTGAGATAAGTCATTATCGTATCTCAAATAGTGAAATTAATAAGAATACCTATATTTTGTTTATTTATTAATCATAGTTAAGATAAAAGCCGGACCATTCTTTATCAACTATTTCAATAAAATGACAATCCATTTTTTATTCATATCTTGTGTAGTTGCGGAAACGTTGTCTGTGAGTATGTTTCTGGTTGCGCTTTTTTCGGTCACTAAACATCCTGCCCGGTTGGGTTAAACCTATCATGTGCCTTCGAAAATTGGCGGATGCTAGCAATACCTAACTTCATCTTGCGCCTTGCTGATGGGTTGGCTGAGTGGGTGTGGATGATGGGAGGGTGGAACCCTTTTGTGGCAACTGCTTCCTCAATCCAGAGAATAACATCATATCCGGTGCCTCTCTCATCATCACCTAAATCATGATCAAGACTAATCTCCGTGACCTTTCCAGTCTTTAATAATTCAATGGCTTCTTCGGGCCAATATACGCGCCTCCAACCGTCGGGTGTTAGGCGTTCGTCGTCAAGATAGACTTTCATGATTCTCTCTATATGTCTGTTCCACGGTAAAATCGAAGCCATTTTTTGAATTATCGACCGTTTGTACAATGAATTGCTTGGTTCAACCTCAGGTGAGGATATTTTTACCATCACTGGTTTTCAATTTGACGCGCCTGAGTTCTTCTCTCCCAATGGCGTTGAATTAGCCTGGATTCAATTTCCGTTGATGGTTCAAAATCGAACCGCTCCTTGGGGGTTTTTGATCCAGCCTTCTCAACCATAAGCTCGGCAAATCTATTTGCTTCACTAAGAGGAAATGGAAAAACCGTGGGGGAGGGATAATCAGGCCACGGCAACATTGCACTGGGACGACGCTTTCCTTTGCCATCGAAGAATAGTTCGAATGCGTAGCTGTAGCATATAGCATCGTCAAAGTTCAACTTCTCATCTAAAAGTGCCACAGTTTGGTCGGTATACAGTCGATGTCCTGACAGTATATCAAGCCAGAGCCTTGTTTCAGCCGAGATTATCATTCCCTTTTCCCTTAACAAAGCATGGATAATCCGCCCATAACGAACTGCCGTTGTCATGTCAGATCGCCGGATCAGCAACGCTAATTGTAAAGTCAAACCAAACACATCAACACCTAAATCCAACCCAGCCAAGGTTAATATTCCTGAAATAATTGGACCGATATCGACTTCTTCGTGAACGCGGTCCAACCGCCGCCAAAGGTTCCACATCAACCACGGCAAGCATTGGTGTATATCGTAACCTTTCAATTCTTCAATAACACTACTTACGGTCGGCCAATCAAGAACCTCAAAAGCCTGATACAAAGCAGTAACAGTTCGGAAAAGCTCTTTGCACATAGGTAATTGAAGCTTGGCTGATTCGGCAAGCCTGAGTCCTTCTATCTCACCTTTGATCCTTAGAACACTCATTATCGCAGCCGGCTGATCAGGATTAGCCTCAAACGCCTTTTCTATCAGATGTTCGAAACGTTTCCCACTTAAAATAGCCAGCCCAAGTAATGCAGAACCGTCTGAATCTGAATGTGCACGGAGAAAACGGACACTTGCAGGACAGTGGTTTCTCAGACACCAAAGAACCATTCCCAAGCGTAAACCTTCCACCTGTTCAGGAAATGATTCTTCCAGGTGCGGATTATCCCATATCGCCTCTAGATCTTTTAGTTTTACGAATCTATTTGGATTCTGCAAAGGAGGGAGCCACTGCCCCATGAGTCTGGGTAATTGTGGAATGCCAAAACCTATTTCCGGATCTATTCGATTGTGATGAGAAAACATTTTCCATAGTAGACGGTCTGATAATTGTATTCCGGTTGTCTCTTGGATAAGATGTCCAATGAGGAGAAGGTATTGGGGATAACAATACCAGAATTTCTCACGCTTTAAAAATTCGATCACATCATTGGCTGCATCAGGAAAACGCCGCATTTTGGCAAAAAGGTTCAAAGGAGATGCCCCCAGGGCTTGCAAGCAAATAAATGAAAGCTTACTAGTGGCCTCTCGGCAATCACAATCAACAAGAATGCCTGCAATTTTCTCTGCTATCTCTGGGATGTGGTAGCTACGGGCCTGTAAAATATCGGGTAAAACAGCCTCCCCATACACTGTAGCAAGAGCTTTTAGGGTTCTTAAAACTCCTCCATTTGTAGTAACTGACCGCCGTAGCAATGATAGGAGCTCTTGGTCTTTTTTTTCTTCGGCTATTAAAGCAAGAAGCTCTTCAATAAGTTCAGGAGCGCTCTTTATAATTTGTTGAGGATCCTGACCCTCTGGTGGAGGCCATAAACCCACTGAGTCCAGCAACTCTCTGCACCTACCCCAGTATTTTTCTGCCGCTTCAGCAAAGGGAGAAATGGAAATAAACTTCTTCTTGACGGCAGGTCCATCATCCGCACCTGATTCCCAAGCTGCCTGGGCCGTGGGCGGCCACGTTTCTAAACCATCATCGTACCAGAAAAGGTCTGTCAGTTGCTCAGGAGTGCCGATATTTGAAAGAGAGAATCCGCATAATCTAGCCCATGAACCACAGTATGCATTCATCTGATTGCGAAGGACCGATAGTGCGTCCTCATCCTTTAAAGATACATATGTCTGGAAGCCTACCATCTCGCTTCTGTAGTTGACCCCCACGAGTTTTCGCCCGATAATATTATCTTTTTCGTCCAGGGCTAACAATACAGCCTTATTCGCTTCATACGCATTTGCGAGTACTGCGTTCCGATTTTCCCCTTCTTGCAAGTTTAAACAGGTATCAAAGTAGTTTCCCATGAGGAACACACGAAATGGATCTTTCGCAACTTCTAATCGGATGTTGGTCGTTCCCAATAAAAAGGAAACAGGAGGCGGGGAGAGCCATTGGGAAAGATCGATACCGTGAGCGAAAGCAGTGGAAAACCAGGAACTATTGGCTTCGATTGCTTTACGGTACTCACAACGATGATTTTCCCATACCAACAGCAGTTCCTGCAGCCTGTCTTTTGCGGAATCGGTAAGAGTCTGTGCCCACCGTAAAATTGCCAGTTTCTCCATCGGCTTTAGGCTGACATCAGCTTCAGTTCTCGAAAAATCGTGCCACAGCCTGTCGGTCTCAGCGTGAACGGCAAGGCGAATCGCCTCAAGTGCCGTGCGGGCACAAACTTCCTTCGACTGCCGAAGGACTTTTTGATTTTGATCAAATGTCTTACGGTTTTTAGCTCTCGCCTCAAGTGCTTTTAGCCGGTTTCGCGCCGCCTCTGTTAAAGTTCCTTCTTGTTCCTGTTGTCGCAGGTAGCGGATCTCATTTGTCTCTCGATCGGTTCTATTGAAATATATGACCAGGGACTTAGTCAGAGAAGGTTCGCGACCGGCAAGTCTCTGATAGAAGGCTAGACGATTAAGCCATTGACGCAGTTCTTTATCCATCTGTGCGGCTGGTATGCCTGGCATTATGTTGCTCTTTACCTTAGGATTTGCCCATCGATGGAGCAATGCCTTGGGACGATGACCCAACCCACCGAGCGCAAGAGCTTCCAGAAAAGAATGCCAGGACCCTTGAGCAACATTCTTGTCCAGGTAAAATCGGGGGAGAATATCCAGCCATGTGCAGAAAACATTGGCAACAGAAATATCACCAGAGTTACCTATCTCTTCTATCGCGTGTTCAATTTCTTCATTTTTGCATACCCCACCGATTGATTCTATTCGTTCAACAAACTTTCGTATCGGTGCAGGTGACAGATTTTTTGCTGCGTAAGTTCGTATTGTGTCCCGCCCGAGAACCATATCCAGCAACCAAACCACATCTTTGCCATTTGCCCCGGATAGCAGAATCTTGCGTGCGTTCAATATCAGCCGAGGATTGATAGAGACACCTATTGTATTAAATTCCTTGAGCAAGACATCGTAACCTGCCTCCGAAGACTCTTTTGCTAAAGCTGTCAATAAGGGGTTGAAATTTTCACTCTTAATGTGTTTCTCTATCAAGCAGGACGGAATCGACACATTGCAAGAATCAAAAGCACATAATACAGCGATACCGGCGATCTGCTTATTATTCGGCCCTTTTTCCAGAGCTTCCATAACCTCTTTACACTTCTGAAGCGACTGAGCAATGTAATCTATAAGATCATGAGGCCTAAACGTTAAGCGTAGTCCAATCATTGCAAGCACGTCTTGCGGGAAATCCTTCAGCTGCGATCGCACTTCGCTTGCAAGTGATCGATCGAAAGTTGGAAAATCAGCATCTTCCTTTTCACCAAATTTTATTAGTTTTTTTTGCCACATGGTAAAAAGCTGGTGGATATGACGAGTCCATTCTGCCTTGCGTTGCTCAGAAGGTGAAAGCAAAACAGGTTGCAGTGCCAATAAAAATCTCGTGAGTGCATTTGAACCCGATATCCACGCGACAATTAGCCCATACCATTGCCACAAAGCCGGTACATGCTTCGAAGAATCAGAATAATGGACCGCCTCGGCAACATCGAAATGATACGTATCAGCCGGAATATATTTTGTCGGTTGATTTGAATTTGCGATAAATGTTTTTAAGTGAGTATGGAGGCAATCAAACCTTTCACCTAAGAAGTCTGCTTCTTCCTTCCAGCGTCTCAGTTCTTTTCTCGTTGAAGATTTCTTTGGCTTCCTCAGATTTTTTTCGGTGATTACCTTCCGCCATTTTTGAAGCGCTCGACCAAGGTCGGCAAGCAAGTCTTTTGTAACCGGTTTAATTTGGGCGGGAGCAAAACCAAGTTGGATTGGCCCCGGTTCCTTGCCCGGTTCAGGGACTTGATCTATTGATTGGAGGCAGTATAGAAGCTTGTTGAATTTTGGTTTTCCTACGACAAGATAGACACCATCTTTACATACGTAGATACGGCCATCAAGCATTCGAGCCATTTTGCGTGCCCGGATGGCAATCTCTATGTTTTTCGGTTGTTCACGAAGTTTTGCCATTGTGAATTTCTAAATGTATTTTTCAGTCATCTAATAAAATTGCCTTTGATCGGTTCTGTTTGATGCGACTCCGATGCTTTTTTTCGGCAAGTCGCCGCTGTTTTGCAGCTTCCGAAACTGTCGTTTTCTTACGGGGAGTGACCTCCAGTAAGGATTCACGCAGCAACGACACGAATCGCTCTATTGCCGTACCTCGATTGAGAGACTGGCTGCGATGTTTCTGGGAGACAACCCTGAGAACCCCCACTTTGTTTATTCGCGTCGGCAGGTGGTTTTGGACCAACTGTTTCTGCAGTTCCGAAAGGCTCGGTGAATTGGCGACATCGAACCACAAGGTCACCCGGGTATTGACCTTGTTCACATTCTGCCCACCCGGTCCGCTACTTGGGCTCGCTGTAAACCTCAACTCGTTAAATGAGATTGAAAGTTGATCAGTAATCTTGATTTCCGGTGTCATGCTATTTTATTTGTTTTTTCAAAATTCACTGATGCTTTTCAAATACTGACTTCCGACAACTTTTTTCCAACCGTTTTCGTAAATAACATCTAACCTATAAATGACGATCCCATTTAAGAAATCTCTCATATACTTACCGTTTTCCAGCGACATATGTAAAGCATTAAGTATTCCTATTCTTGCATTGATTGGATTTTCAATTACATAATCATGCATGATGTGATCACTAAAAATAAACACGAATCAGCCAAGAAGTTTACAAAGGTTTCATGTTAATACATCGGTCTGGATTTAAATATTCTTTCAAGTATAAATAGTATGATTAAAAATGATAAATTTAGAAACAATACAAAGGTCATCAACGTAAAAAAGACAGAATAATGTTTCACTATCGAGATGATAAATTTATTACTGACAAATTCACCGGATAAGGGTTTTGCTACAGAATTGATTATTATAAGAATGGATACAATTGCTGAAAGCCCTTTAAGTGCTCCCTGAATATCTGATTTGCTTAATTTGATACTGCTTCCGACACAAAACAGAATATAAAAGAACACATAAAACTCCCATCGTTTCAAATTATTTAACGTGAAGGCATCCTTTATAAATGAGCCGAAGGCCTTTGAGATATTGACGGGAAGATCCAATAGAGAATTTAAAGATTGAAAAGTCTGGTGGCTTAGATTTACTTTAAGAAACGGATCAAAAAAGGACTCTGAAAGCAAAAAGTAGGCGGAAAAATACAGTACGACGGTTCCAAAGATAATTGGACCGATACCGATAAAAAAATTGCCAATTGATTGGTATCCGCTGTCCTTATTCCAGTTATGGTTTACATAGCCCAATGTTCTTGAATCAGGATCGGGATTAAAAAGGACAATTTCATTAATCGAATGGCCGAAAATGACGCACATCATTGCATGACCTAACTCATGGACAATAGTGCCTAACCAATCGAAAAGTCCAAGGTATAAATTTCTGCCCATCAGCCGGTAAGCTTTTATTTCAATATACCCGGCTATAAGATCCATTAAATAGGCAAGGAATAAGCCTGGGCCAAGTAATATTAACAACTGTATCAGGCTTACTTTTATTGAAGCAAAGAGGTGTTCTGCTATAAAAAATATAAGTTCCAAATGAACCGTCTTTTTTAAAAATTTGCTTTTAACTTTTAATTTATGTATCTCAAAACATGTTGTTACGTTAATCTCACAGCATAGTATTTTAGAAATATAGACCGGCATCCCTTTTGTATTTATGATAATAACTGATGACTCGCCTGATATATATCCGTGTCTCTTTTGGAATCCCTTTTCTTTTTCTTACCCACTTTGGGCCGGCGTTGTATGCAATCAATGTTTTTTTGATAGACCCAAACTCTTCAAGATGTTTCTTGAGAAGCTTGGCCCCTCCAAAAATGTTGCTTTGAGGGTTAAAAGGATTGATGACGCCAAGCTCTTTGGAAGTATCGGGCATTAATTGGCAAAGGCCCTGGGCACCCTTGTGGGATATGGCATCATTGATAAAATCACTTTCAGCTTTTATTACCGCCTTGATCAAGGCCGGTGAGAGAGCGTATATCCCGGACGCTTCAAGAATTAACGAGTCGTATTTATTTGAGCCTTCTTTTTCGTAATTTTTCAAATCCTTCAATGAAATTCTCAAAGATTTATCATATGACCATTTTGGTATTTCTATGCCATCTTTTATCGCTTCTTCAGCCAGGCCCTTGATTAGTGTCTTGGCTGTAATGTCTCCACTGAATTCCCTGATCTTTGCGATCATCATTCTCTGAATAAGAAAGTCTCGGTGAAAGGAGTAGCCCTGCTCAGAATAAACCGTTTCAATATGTACAAAAGCGCTGGCGACAAATAAAATAATAATAAGATAGAATCTTGATAAACCCAAACCAATCACCTCTCTTATTATTTGGCCAATATACTTGCCCACGAGGGATGCATACCCGCATGTCCCTTCAAGCACGAACATGATTCATGCAAGCTGGTATTGAGAAATCGGAGTCGATGGATTACTGGCAGGGGATCGGCAATAACACCTGTGGTCTTGTAAGGCGTGGGAGGGTGGAGATCTCTAAGCATGACCGACACGTTCTCCCAAGGGCGACCACCGATTTGGTCTGGACAGATCGAGAGGACTTCGATGCATATGCCAACGTTGTCGATGTGTTCAAATTCTGGGGACGGCTAGCTTCAGAACCACCTCAGGGACACAAACAGCAAGTTTCATGCTGGTTATTCAGGCCAGCCAGCTCAGTTGAATGGTGCGTTGACCGTCCCATCTGGGCTAGCAGCTTTGAGGAGATATACAACGCCGATCTGCTCCCCTTCAATGCTTGGGTCTTCAATAGCTATGTCCATGGAGGGCAGACGGACCGGAACTGGAACCTGATCCAGGAAGCTAGCATTGGTAGTGTTTGGCTGACACCTGAAGGAAAATCATTGTCCCGGCTACTACGTGATTGCCGGAGTCAATGCTATAGGTGCCATGCCCTATCTGCATAAAGCTAGTATCTTGGGAACAAGTAACGCACCGCAAACATCCCACCTGCTTCTATTGGATCATGACGTAATCATCAGACACTTTACTGACATGGAGTTGTTCTTCAGCTCGCACATATGTGCGAGGAAGAACAGTAAAGAGAGCCTGGGTCAGCTCATCAGTGAAGACTACGCGAAACCATTGACAAAATTGGCCGGCGGTTCTTGGGAAATCACCCCCTACTTCAATGCTGGGGTGGTACTGGTTCCTCTGAACTGGCGCTTACAATTACATGACTACTGGTGCCAATACACAAACTATCTGTTTCGGATCTATAAAAGCCCTTTGGCAGAGCAAGTGGCTTTGTCGATCGCTATTGCTAAGCTCAGGATGAACTGGAGATACCTGCCAACACAATTCAATCAAACCAATTGGGGTGAGTTAATTCCTAATGCCAACATAATTCACTACAATGACTTCGACCGAGAGAATAGAGTCGTGAAGACTAAGTTCATGGAGGACTACCGTTTATTGAAGCGTTACCTGATAACT
Organism: Thermodesulfobacteriota bacterium; assembly: GCA_042573625.1. GTDB lineage: Bacteria > Desulfobacterota > Desulfobacteria > Desulfobacterales > UBA11574 > JBHPCZ01. The sequence goes on from JBHPCZ010000108.1 coordinate 8,542, forward strand.
ACGAAGAATCGATTCTGGACCTTATATCGAGAGGACGTGATGAGGCTAATGACTCCTGAGCTTGAAAACATCGCGGAATCTGTCCGCTCATTCTGTATGAGGCGTGCTTGAATACTGGCATCAACAACTGCATCTCTGAAGTCACGCCAAGACCCGTGAATGTCTCCAAATACAGCTATCCTCATGATCCTGAGTGAAATCGTTTGAACTTATTTGAGAGGTTTTAAAGGAATCATATTGAGTGCCATCAAGCTATTTTCGAAGCTCATGCTGGTGAGTCTGCTGACCTCTTTGGTAACAGCCAGATTAGAGGCACCCTCTGAACGGGCCATTCTGCCGAAACCCTGTATATCAAGATTGCCAAAGGAGTTAAAAACGCTGGGTTTATCTACACGGTTTAAATCCATTAAAGAGTTCTCATAGCTTTTTCCCGTCAACCGGCTCATGCTCAATGCGACATCATGTTTTGAATTTTTAAAACACATCGTTTCTCCTCCTTAAAGATTTTTTAGTTGATTTTACCGCAAGCGGTGTGCCAACGGAAAAAATGGTGGAATATCTTTGCTATTCCATTCGTTAAGATGCATCCAATCATTATAGAAAGTCCGTTTTTGTTAATATTTCGTAACAGATCAGTAAGGATACCATAACAAAAAGCAGAGATTTGGAGTTTTGATTGGTGCGCTTCAGCGTAAACCCGACGCAATCCGTCACGAAATAGTGTTAAAAGAAAAACTAAAATTATGATCATTTCAATACAACTTAATAGATGTTCAGATAGATTTATATTTCTATGGCCTGAATTTTTGAGATACCTCAGTATCTTATCACCAAATTTACGTTTGGCGATAGCTGCAATAAGATCCAAATATCAACTCATTGAATTTATGTGATAACCATACCATATCTAAGATTGGGCGGTTTTGTGAGTTCTGCTATATCTTCCATTCTGACAACGGTTCAATTGGTTGTGATACCAAACTCTGAGAATTGAACTGTCAAGTGATGTATTGACCCGCCTTACGATTCTGTCAAATTAAGTATAGGTCAGGACAGATTATTTGCCTTTCTTCTCTTTCTTCAATATTTTTTCTTCTTTTTTGGACAAGTTTAATAGATAGAATTCGTGCTTTTTGAAATCCTTTAGGATGTGGTAAATGATGTTCATACCGTTCCTGGCTGTCTGAACTGGGTGGACAGCTCCCTTCGGATCGTTTTCTTTTATGTAGATTACAGCTTTTTGAATTTGCAAATCGAAGTCTTCTAAAAACTTCATGATCTTGTCATAGTGTTCGTTGATGAACTCGAATATTTCAAGCTTCTTTTTTTCTAAATGCAGCTCTTTTTTAATTTTGTGTGTCTTAAGATCATCCTTTGCTTGGCTCAATCTTTTTTCAAGTTCATGGATTTTGTTTTGGTCTCTTGCTCTATAGTATCTGACATGCTGTTTTAAAAGATTGAGGCCTTTAACAAAGTCTGCTTCCATGTTGCCGATCTTTGATAAGGTTTGGGCAATGTCATTTTTGGCCTCTTCAGTTATTGCATCTGAGTGTTTCAGGATTTTTTCAATCTCTTTTAAGTTGTCAGATATATCATCAATCTCTCTGAGTTCTCGTTTAGTCAGTCTAATGGTTTTGTGTTTGACCTGCTTTCTTTCTTTTTCTTCATCGTCAATCTCTCTCTCAATTAGCTCTGCGTCTGGCTGTTCGATGTTTGCATGTGATAAGTCTCGTGCTGAATCGTATGTATCTTTTGGATGCTTGAAGAATGTGAGAATTAATTTTCCAATTACAAAAAAGAATGCCAAGAAGAAGAATAAGTTTAGAAGTGGGAATGATTTTGCAAATGAATCAAAGATGCTTGGTGTCATTAAGAAAAAAGTGAGAAACATCAGGCAGTATGTTACTGCACTTGCAACAGTCTTGGATGCGCCTTTTTTAATCAGGCCATATGTTACAAACATTGCAACAATAATAATGAGAGCAATTGCCAGGAATCCGAATGATTCTAAATTGAAGTTGTACAAATCCTTAGCCATATAAAGGCCAACACCAAGGATCAGACCAACAATTGTTATCAAGGCTTTTCCATATCTCTTTTCAGTAAGGCTTGCCGGCAAAGTTACACCAGCAATTGCAATAAATAATGCGCACAATAAGATTACTATGACCCATTCTCCAACCGGCCCTCTCAAAAGTTCAGTTGGTTCGACTGGCATGAAAGTTCGCAATTGTACTGCCATGATAGATTTCTGATTCTTGGAGTTTAAATATTTTTCGGTAGATCTTGTTACTTAGGAAAGGTTAGGAAATTTTAAATAAAAGTTGTGTCTATACAGTGTCTTTATGGAAGAAGTAAGATCTAAAGTCATTAAGGGAAGCAAGGATAGGAAAGGAAATGTCAGAAAGTTTATTCCAGTTCCAACAGTTTTTTATAATGATTTTGATTTCGGAGATTTAGTCAGAATTGAGAAGATAAAGAAAAATGAATCAAAGCAAGAGTCATAAGAATCATGTTAAAAATAAAGGCCGGAGAGCCATTCCCCGGTCCAAATCCCCATGCCTTAGAACAAATCCAAAGCAATTGGATTTCTATTTTTTTGGGAATATTTAAAGTTTTTGGTTTTAGGTGAATCATGAAT
>JBHPCZ010000109.1:0-11115 GCA_042573625.1 Thermodesulfobacteriota bacterium
TTGACAAGTGGCCGTATTATACCAGGGCGGTTATACCGGTCAAATTTTATCCCATGGTAAGAAACAAGGCAGATGTGGACACGTTTGCCGTAAAAGCAACCTTCTGCACAAGCGCCGATGTCCCTGACAATGTCGTTTATGCGATAACCAAAGAAATCTTTGACAACCTGGAAGATTTCAAGAAGCTGCATCCGGCTTACGGTGTTCTCACCCAAAAGAACATGCTGGAAGCATTAAGCGCCCCCATTCATTCGGGCGCCATGAAATATTACAAGGAAATTGGCCTTAAATAAGCGTGATAGCCTTTTTGCCAACTTCCAGACAGCGGTTTTCAACCCCCCGCTCCGACGCTTGTACATTTGAAGCTATTTCTGGATGGAAACTATAACCTAAATTGAGCGATTTTTTACTCGATCTGCACCGATCTCCTGCGCATAAAGGCTTTACAAAAATCCTCGATATATCCACGGGCATGCCTGCGGTTTGTGCAAATCTTTCTGCATCAAGATCTCAGCACATATCTTCGCAAAAATCGCTCAACTTAGGTATAATTATAAAACGCTTGCGTTTAAAGGTCTGACTTGTTATGAATAAAGATTATTGACTGGATGTAATTCATTAACTATTCGGCATTTATTTCCAAGTTGATTTGAAAGAAAGGAGGTGGGGGAAAAGTAAGCTTAAATCGAGTATGTAGGCAAAGATAAATCTGCTCAGATTATTCCATAAGGAGGTACATATGAAAAAGACTTTAGTTATTGGCGTTGCGCTTTTGTTCGGGTTCGTCATGATTATGGGCGCTACACCGACAACCGCGCAGGCGAAAACCCTATACGTTACCATCGGAACCGGCGGCGTAACCGGTGTTTATTATCCCACAGGCGGCTCCATCTGCCGTCTGGTGAATAAAACCCGGAAAGATCACGGCATTCGCTGCTCTGTTGAGAGCACCGGCGGCTCTGTCTATAACCTGAACACAATTCGAGCGGGCGAGCTGGACATGGGCGTTGCCCAGTCTGACTGGCAGTACCACGCCTATCACGGTACCAGCAAGTTCAAAGACCAGGGTCCGAATAAGGATCTGCGCGCGGTGTTCTCAGTTCATCCCGAGCCGTTTACGGTTGTCGCCCGCAAGGACTCCGGCATTAAAAACTTTATGGACCTCAAAGGCAAACGGGTCAACATCGGCAATCCCGGCTCCGGTCAGCGCGGCACAATGGAGGTCGTTATGAAGGCGCTGGGCTGGACCAAGGATTCTTTTAAACTGGCTTCCGAGCTAAAATCCGCTGAGCAGTCCAAGGCGCTGTGCGACAATAAAATTGACGCCATCGTATTTACCGTGGGTCATCCCAGCGGCTCCATCAAAGAGGCCACCACCTCCTGTGATTCGATTATCGTGCCGGTAACCGGTAAAGCGATTGACAAGCTGGTAAAAGACAATGACTACTACCGAACAGCCACCATACCCGGAGGAATGTATCGCGGAACCGACACCGACACCAAAACATTCGGCGTTGGCGCAACTTTTGTGTCGACGGCTAAGGTGCCTGAAAGGGTCATTTACAATGTGGTCAAGGCGGTTTTCGAGAATTTCGACGATTTCAAGAAGCTTCATCCGGCTTTCAGTGTTCTGAAAAAAGAGGAGATGATCAAAGACGGTCTCTCCGCCCCCTTGCACAGAGGTGCTGTGAAATACTACAAAGAGGCAGGCTTGATGAAATAGCAAACTGATGAGAAAAGTGCGCTGTTTCGGCGGCGCACTTTTTCTTAAGTTTGAGGTATTCATATTGGGGCAAAACCTCTCTGCAGCCTCATTAAAATGACGTTAACATATCTTCCGGCAGCAACCCCGAAGTCAGCGTATAGAAAAACAACATTATTCTCACAGGAGGAATCATCGCAATGGCCGAACCGACACATACCACGGCATCTGAAGAAGAGCTTCAGGAGATGATTGCCGAAACGGAGACGGGCGCCCGTAATCCAACCGGCGCGATTCCGAAAAAAATCCTCTTTTTTGTACCGCTCGCCTGGACGCTTTTTCAGCTCTGGTACGCATCTCCCCTGCCTTTCATCTTTAATATTTTCGTTCTGAACGATACGGAGGCAAGAGCGATCCACCTCGCTTTTGCAATTTTTCTATCCTATACGGCGTATCCCACGTTTAAATCATCGCCCAGGGACTACATCCCATTCCAGGACTGGGTGATGTCGCTGATTGGTGCGTTTTGTGCCGCGTACATATTTATTTTCTATGTGGAACTTTCTGACCGCCCGGGCATGCCGACCCAGTTGGACCTGATTGTCTCTGTTGTCGGGCTCATTATGCTGCTGGAGGCGACCCGACGCGCGCTGGGTCCGCCGCTGATGGTTGTCTGTGGTGTATTTGTCATCTATACCTTTTTCGGACCCTATATGCCGGATGTCATCGCGCACAAGGGTGCCAGCCTTTCCAAAGGCATGTCCCACTACTGGTTGTCCACCGAGGGTGTATTCGGGGTCGCGCTTGGGGTCTCGACCAGCATGGTATTTATGTTCGTGCTGTTCGGCGCGCTGCTCGAAACCGCCGGTGCCGGCAACTACTTTATCCGCTGCGCTTTTGCCGGGCTCGGCCATATGCGCGGCGGACCGGCCAAGGCGGCGGTGGTCGCATCAGGACTGACCGGCCTGATATCCGGATCATCCATCGCCAACGTGGTCACCACCGGAACGTTCACGATCCCGCTGATGAAAAAATGCGGGTTTTCAGCGGAAAAGGCCGGGGCGGTTGAGGTGGCCTGTTCGACCAACGGTCAGCTCATGCCGCCGGTGATGGGTGCTGCGGCGTTTCTGATGGTCGAATATGTCGGCATCTCCTATATCGAAGTGATCAAACACGCCTTTTTGCCGGCCATCATCTCCTACATTGCACTGGTATATATTGTCCACCTTGAAGCCTGTAAGATGGGTCTTGAAGGAATGGAAAGACTGGTAGTTAAAACATTTGCTCAGAAACTGCTCGGCTTCGTAATGGCATTTCTGTTTATGGTCATCATGGGCGGTGCAACCTACTACGGAATCGGTTGGATCAAAACCGTGGCAGGCAATGCAACCATATACATTGTGTCAATCCTGATTTTTGTTTCTTACATTCTACTTCTCGCCTTTGCCTGCAAAGTGCCGGAACTGGAGGTCAGCCATGAGATCGACGTGCTGCCGGAGTTGGGACCGACCGCCCAGTCCGGATATTATTTTCTGCTGCCCGTGGTGGTGTTGATGTGGTGTTTGACGGTGGAACGGCTGTCACCCTCGCTCTCAGCTTACTGGGCCACAGTGTTAATGATCTTTGTTGTACTCACACAGCGGCCGTTGAAAGGTTTTTTCCGTAAAATCAAGGGGCATGAGGCCTCCTTCAAGCGCGGTTTTGATGAACTGATTGTGGGTCTGGTCGCAGGTGCCAGAAATATGATCGGCATCGGTGTCGCTACTTCTGCGGCCGGTATCGTCGTCGGGACCGTCACCCTGACCGGAATCGGGCTGGTCATGACCGAATTCGTTGAGTATATCTCGGGCGGAAATCTGATGCTGATTTTGCTGTTTACCGCCATCATCAGCCTTATTCTGGGCATGGGGCTGCCCACAACGGCGAACTATATCGTGGTGTCCACCCTGATGGCGCCGGTGATCGTGACCCTGGGAGCCCAGGCCGGTCTGATCGTACCCCTCATCGCGGTGCATCTTTTTGTTTTCTATTTTGGCATCCTGGCGGATGATACCCCGCCGGTGGGGCTTGCCGCTTTTGCCGCGGCCGGCATATCCGGCGGTGATCCGATCAAGACCGGCATCATGGGTTTCGGCTACGACATCCGGACGGCAATTCTGCCGTTTATCTTTATCTTTAATACGGAATTGTTGATCATCGGGGTAACCAGCTGGTTACATCTGATTCTCGTGATCACTACCTGTGTTATCGCCATGTTGGTATTTGCCGCAGCCACCCAGAATTGGTTTTTGACGAAAAATCGTATCTGGGAAACCATCGTGCTTGCGATCATCGCACTGACGCTGTTTCGCCCCGGTTTCTGGTGGGACAAGGTTTACCCGCCGCTGACCGAAGTGCCGGCAGCCAACCTTGAACAGATGGTGAAAGAAATGGAACCCGGCTCCCAGTTGAGAATCGTGCTGAAAGGCGAAAAAGACGACGGGAAAGAATTCACCAAGACAGTGATGCTGCCGGTGGGAGAAGCAAAAACCGGCGTTGAAAGACTGGCCGAAGCCGGAATTGAAACACGGCAGGAAGAGGGTAAAATGCTGATTGACAATGTCGTCTTCTCGAGCCCGGCGGAAAAAGCCGGAATCGACTTTGACCAGGAGATACTCAACATTCAGGTGCCCAGCAAACGGCCGCCCAAACAGCTCGTGTTCATTCCGGCGCTGCTGCTGTTGGCGCTGGTCTGGTTTATGCAGAAGGGCCGAATTAAAAAACTTAAAGAAGCCACGTAATCTCTTGGAATATGGGCTTAACCGCCCACGACTTGTGCTTTTTCCTGAAACATGGAATGTCGGAAAAAATCGGTAGTTTTATCGATTTGACGATCATTGCCCGTATCCATTCTTTTGGAGTAGATTATGTTTAAAAAAATTCTCGTGCCCATAGATATTGATTATCCTAAAACCGCCGCGGCTGTTTATAACAGGGCCGCCGAAATCGCCAAATTGAGCGGCGCCGAGATTCGCCTGGTTAGCGTTATGCCGGGCTTTGGCATGCCGATTGTGGCCGCCTATATCTCTGCTGAAACGCGCAAAGAGGTTATGGATAGATTTGAAGCGTCATTGAAGACATTTATCAATGACCATTGCGTTGAGTCCGTATCATACACCGTAAGGACCGGAAAAAACTGGGAAGAAATAATAAAAGTCGCAGACAAGTGGGAAGCGGACCTGATTGTCGTCTTCCATAACCGCAACCGTGAGATCAACGAAGCGTTCAGCAAATCCTGCTCTCAGAGAGTCGCGGATAACGCCAGCTGTTCGGTGCTGCGGCTGCGGAATATTCAGGTTTAGATTCCTTTACATTCGGTTCAAATCCTGCGGAGGGAAACATGATTACCTTCAAACGTAAAAAGTATATCTGCTTCAGCTGGTTTTTGAAGCGAGCGCCGATCATTTGCGCATTTTTAATCGTCGGATTTTCCCCTTTTCCCGCGAATGCCTTTGATATTCTTTTAGGTACCGGAGAAACCGGATCATTTTCTCACTTTACCGGCCGGACAATCTGCAGGATCATTAACCGGCACGCCGATGATATTAACTGTAAAACAGCTCCGGCACCCGGCGACGTGCACAATCTCACCAACCTTCGGGAGGGCTCCCTGGACATCGGCCTGATCGATTCACGCATGCTTCACGACGCGACGAACAAAACCGGTTATTTCGAGTTTCTTGATATCAGTTACGATAATCTGCGCGTTCTTCTCCCGCTGTATGAAGTTCCTGTTGCACTCGTGGTTCGCAGCAATGCGAAAATCACTTCTCTGGACGCGCTGAAAGGAAAGCGGATTAATGCCGGCGCGCCGAGATCGCTTCAGCACCTTGCGGTGGATACGATACTGAAAGCAAAAAACTGGTCGGAAAGAGATTTCAGACTGTTTGAAGAGCTGCCGCCGTCTCTGTCACAGGATACGATGGCATTTTGTCAAGGCACGGTACAGGCGATGGTACACATAGGGGTACATCCGGATTCGTCATTGCAGCAGTTGTTCAGACTTTGCAAGGCCGATCTTGTGAACATGAATGATAAGGATATTGAAAAACTGGTCACCGATCATCCTGCCTTTACGAATATCAACATTGCTGCGGACACATATCCGTCTCACCCAAGGAGTGTGGCAACGTTCGGGACAAGCGTCTCGCTGATCACTTCGACAGATCTCGATGAAGAAACGGCATACAAAATCATCGATGCGATTTACAGCAACCGAAAACAACTAAAGCGTTCACATCCGGCGCTGTCTTCATTTACTCTGGATGCAGCACGAAAGCGCAATGGCGGAATAAAACTCCATCCCGGTGCTGCCAAATATCTCTCGGAGCATGGATTTTAGTTGTCGTTGTTAATCTTTAATCTTACAATTTTGGGTAAATAGAAGACAAATAGCTAAAATTCATCCTCCTCCTCATCGTCTTCATAACCCGGATATTGTTCTGGCGAATCCCCAACTTTTTTTGTAATTTTGGGATATCCCTTTGAGCCAGATGCATCTTCAATTTTTAAAACACTCAATTCATGCCACCAATCATCCCCAAAATCAAATCTGATATTCTATCAAATTCGAATTCTGGCGTGGGCATAACCTGCTGAGATATCCCGGCCAATGGTCGTCTACTTCAACCCGCTTTTTAGCAGCGCTTCTGCCAGGGGACCTTGAAAGACCGGTTTTTTTTCGCGTTTTCGGTTTTTATCCAGTTTGGGCTTGCGGGGATGATTCTTTGGGGCTCCGAATTTGGGGGTGCTTTTATCGAGCGGATCAACGGCTTTTTTCATGGAAAGGGATATCCGGTTTCTATCCGCATCGATGTCGAGTACGGTTACGGTGACTTTTTGCTGAACCTTCACAATGTCAGCCGGATTTTTCACGAACCGGTCGGCCATCTGGCTGATATGAACGAGACCGTCCTGATGGACGCCGATATCCACGAATGCCCCGAATGCCGTTATGTTCGTCACGATACCGGGAAGCTGCATGCCTTTGCGCAGGTCATCGATTTTTTCGATGCCGTCGGCAAAAGAAAAAGCCTCGAATTTTTCTCTCGGGTCGCGCCCGGGCTTGGCCAGCTCGTCAAGGATGTCATTCAATGTGGGGATGCCGACGGCCGCCGTCACATAGCGAGGCACATCTATCTGGCTTCGCAACTCGGGTTTTTTCATCATGTCGGTGACGGTCATGCCCAGGTCCTTGGCCATGGCATCGACGATATCATAGCTTTCGGGGTGCACGGCGCTGGCATCGAGGGGGTTCTCGCCTTCCGTTATGCGCAGGAAACCTGCAGACTGCTCAAACGCCTTCGGCCCGAGACGCGGCACTTTCAGGAGTTCTTTCCTGTTCCGAAAGGGGCCGTTGGTATCGCGATGGATGACGATGTTTTTAGCAATCCCGGCATTCAGGCCTGATACATAGGTCAGGAGCTGGGCACTGGCCCTGTTCAGGTCGACGCCGACATTGTTGACGCAGCTCATCACAACATCGTCGAGTGCCTGCTTGAGGGACGCCTGCTCGACATCGTGCTGGTACTGGCCGACACCGATGGATTTTGGATCGATCTTTACGAGTTCTGCCAGCGGGTCCATCAACCGTCGTCCGATGGATACAGCCCCGCGTACGGTCAGGTCGTGATCCGGAAATTCTTCACGGGCCACTTTCGATGCAGAATACACCGATGCGCCACTTTCATTGACCATAATCACCTGAGCCATTCCCGGTGACAGGACCGCCTTGACAAAGGCCTCGGTCTCTCTACCCGCGGTTCCGTTTCCCACAGCAAGGGCTTCTATCTGAAACTGTTTGCACAGGGATTGTATTTTGGCGGTGTCCTCGAGTGCTTTTTTCTGCGACATGTGGGGAAAAATCGTATCGTGATGCAGGAGCGTTCCCTGGCGGTCCAGGCAGGCAACCTTGCACCCTGTTTTGAATCCCGGATCGATTCCCATTACGCGTTTGGCACCCAATGGCGGTGACAGCAGCAGCTGTCGGAGGTTCTCCGCGAAAACCCGAATCGCTTCATTGTCTGCTCGCTCTTTCGTATACAGACGGGTTTCCGTTTCCATGGAATTAGACAGGAGTCGCTTGTATCCGTCAACGACAGCCAGTTTGACCTGAGCCGAATCTGCAGCATCACCTTTGACGAACAAATCTTCCAGTATGGCGATGGCGTCTTCTTCCTCAGGCGAAATGTCCAGAATGAGAACGGTTTCCTTTTCACCACGCCGCATGGCCAGCATCCGATGAGACGGTACCTTGGCAGTCGGCTCTTCCCATTCAAAATAATCCTTGAACTTGGCGCCCTTTTCCTGCATGCCGACAACAACCCGGCTTTTTATCGTGGCCCGGGTAAAAAAGAGGTTCCGCAGCCGAAACCGCGCCTCATCGTTTTCATTGATGAATTCGGCGATAATGTCCCTGGCGCCGGCAAGGGCTTCCGCTATGGTTTCAACCTGTTTCTCGGGGTCGACGTAATGGATCGCCTCCTGGGATGGATCGATGCCTTTCTGTTCCAGAATCAGATGCGCCAGGGGTTCAAGACCTTTTTCCTTCGCGATGACAGCTCTTGTCCGCCGCTTCGGTTTGTAAGGCAAGTAGATATCTTCAAGCGCTGCCATGGTCTCCGCCTCGAAAACCTTTTGACGGAGTTCATCCGTCAGGTGCCCGTGCTTGTCGAGAGATTTCAGGATGGCCTCCTGCCTCTTGCGAAGATCCTGCAACTGGTTGAGCCGGTCCCGTATAGCCGTCACGGCAACTTCATCCAGACTTCCTGTGGCTTCTTTTCGATAGCGTGCGATAAACGGGATGGTAGATCCATCCGAGAGGAGCGCGGACACGTCGGCTACTTGTTGATCCCTGATGTTGAGTTCTTTTGCGATGGTGATGATGGATGTGTCGGGATGCATTGTTTCCTGTTCTTTCTGCCGGTTATGACGACAACCTAACTATAACCTAATCTGAGCGCTTTAACTTTTGGAAATGTTCAATTATCGGAAACCAGTGGTTTTGTAAAGGGGGAAGGGCGAAATGATCACTTGTTTCTGACCGAGGTCGAAGCATGACGCTTTGAGGCTGAAAGAACGGCTTTGCGCATCCGCAACGAGCGGGGGGTCACTTCCAGCAGTTCGTCTTCACGAATGAAGCTGATGGCAAATTCGAGTGTAACCGGCTTGATGGGGGTGGGGATAACGTTTTCGTCCTTTCCGGCGGCACGCATGTTGGAAAGCTTTTTTTCCTTGCAGGGGTTGACGTTGATGTCCTGGCTCCGGTTGTGCTCACCGATGATCATCCCCTCGTAGGTCGGGTCTCCCGGTTCGATGAGGAATCGCCCCCGGGGCTCGAGATTGAACAGTGCATAGGGTACCGCCCTCCCGGTTCGGTCAGCAACAATGGACCCGGTAAAACGGCTGGAGCAGTCTCCCCTGTATTCGCCGTATCCGTCAAAAAGAAAGTTCAGGATACCTGTGCCACGGGTATCGGTGAGAAACTCATCCCGGTAGCCAATCAAGCCCCTTGACGGGGCGGAAAATTCAATGCGTGCCCGACCGCTGCCGTTATTGACCAGGTTGATCATTTTGCCTTTGCGGAGGGAGAGCTTTTCCACCACGATGCCGAGGAACGATGCTTCACAATCCACGAACAGTTTTTCCATGGGCTCCAGCTGTTTTCCATTCTCATACCGGAAGATGACCTCCGGCTGTCCCACGCAGAATTCATAGCCTTCGCGCCGCATGGTTTCAATCAAAATCGCAAGCTGAAACTCCCCTCTCCCTTTGACCAGAAAGCTGTCACGGTCACCGGTTTCAGCCATCTGGACCGCCACGTTGAGAAGCGTTTCCTTTACCAGCCGTTCACGGAGACGGCTGGACTGGACATATTTGCCCTCCTGGCCGCCGAATGGCGAAGTGTTGATCGAAAACTTCATGGAAACCGTCGGCTCATCGACCCGGATCCTGGGTAGTGCTTTGGGGTGCTGGTGATGGCAGATGGTGTCACCGATTTTGACATGTTCGATGCCGGCAATGACGACAATATCGCCGGGTTGGACTTCATCCACAGCGGTCAGTGCCATTCCTTCATAGATCTGAAGCTTGGAGACCTTTAACGGGATATTCCGCCCATTTTCCCCGATACAGACCAGGCTGTCGCGCGCGCGGGCGCTTCCATTGAATATTTTGCCCACTGCGAGTCTCCCCAGGTAATCAGAATAACTGAGATCTGAGACGCGCATTTGAAACGGTGCGCCGGGGTCGTAAGAGGGACCGGGTATTTCCTGGATAATGGTGTCAAACAGCAGGTCCAGATTCCGACCTTCCTCATCCGGCTGTTTGATTGCGATGCCCTCACGGCCAATGGCATAAACGAGCGGGAAGTCGATCTGTTCATCCGTGGCGTCCAGATCGATGAGGAGTTCGTAGATCTCGTCGAGAACCTCATGAGCGCGGGCATCCTGGCGATCGATCTTGTTGATGACAACCACGATCTTCAGCCTTGCCGCCAGGGCTTTCTTGAGGACGAACCGGGTCTGCGGCAGGGGCCCTTCCGACGCGTCGACCAGCAGAATGGCGCCGTCCGCCATGGAAAGGGCACGTTCGACTTCACCGCCGAAATCGGCATGACCGGGAGTGTCGATGATGTTGATTCGTACATCCTTCCAGATGACCGAACAGTTTTTGGCCGCGATCGTGATGCCGCGTTCGCGCTCGAGATCCATGGTATCCATGAGTCTGTCGTCTAAAACCTGGCTGTCTCTGAAAAGGCCGCTTTGACGGAACATGGCGTCCACAAGGGTTGTTTTGCCATGATCGACATGGGCAATAATGGCAATATTTCTCAACCGGCTGTTTTGTTGAGATGTTGCTGGCATATGTTATTCCCTTATCTTATTTTGCTACAAGCCATCTCAAAAATGCATCTGACGCCCAATTACGGTGTTGCGAGCCTCTTCAAAATACTCACATACTCCCCCCCATGTATGCTGCGCTTTTTCATCGGCTCGCGCCTTGTCCTTGAACGTGATCTACATTTTTGAGATGGCTTGTAAAAAAAAATTAAAAAGCATTACCGGGCACCGGTGGTGATCCGGTAATGCTTTTTATTGTTAAACCGTATAAACTAGTGACGCGGGTCAATCTGGATATTTCGGGTTGATTCGTCTGATTCCTTTTATCCTGAAGATAAGGCTTTTCTTTCCGATTTCAAGGGGTCGTGAAATGGATGGGCCTGTTTACCGTGTTGGATGAAACGGGTAATGACGCCCACGTGATATTGGGGACGTCCATAAGCAAGTAAATATACGTTCTTAATAGATAGTTGAGGGGCCGGGGAGTTTTTATCATAAAGCTTTATAAATTAGCGAAATGGATGATCAGGTTTT
>JBHPCZ010000010.1:0-47840 GCA_042573625.1 Thermodesulfobacteriota bacterium
ATGTTAAATGCGGATTTAACTGGGCAGGCAAAATTGAACATTTTTCAAAGGTCTCCAGGGAATACATTACCCGCCATTTGTTGTCAACGCAAATATATCCATCATGATCGCTTGGCGCGCTGAAGCGCTTCGGTGGAATGGGTCAGCAGATCTGCTCCATACTCTTCCGCTTCATAATCGAGTTCAGCCAGGCCAATAGTGACCGACAATTTGATTCCATCGGTCTCTAACCGTTTCGCCAGCAAGCCTTCTTTTAACCGATTACAGGCCGGACCCGCTTCTCGAACAGGGGTTTGGGGCATCAGGAGGGCAAAGGTCTGGTCGTCAAGCCGACCCAGAGTATCGCTATTTCGAATTATTTCCGAAAGGGTTTCGCCCAGTGATCGGAAGTTACGGTCTTTGATATCATAGCTCATATTAGGATCGGCAAACTCAAGGTCTATCTCCATTAAACAAAGCGAGAGATCTTCCTTGTATCGTCTTGCCCGGTGGGCTTCGGTCTCAAGAACCTTCAGAAAACCTTTCCTGTTATACCAGCCCGTGATGTCATCCACAAGACTCCCTTCAGTAATACATTGGGTGGCCGTCTCCAACCGATTGCAAAGGATTGTCATGAGATTGAAGAAAAATTTTTGTGCGGTCGGCGGGTACAACCACTGCAACCTTTTGATCATTTTCAGGTTGATCTGTAAAAATTCTCCGGATTCCGCAGCGATGATCGTTGCAGACCGCGGGGCGGAGCGCAGGAGGCCCATTTCGCCCAACACATCGCCGGCCGCAAGTCGAGCAATCCGTTTCTGTACACCCAGGGGCTTATCTTCGTCATCACTCGATGGGTCGACAACATCCATTGTCCCGGAAATGATCGCACACATGGAATCGCTTGGATCCCCTTTTCGAAACAAGACTTCTCCGCTTTTTATTTTTTTAAGAATTCCGGCCATGATAATGTAATGGATTTCCGTCCGGGACAATCCTTTGAATAGGGGTATTCTGTGTTCGGGCTCTTCTCCGAGCTTCAATCGGATCATATCCCACAGCGTTACAATCTCTACGCGCAGCAGCAAAGAAGGAAGCAGAATCAGGTCGCCAACCAGCGCTGAAACCATGGTAATGACCATCATGACGCCGAAAATGGCTGTGGGCTTGAAACTCGAAAATGCTAAAATGGAAAACCCAAGGCTGATGGTCAGTGTGGTAAAAATGATCGGCTTTCCCATGTGCTTGATGGTATCTTTGAGGGCCCGTTTGTCATCCAGATCTTTCTTGAATTCCCGATTGTACCGAACAAGATAGTGAATCGTATCGTCCACCGCCAGACCGATGGCAATACTGGCAATTAGACTGGTAACCATAGAAAGCTCAACACCAAACCATCCCATAATTCCGAAATTAACGACAATCGGAAAAAGATTGGGGACAATCGCGATAAGCCCCACCTTGCTGGACAGGAAGAGAAGGAACATGATTCCGAAAACTAGAACCATGGTAATCGAAAGGCTTTTGATTTGTCCTCTGGTCAGCTGACGGCTGCTTTCAGAAATGACCATCCCGAAGCCGGTCACATCCCATTTCAGGTCTTTGGAAAAATTTTGCTTAACGTGTTCTAAAATTTTATCCCGGGTTTTAAGAAAATCCCGAGAACTCGAAATATGGGTGAGCAGCAGGATATTTGCCGTTGAAAAATCCGGCTTCATGAACCGTAAAAGCATATCTTCACCCAGCATGATTCTGTAGCTGTTAATCAGCATGCTCACTTCAAAGCTTTCTTCGGGAAGGGTATAGTACTCCGGCTCGAATCGATTGGATGCATAATTAACAAGCTGCATGTAATCGGCGAAAGACACGGTCTTGTCCACCCCTGGAAGTGTGTCGATAAATTTTTGCAGGCGAGCGATATCTGCAACATGCTCGGGATTTGAAAAATAATCTTCTTCATTGCCTTCCATTATCACATTGATAGGAAAGCTTCCTGACAGGTCCTTGTAAATATCGTGAAAGTTGCGACTCACCGGGATATTTTTTTTAAAATATCCCACAGGATTGGTTTCGACACGGATTTGAAGGATACCGATCATACAGAAAATGACAACGACCCCGAACACCGGCAGGGTAATCCGCTGATAATCCAGGTCGAGCCGGACGATCCAGTCCAAAAAACGGTCTAATGAGCTTTCTTTTTTCCGGGATTCTCCGTCTTTTTTTTCAGGCAAGGGAATAAGGGCCATTGCCGCCGGAAGGAACGTGAAGAGCGTAATCATGAAGCTGAATATCCCCAAACAGGAAAATATGGCAAACTCCTGTATGGCGGTAATCCGGTTGACCAGAAGAGATCCAAGGCCGATAACCGTCGTGAAAATAGCCAGAATTGTAGGAAAAGATATCGCGGCATATGTTAACATCGCCGCATGTGCGGGAGAGTCGGCCTTCTGCGTCTGGAACAGATAATCAGAAACAATGTGTAGACAGTAAGCCGTCCCGACGGCGATGAGAAAGACCGGGACGATCATGGTCAGCATCGATAAAGGGATGCGCGTTAAAGCCATGAGCCCAAACGTCCAGACAAGTGATAGTGTCACACAGGAAAGGGGGAGAATGATGTAAAAAAAGTTACGAAAAAGACAGAAGAGAACAACAGCGATGAGAAGCGCGGTAATCGGGGGCAGCATAAAAAAATCTTTTTCGGTCAGCCTGGCCAAGGCCTGGGACACAAGGGGCATCCCGATCTGATAAAGGGACAGGTCCTTTGATGTTTTTTCAATCATCTCTTCCACGGCCCGGATCACCGCTTCATGGTCGGCCGCTTCTGTCAGGATCAGTGTCAAAACCGTTGTCTTGCGATCTGCTGAAATCAGATTTCTTTGGAATAATTTGGCGTTTTCCACTACATCGGCAAATTTTTCCAGGCTCCATTCGCCGGTAACATCCACCGCCTTCCGGATACCTGGAAGGCTGATGATCCGACGCACGCCCTTGATCCTGGATGCAGTTTCCGCAAGCTGTTCGATTTTTTTAAAAGTGGCAATATCAAAAATATTTTGACTTTTAATCACGACTCGGATGATCTCGTCGGATCCAAACAGTTTTTTAAAATCCTGATAACGGACTGTTTCAGGAAGGTCTTCGATGACCAGATCATAGATGGACGTTTTGAAAGAGAGTTGCGGAATATGCCAAACAAAGAAGAGGGTAACGGCTGCGACGGCCAGAATGACCGCTACGGGACGGCGGGTTAACTTGTCAAGTATATCACGGAAGGAAAACCTTTTAAGGAAATTCTTAGGCATAGGCGAATGCTGTTCTATATTCGGTTGCGAAGTGAACTTTCATAGAAAGGCTGACAATAAGGAATTTATAATATAGACATGAGGTTATGTCAATTTAAACCTGAATATTACAGGAAAATTGATGAGAATCTTTAAACTACTTAATTCAAGCGGATTTAAACAAAATCATAGAATCAACCATTTTACACCAATGGCAAATCGGATGATGATCTTTTTTTATCATCAATTTTCACCCTAAAGGGCGGGCCGGAGGCGTTCATTGCCTTCGGCATGACTCCTACGGCATCCACGTTATTAAGGACTCGCAATAGTTCACTATGGCGTTGCCCGTAAGTGCCTTGCATATGAAACCCTCCGACTCGTGCAAGATTCAGGTATTATCCTTTACAAAATTCAATGTTTCTGGTAGCTTTCGTGAACTTTTGTAATGCTCCGCCAACTCCGGCTGCCGGATATTCGATGAATTGAAAAGGACTGCCATGAAATCCCTCAGAAGAATAATTGTATCTGTTTTAATTGTTTTATCATTGATGGTGGGTCTCTGCTACGGTCAAAGCGCTGCTAAGCAAAGATTGGTCAACGGTGTGGACTATGCCGCTCAAGGTAGACTCGCGGAAGCCGGAGTAGAATTTGAAAAGGCCTTGAAGGCTGACCCGTTCTATGAATCTGCAAAAGATTCTTTGAGGGTCATTCAAGATGTAATGGATAAAAAGATAAAAAGCGAGATAGCAATTCATTTATTCAAAGGGGCAGTCTCCGCCATCAGAGGGAGAGAGGATGAGGCAATCACTGAATACACCAAAGCCATAGAGATTAACCCAAGGTTTGCTATGGCTTACCGGACTCGAGGGCTGAGTTATATAAAAAACCGCCAACATGACAAGGCTATCGATGACTTGACCAGGGCTATAGAGATAAGTCCAAGGTTTGCTTCGGCCCATTTCTTTCGTGGGGTTTCCTGGGAAATGAAGGGCGACATTGATAAAGCTATCGCTGACTTGAACAAAGCCATAGAGATAAATCCTCAGTATATTGAGGCCTACATCCATCGTGGACTTACCTATAATAGCCAAGGCCAGTATAATCTTGCCATTTCTGATTTAACCCGGGCTATAGAAATAAACCCGGGCAGTGCTGAAGCCTACATCAATCGTGGGGCCGCCTATGCTCAAGGCAAAGGGCAGTATGATCATGCTATTTCTGATTTAACCCGGGCTATAGAGATTAACCCTGGCAGTGCTAAAGCCTACATCAATCGTGGGGCTGCTTACGCTCAGGGCAAAGGGCAGTATGACCTTGCCATTTCTGATTTTTCTCGAGCCATAGAGATTAACCCAAAGGATGCCAAGGCATACTCGGATCGGGGGCTAGCTTATCAATTCAAAGGCCAGCATGATCAGGCCATCTCCGAATACAACAAGGCCATAGAAATAAATCCAAAAAATGCCCGGACCTATTCGAATCGCGGGCTTGCTTATCAACTTAAAGGCCAGCATGATCAGGCCATCTCCGAATACAACAAGGCCATAGAGATTAACCCAAAGTTTGCGGAAGCTTACATAGGTCGAGGTCTTGTTCATCAACTCAAAAGCCGGTATGGCCGGGCTATTTCCGATTTAACCAAGGCCATAGAGTTAAACCCGAAAAATTTTAAGGCTTACTCGAATCGCGGGCTTGCCTATAACAGCATCGGCCAGTATGACCATGCTATTTCTGATTTAACCAAAGCCATAGAAATAAACCCGGCCAGTGCTGAAACCTACATCAACCGAGGGCTTGTTTATCAACTCAAAGGCCTGTTTGATCAAGCCATCTCCGAATACAACAAGGCCATAGAGATTAACCCAAGCTTTGGTGAAGCCTACATCAATCGAGGCGTAGCCTATCAACACAAAGGTCAATTTGACCGGGCCATTTCTGATTTAACCCGAGCTGCTGAGTTAAACCCGAGAGACGTAAACGCTTACAACAATCGGGCCATTACGTATTACTTCAAGGGAAAACATGATAAAGCATGGGAGGATGTCCATAAAACACAGAGTTTGGGTTTTCAAGTTCACCCGGGTTTTCTCAAGTCTCTTGCTGAGGCTTCAGGAAGAAGTAATTGAACCCTGCAGACCGATTGAATGCAAGCAGGCCCAATTTATGAAATGTTCGACTTAAACCCTTTTGAGAAATAATCCGTCAACGTACCGTCTGTTTCCTCAACAACGATCAACCCCTCGACGTTGCGAAGCGTATCAATCAGTTCAATTCCTTTTTCGTGCCCCATAACCATAATCGCAGTGGCAAGCCCGTCTGCAAAAACACACGTATCGGCGATAATTGAAACACCCACCACGCCGTTTGCCACAGGATATCCTGTTCTCGGATCTAATATGTGGGAAAACCGTTTTCCATTGACTTCAAAAAAAATCCTGTAATCACCACTCGTGGCAAGGGCTTTGTTGTGAAGGTTAATCGCTTTGTATACTTTATCAACAGCGGCGTCTTTCAGCGGGGTATTGATGCCGACTCTCCACAGTTTGCCGTCCATCCTGTGTCCCGATGCAAAAACTTCTCCGCCGATTTCAACCAGAAAATTTTTGATGCCATTCTTCCGAAGAAGGTCGGCAATCTGATCAACCCCATACCCCTTGGCAATGGAAGCAAGATCGACAGTTATTGAACGGCGGTGCTTTATCAGGTATCGGTTGTCGGCAATTTCAATATTGCTGAAGCCGATTTCAGATAAAAGCTTTTGGATGTCCTTTTTCTCCGGAACGCGCCCCTCTCTACTACTGCTCCCAAATCCCCAGAGATCCACCAGCGGTTTGACGGTACCATCCCATGCCCCTTCTGATAAGGTGTGCAGCTTTTCAGCCGTACGCATGACCTGAATAAAATCTTCTGAAACGTAAATCTTCTCGCCAACGTCATTTTGTGCGTTGAACCTGCTGATCTCGCTGTCCTTTCGATACGTGGACATGCTCTGGTTTATTTCTTCAAGCCGCTTTTCAATTTTTTCTTTCAGCGATTTTGCGTTGTTGAAATACCCAGCAACAACCGTGATGTGATAGGTTGTCCCCATGGTCTTTCCGGAAATTTTCTCCTCCTTTTTCGAGCCACATCCGGAAAGAAAAAGAAGAAAGAGGACCAGAGGAGTTATAATAATAATTTTTATCCTTGAATCGGAATTGAACATACTATTCACTCATCCATCGCAACATGACTAAAAATATTTATTTATCACGAAAACACGAAAAATATATCACAACTTCGTGCTTTCCTTTTTTCTTGTTTTCGTGATTCTTTCTAAAAATCCTTGTTTAACATATTCTTGGTAATTGATCGCCGGTCAGCATATCAACAATCCGGGTTCCGCCGATGCGGGTTTTCATGAATACCTTTCCCGGATAGTCTGCCACCACTTCTCCGATGATACAGGCATCTTTACCCAAATCATCCGCTTTGACAACAGAAAGGACTTCTTCCGCGTGTTCCGGCGGTACAAAGGCGATCAGTTTTCCTTCGTTGGCAACATAAATGGGGTCAAGGCCCAAAAGCTCGCAGACGCCCGCCACTTTGTTCTTGACCGGGATCTTCTCCTCTTGGATGAATATGCCAAGGTTTGAACTCACAGCAATTTCATTCAAGGTTGTTCCGACACCGCCGCGGGTCGGATCCCGAAGGACATGAACATCTTTGGTGACGGACAGCATTCGATTGACCACATGGTTTAAAGGTGCGGTATCGCTGACAAGTGTTGATTCAAATGCCATGCCTTCTCTCTGCATTAAGATCGCAACCCCGTGATCCGCGATGCTTCCGCTCAAAATGATTTGATCTCCGGGCTGTGCCCGGTGGCCGGCAATATCGATCCCATCCGGTATCCATCCGATCCCCGACGTGTTGATAAAAATCTTGTCCACGGCACCGATAGGGACAACTTTGGTATCACCGGTAACAATCTGAACGCCGGCAGTGTCGGCAGCCCGGCGCATCCCTTTGAGTATCTTCTCCAGGTCTTTGAAGGAAAAACCCTCCTCTATAATCAAACCCGCGCTTAAATACAGGGGAGTGGCGCCGCACATGGCGATATCGTTCACCGTCCCGTTGACGGCAAGATCTCCGATATCGCCGCCGGGAAAAAAGATGGGGTCCACCACATAGGTATCGGTGGAGAATGCCAGTCGCGTTCCTTGAATATCAACTATTGCGCCGTCGTTGAGCTGGGCAAGGATCTCATTGTCAAACGCAGGGAGCATCATATCGGAAATCAAACGGTGGGAGATTTTCCCACCGCTGCCGTGGTCTAAAAGAATTTTATCTGTTTTCATCGTTATACCTTATTTACACTCTTTGTAACTTCTCAATAGCCTCGGGTAAAAGGGGAGTAGTATGATCCCCGTCCTTTTCCATGGAGAACAAGTTTTTCTGTTTGTACAAGGTACTGAAAGTGCTTTTTTACCGTGTTGCGGTTAAGGTGAAGCACGTTTGTGACAAAGGATACAGTTACCCGACCGTGTTCTCTGGCAAGATTTAAAATTTGTATCGACACATCAGGCAGGGCATGGGCAATTTTTTCCTGCTCGATCTTTTTAAGTAAATGGTCTTTTTGCTTTTTAAGCATTTCCAGAAAAAACGCTGTCCAAATCTCGAACGACTTTTCATTGGATCCCAATTCCTTTTGTGCTGTTCTCAAAGCCAAATAATACTTGTCCTTATTCGCTTCAACAATGCTTTCATGAGAACTGTATTGCACATAGGCATAACCGCTGCGAAGCAATAAAAGGTTGGTCAACACTCGGGAAAGGCGACCATTTCCGTCCTGAAACGGATGGATCGCAAGGAATCGGACACTAAAATCAGCAACGGCCATCAAAGGATGGGTATCAGCGTCTTTTAAGTTCTTCCGGGTAGCCGCCACCAAGGCTTCCATCATTTGAGGCGTCTCAAAGGGAGATGCGGTTTCAAATAGAATTCCAATTTCACGACCGTCAGCGTCAAAGGCAGCCACATGGTTCGGATGCTTTTTATATTCCCCTAAATGCCAGGTATCCTTTTCTGAAAATTTGAGCAAAACTTTATGAAGATACTTTATATTGTTTTCGGTCAAATCGATCTCATCATAAGATTCCTGTACGAGCAGCAACGCTTCGGCATATCCGGCGACCTCCTGTTCATCACGGCTTCTAAAAGAACGCGCACCGGTTCCTTTTATAAGTGCCGAAACTTCCGAGTCGGTGAGCTTGGCACCTTCAATTCGGGTTGAGGATCCAATGGACTCAATCGTTGCAAGGGTTCGAAGGTTTGAAAGGAAATCGACGGAAAGCGTAGCCATCCCTTTCCAATACCCCTTAAATTCATCGATTTCGGCAATAAGCCTTATAATGCGTGGTGTCATTTTTGATAATCCTGTTGATATCCAATTTTGTATCCATTTATACCCATTAAAAACGCCATGTCAAGGGAAATGGATACAATTGGATAAATAAACGGATAAAAGCTGGACTTCCCAAAAATATTCTCTCGGCTATCGCGCAATAATGCGCAACATATTCTTTGCATGGATTGCGCGATGATTGGGGTTGGAGACAAAACATAAAGACTGTTTGAAGTTATGCTGGACAAACCACCAGAAGAGTCTTATCTTACCAATCTTTTAAAAAACGTCGCCGGCGCGCAAACGAGCGCGGATACGGTTTGTGATAAATTAAGGAAAGGAAAATTGATGAAAATCGGATTGATCGGTCTGCCCAACTCCGGCAAGACAACCATTTTTAACGCCTTGACACGCTCGGAAGCCGAGGTCGGCGCTTATGTGAACAACAAAGTCGAACCGAATGTTGCCGTTGTTGAAGTGGGCGACGAACGCATCACCCGCCTCACACAACTTTATCACCCTAAAAAAACAACCTATGCCGCCATCGAGGTCGTCGATTTTGCCGGCATGACCAAAGGTTCGGCCCGCAAAGACGATTTTTTCAGTGCACAGATGAATCTTGTCCGCAACCTGGATGCCATTGCCCTGCTTGCCCGTAATTTCAGTGATGATTTGATGGGCGATCCGACCCCGCTGGCGGACATCGACACCGTCGATACCGAGTTCATCCTGTCTGATATGATCATCACCGAAAATCGGATCGAACGCATCGCCTGGAACGCCCGGCGCGGCAAAAAGACCAACACCATGCAACTGGAAGAGAAGATTCTCCAAAAGATACTCGAAGAATTAGACCGCGGGCGGCACGTCCGGGATTTGACCTTGAACCACAACGAACAAAAGCTGATCAGCGGATTTCAGTTTTTAACCCAAAAACCGTTTTTTGTCATTCTGAACTCCGGAGAAAAAAACTTCGGTCGCAACCCGGATCTGCTGGCTGAAATAGAAGCAACATATAAGGTGATCGAATTTGCCGGCAACTTTGAAATGGAACTGGCCGCTTTCAGCGACACCGAAGAGGCCGGGCAGTTCATGGCGGAGATGGGAATCGCCGAGTCCGCCCGTGACCGCATGACCCGCTTTGCTTATGAAATTTTAGGCCATATCAGTTTTATTACCGTGGGAACCGATGAAGTCCGGGCCTGGACATTGCGTACCGGCGACACGGCCCTGGACGCCGCAGCAACGATCCATTCCGACCTTTGCCGGGGATTTATCCGCGCCGAGTGCTTCTCTTATGACGATCTGATGGCCTGCGGTTCGGAAAAAGGTATCCGTGACAACGGTCACTTCCACCTTGAGGGCAAAAATTACAAGGTAAAGGACGGGGACATTTTAAATATACGCTTCAGCATATAGCCCGAAAGTCGAATATTCTTAGAACCGTTGTCTTGGTAACGAAATCTATTTCGTTACCAAACTGTTCTAAAATTCCTTTCACTTTGATCGATATAAACTAAACCCACAAAAAGCTACAAAGTGTGATGAAACAATATGGCCGAATTGATATGTTTGTCTGCCAATTCTACCAAGTGGCGGTGGTGCGTGAAAAATATTACCTGAGTCTTATGTGATATATCTGCAAGTGCGTGAAGGGTGGCGATGGCCCGATCGTTGTCAAACTTAATCAAAATGTCGTCAACGATAAAAGGGATCGGTTCACTTGTTTCCAGGTACATTTCAAGTCCCGCAAGTCTAAACGCTAAATAAAGCTGGTCCGTCGTACCATCACTCATCCCTTCCACCGAAACGATTTCTTTGTCTTTTTGCCGAACGCCAACAATATCCGGTTTACCTTTATCGTCATACTCTGCACGGATACCTTCGAATGATCCATTGGTGATCTGCTTGAAAAGGGCGGAGGCATTTTTCAAAATCGGATCTTGGCTTTTCTCACGATACCGTTCTATCGCCAGGCTCAATACCTTTGTTGCGATTTTCAGTCGGGCATAGTTCTCGACATCGTTTCCGAGTCCACCCAGCAGAATCTGAATCTCCTCGGCCAAATCGGCTGCCCGGGCGCTGCCATCCATTTTGCTAAGCTCGGTCCGCTCGCTTCCGATGGTCTGATCGAGTTCGGACTTTTCATGGCTCAAATTTTGAATTTCCCCATCCAGTCTCTCAATCTCTCCGGCAATGCTATCCGGATCTACCGCCGCAGCCTCCTTGACAAACTCACCCACCGTGACCCCGGCAGATAGCTGGAGAAGGCTCTGGTCCGTGGTTTTTAAATCGGCTTCGATCCGGCGTCTTGTGTTGGAGCGCCTCTCGGCTTCAAGGAGTTGGTCGATGCTTTCGCAAAAAGCTTCTTTGCACATACTTTTAAGCTCGGCATTAATTTGCAAAATATCCTCGGTCGCTTGTTTGATGCGTTCCTGTTCCTTTTCAAGCTGCTTGATAAGCGTTTCCTGTTTCGATAGCGAGTCCCGGGACCGTTTGAGTCTGTGTTGCAGTTCTAATGCTGCTTCATCAGCCGGTCGTGCGGTCAGATCAATCGTTATAACCTCCACAAGGCCGTTGACCTTTTGTTTGAAGTCTTGGGTATCGCGGTCTATACCATCAATACGTTTTTGCAAAATCTTTGCGTCTTTTAGCTTATCGAAAAGGCTTTTCAGCTCCTCCATAACGGCCGTTGCCTGACCGGGCAGGGCCTCTGCTTCAAGCCCTATCGGTGCAACAGCATGTTCCCACTGGGTTTGCCACTGTTTCAGATCCTGCTCGTTGGTTTCCAACCGCGATTTGGCCGTTGCCCACTCTTTTTCCTTGAGCGCTTTGTCTCGTTTTAACTGCTCGTGCTTTTGCAAAAGCTTGGTCTCATCGTCAATGATCGCTTGTGCACGCTTGATCAGATCGCTCAACGATATCTTTTCTAAATCTTCAGCCCGGCCAAGCACCGCTATACATCGAATCATTTTTGTCCGATGTGCTTCAATGTCTTGTTTCAAGGCTTCGGCTTTTGTCCGGCGAACACCAATATCCCTGCCTTTTTGGATCAAAGAATGGAAATCCTGTATCCACCGCTCCATTTCCCGGGGCGTTCGTGGCGTTATTCCCGTGGATTGCCACTCTTTTAACCATTCATCAGTAACGGCACGTCTTTCTTGCTCTATAGCTTCGAGATCTCTTTCGAACTGTTGAAGTTGTTCTCTGCCACCCGTTTGATCGACCAGGAGTCTTGCTTTGGCGGCAACGCGATCGGCTTCGCGCCGAAGTCGGTCAGCGATTGCGTCGGCCTGTTGCACGTTTGTTTCAAAGGTTTCAGCGATGGTTGTTGAACCTGGGGTCGTTTTAAGGTAGTCTTGAAGTTCCTTTTCGGAGGTCGGTTCGTCCTTTAGCTTGCGCGATATGAGGTGCCAACCGCTATTACGTATTTCTCGGGCTTTCTGAAGGTCGATTTCGGTAGGCACTTCCTGCTCTATACGATGTGTCTCAATTTGCCGTTCCACCTCGGATAGAACGCTCCGGGCCTTTTTGATTTCTGCTCTGATTTCATGCGCTTGTCTACCGGCTGAATCAAAGCGATTTTCAAAGAGTTGGATGGTTTCTATAGAAGGAACAGACAAGCGTTCCAGTTCCTCAGCAGAATTATCAGCGAACCCCAATTTGACGATCTCTTGCTCAGTTGTTTTTAAGGCAGATTGAATTTCGTATAGATCAGATTTGTTTTGTCTTTCGAGAGGCCCATATTCCAAAGCCTCTTTAAGTGCTATCGGGAGGTTATCAAGGGGTTGCGGATTTTCAAGGGAGCTTATAGCCTTGTCAAGGTGATCAATTTCTTGAATGAGGTCCGGCAGTTTTTCGCGTGTATCTTCGATGCGCGTGATGAGTCTTTCATATTTGGCGGACAGCTCTTGTATCCTTACCGTTTCAGGCCTTTTAATTCTTAATTTTTCAGCTTCCTCCAATGTTAAGTCATCGCGCAAGTTGCGTAGTATCTCTTTTGCTTCCCCTTGCAGGGTACTGCGGCGGGTTTCTAATTCGATACGGTCTTTGGACGCCTTGCGCTGGCTTCCCAGTTCCCGGTGTAATTCTTCAATTAATTCGGAGTTGTCCAACAAACCAGGTATAATTTCCAGTTCGGAAATGACCTGTTCCGTCGTTTCGATGTTATTTAGGGCATGTGTTTTGCCTTTTTCGGCGACTTCAAGAGAGGTAATCAGCTCACGACGTTTTTCCGGAAAATCTTGGGGTAAAAGGACTGCCGAGGCGTAATTTTTTAACTCCTCTGTAAGTTCCCGCCGTTTGGCAATGAGCGGAAGCGCTTCCCGGATTCGCTGGAGGCGGCTCAGTTTTTTTTGCTGGGCAATGAGTTCTGCTTCGACATTGTCTTTTCGTTTTAGCGCAGCACGCAGCGCCTCATCATGTTTGACCCATTCTTGCCCCGGAAGCTGGGCTTCTCGCAGTTCATTGCGATTGTTTTTCAACTGGCCCAAGGTCGTATTAATTTTTCTTTTCCCGGATGGTCTGAAAAGCTGATCTGCCTTTTCCTGAATGTCATTCTGAATCTCCCGCAAATTGACAATTCCCGATCCTGCTGAAAAAACGAGACGACCTACGTCGCCGCCGCCTTTGATAATGTCCTGGCCGCCCCGGACGAGATCTTCATGGCCGATACCGAACATCGTAACAAAAAGCTCGACATTGACACCGCTCAGGTACCGTTGCAACTCCGTCTCCGCTAGAAGCGAATCGTCGTCTGCTGTTCGCAACGTATTGCCTCTACCTTTGCGACGGACGAATTCTAAAACCTGATTTTTTGACGATCGAATGGCTGCTCCGAGTCGCATTTTAGAATATGGATGAATAAAGTCGTCTGTTGACCGCTCCGGTATCCCATAAAGTAAATGTCTTAGGGCTCGCAAGGCAGAGCTCTTGCCAGCTTCGTTGGCACCGTAGATGAGATGAAAGCCTTGCCGGCCCCCGCTCAGATTTAAAGGTGCGTCTGTGAATGGACCAAATGCCATCAAGCGCAGTTCGTCAATCCTCATTAGGCGCTCCCTTTTTCAGCAATCGTTTGATGAGCATGGGCTTTGCCTGTTTTAACAGGTCGCCAATCCAATCCGTATCGTCAAATTGTATTTCGTCCGAGCCACTCTTAAGCTCTATAGGCAACTTCTTTTCTATTTCAGCCAGTTCCGAAGCCAACGCTCGGCGGGCATCCGCGTCATTGCCCAACTCGTCAAACAGATTCAGAAGTTCACTAATGGCGCCGCTTGCTTGTTCGGGAAATATATCAGATGTGGGTTCAGTGATGTTGAACTTGGCTTTTTCCACCCAGACCTTTCCGGCGCCTATCTCAAGGGCTGCCGCCCTGAATTCGTTGGTCCAGCGTTCAACGTCCGACAAGATATCATCATGGGCCGGTGTTTCACCTTCAATTATAATGCGAACGGCCGTCGGCATTCCTTCGTTTTCATCCAGAAGCTGTTCCAGTTTGTGACTAAAGCTGTCGACAATGTCGTAGCCGCTTTCAAATCCATCGGCATCCACCACTAAAATCTCCCACCGAACGACGTCGATAGGTTTGAATTCGATCTCCGAGCGACCGCTGTGGTTTACTGACACCAGCACGCAACCTTTGGGGCCGGTTTCGCGGATGTGTCTGCCCTGGGTGTTGCCCGAAAATAATACAAAGGGGTCTTCCAAAAGCACCTCGTGTCGGTGGACGTGACCAAGCGCCCAGTAATCATATCCCTTACTGCACAAACCGTCCAATGAACATGGTGCATAAGGTTCATGCCCTTCGCGACCGGTAGCGCAGGAGTGCAGAAGGCCGATGTTAAAATACCCTTTTAAAGCTTCCGGATAGTCGCGAGACAGGTCTGTCTTTACAGATGGACTTGGAAAACTCTGCCCATGTATTGCTACGTTAAGCTTCTCAAGGCAGAAC
Source organism: Thermodesulfobacteriota bacterium (assembly GCA_042573625.1). Lineage (GTDB taxonomy): Bacteria > Desulfobacterota > Desulfobacteria > Desulfobacterales > UBA11574 > JBHPCZ01. Next base: position 14,603 of record JBHPCZ010000010.1, read on the forward strand.
GTACTTGGTTTTTTAGGATGAAAAAGAGTGACGTTATCCGGCAGCCGAAGTTTCTTGGTTATCCTGCTGGCAGCGTCGTGATTTCCTGCCACAATGAACACCGGGATTCCGGCATCGCGGAGTTTGGTCATCTGGGAGACAAGGTACAGACCTGTATTGTAATCCTTCCAATCTCCGTCGTAAAGGTCTCCGGCAATCAACACAAAAGCGACCTTTTCGGAAATCGCCAAGTGAATAAGATTCTCAAACGCCCGACGAGTGGCTTGACGAAACTCTTCAACCGGTGCGCCTTCATATAGATCGAGATTATGAAGCGGACTGTCAAGGTGTATGTCAGCAGTATGGATGAATTTAAACATTTTTATGCGATCCACCGAAACTTGTGTTTAAGCCCGTTGAAATAGTTCCACTTTTCGGTTAGGCGCTGGAAACGCCCGGCGATGATCCCCAGACGATTGCAGGGCGTGTCGCAACCACGAGGATCGGCGTTATTCCTTTTCGGACTGTTTGCTCCTTTTGAAAGATTTAAGCTCATCCGGATCAAATACGATGTTTCTTCCAAGCCGTTTATGGCTAATCGTTCCGGCTTTAACCCATCTCCTCAAGGTAATTTCAGCGATCTCCAGATATTCAGCCGCCTCTTTGACCGTAAAGGGCGATTGCCTGATGTCGTCGAAGACTTCCTCATGGGTGTAGAAATCTTTATCAAACCCTTTTCTGGCTATTGCAGCAAATAGCTTCTCCCTTTCTTTTAAGGTCATGTTTATAATATCTTTATAAATTTTCTCAGCCGTAATCATTATATTTCTACCTCCCTGAGATATTTCTTGAGTTCACGGTAAAAATTTTCATGGGGACCTACTTTAATAAAAATAATGTTCTCATTTTGAGAACGATAGGCGATTAAAAAGTTCTGTTTTCTATGAGAAAACTTATGAACTCGAAATCCAGTTAGATCCCCTTTTTTAGTTTCTCCGATATCAGGTGTGATTATTATTTTCTCGACTTCATCCTCGATAACGAGTTGGAAAGATCTGGTTTGTTTCTTGACAAATTTTTTAAACAGCGGCTTGAAAAATGCATCCATGATAACCATAATGATAAACTAAATTATCATTTTGTCAATCAATATATAGGGGAATTGTAAAGAATAATCCGGCGCGATAAAAAGGTGAGATCGCCGCCCTGGGTCAAAAGATGTGGTTTATGGATGGGCAACAGTTACGTGCCGTGGTAGCGGTAATAGGCCGCACAGGTCCCTTCACTGGAAACCATACAGGGACCCACCGGGTCCTCAGGGGTGCAAATCGTTTTGTAAAGGGGGCATTCCACCGGTGTTTTCAAGCCGGTGAGAATTTCGCCGCAAGCGCATCCCTTGGGATCTTCTCTTTCAGGCACCACAATCTCAAACCGCTTTTGCGCGTCAAAGGCTTCATATTCCTCACGGATGCTAAGGCCGCTTTGGGGAATGACCCCTATGCCGCGCCATTTAGCATCTACTGGTTCGAAAACATCCGCCAGGATTTTTTGCGCCCTTTTATTCCCATCAAAGGTCACGACCCTCTGATATCCATTGACAAGTTTTGCGCGACCGGCTTCGATCTGTTCGACCAGTGCGAAGATTGATTGCAAGATATCTACCGGCTCAAACCCTGCGATCACACTCGGGACATGATAGGCCTCAATCACGGGAAGATACGCCTTTTCTCCGATAATCACCGAGACATGCCCGGGAAGAATAAAACCGTCAATCTTAACGGTTTCCGATTTCAAAAGGACATCCAGCGCAGGCGGGACCAATTTGTGAGCCGACAAAACAGAATAATTGCCAAGGCCGGTTTCTTTTGCGGTCAGAATCGAAGCGGCAATCGTCGGTGCGGTGGTTTCAAATCCGACACCCAGAAAAACAACGTTCTGCTTTGGATTCTTTTTGGCAATCTCCAGCGCGTCAACCGTAGAGTAGACCACACGGATATCTCTGCCGCTTGCCCGTTCAAGCTGGAGAGATGAATCGGTTCCCGGCACCCGCATCAAGTCTCCAAAGGTGGTGACAATCACATCATCCAATCTGGAAATTTCAATAAAAGCATCGATTTCCTGCTGGGCGGTGACGCATACCGGGCATCCGGGGCCGGACAGGAGTGAAATCGAATCCGGCAGGAGTGTACGGATTCCGCTTCTGAAAATCGACATGGTATGGGTTCCGCAGACTTCCATTAACCGAACGTTTTTCCGGCTGATTTTTTTTATCCTGTCAACCAGGCGACCGGAAATCTCCGGATCCCTGTACTCTTCCATGTGTTTGATTGTCATTTTCATGCTCTCTTTTTTTCTTAATTAACAATTTCGAACAAGGAATGTCCAATGATGAGATGCTCTCGTCTCTGCCTTTTGTATACGGCAACATCAAATTCCACGACAAATTCAAGCTACGGCAAACAGGCTGTTTTCCTTCTATATTTTACATTGGATATAGGATATTCGATATTGATCACAAAGGTAAAACAGTTTAATCTGCCCAATACTCTCCTTTCCTTTTCTCATTTACCCGCGATCGCCGCCGCAACCACCGCCTGCCCCAGGGATATCCCCCCGTCATTGGTCGGTACACGTGTATGCGTGTAGACTTGAAAGTTTTTTCCTTCCAGAGCCTGAATCAAACCGGTCAAGAGGAGTGAATTCTGGAATACGCCCCCGCTTAAAGCAACGTTTTGAATCCCGATTTCCTTTCTCAATTTGTCACACAGCTCCGAAAACAGATGAACCAGCGTTGCATGAAATTTGCCGCTAATTACGGAAGTGTGAACATCATTATGAATATCCTGCACCACACCTCGAACAATCGACGCCGGAAGGATTTTGCGGGTATTCTTTTCTGTCACCCATTCATAATCATAGATCTCGTCATCGATTCCTTCTGCCGTCATCTCCAGTTCCATGGCCGCCTGTCCTTCATAGGCGACACGATTCCGAATGCCGGTTATCGCGGCAATCCCGTCAAAAAGTCGTCCCAGACTTGATGTCATCGGAGAATTGACGCTTTTTTTAATCATCTCCACGATGAATTGAATCCTGCTCTCCTCAATTTCGCTTAAAATCGGCAAATCAAGATCCCAGAATTCATCACCGAATGCATTGTAAAGGTAACTGACAGCCATACGCCAGGGTTCTTTGATGGCTGCGGCGCTTCCCGGCATCGGCACATACGACAAATGCGCAGCGCGTGTAAATCGAGCAAGCTCCGTAACGAGCACCTCTCCGCCCCATATGGTTCCGTCAGTCCCATACCCGGTGCCGTCAAAAGAAAGCCCGATGACTGGATCCTCCAGCCTGTTCTCTGCCATGCAGCTGACAATATGCGCGTGGTGATGTTGAACCGGTATCTTCTCCATTTCATCCAGTTCCTGCGCATATTGTGTGCTGAGATAATCCGGGTGAAGATCATAGGCAACAATCTTCGGATCAATGCCCAGAATCCGTTTCATGTGGTTGATAGTCAATTGAAAAAATTCATATGTTGAAAGGTTTTCAAGATCCCCGATATGCTGGCTTAAAAAAGCATTGTCCTCTTTTGTCAGGCATACCGTATTTTTTAATTCTGCACCACAGGCAAGGATGTGCGGAACTTTGTGCTTCAAAAAGACGGGTGTCGGAATATACCCCCTTGATCGGCGGATAAAACGGATAGACCCGGCGGTTGTTCTGACAATCGAATCGTCACTTCGAAGGTAAATGTCCCTGTTGTGGATCAAAAAGTAATCGGCAATATCAAAAAGCCGTTCAAACGCATCCGCATTGCCGATGGCAATTGGCTCTTCACTGATGTTACCGCTGGTCATCACCAGCGTTGCGAAATCGTAACTGAGCAGGAGGTAGTGAAGTGGCGTGTATGGAAGCATTGCCCCAAAATAGCGGTTCCGCGGTGAAACCGCCGGTGATATGGAATTGGGTTCCTTTTTTCGAAGCAGAACAATGGGACGCTGGGGGGATGTGATAAGGTGCTCTTCTTCGGGGTCTATATGGGCATAGGCGCTGATGCGGTCAATATTTTCAGACATGATGGCCAACGGTTTTTCTTCTCGACGCTTCCTTTCTCTAAGCCGCAACACCGCATCATGGTTCCGGGCATCCACAGCAAGGTGGAACCCGCCCAGGCCCTTAACAGCGACAACAAATCCCTCTTTTAGCAGGGTTGCGGTTCTTTTAATAGGCGCTTTTGTCTCGATTATCTTTCCAGTGTTGTCATAGAGGGCAACCTGCGGGCCGCATACGGGGCACGCATTGGGCTGGGCGTGAAATCTTCTGTTCCCGGGGTCATTATATTCAGCCTGGCACGGGTCACACATTTTAAAATGCTTCATCGAGGTGTTGGGCCGGTCATACGGAATATCATCAATAATTGTATATCTGGGTCCGCAATGGGTGCAGTTGGTAAACGGATATTGATACCGGCGATCATCGGGGTCAAAAATTTCTTTACGACAGTCCCCGCAAATCGACATGTCCGGTGAAATCAGTGTGGCTCGATGGGTTCCGACTTGGCTTTCGATGATTGAAAAATCATTAAAATTTTTAACGGATTCAGGCTGGATTGAAACATCGGTGATACGGGCCAGCGGCGGCGTCTTCCCTGTAATATCCGTACAGAAAAGATCAATATTCCGGGCATTCCCTTCAATGTGAACGGTTACCCCCGAAGATGTATTGGAGACTTCTCCCTTTATGCTGTATTCTTTTGCCAGCTTATAAATAAACGGGCGAAACCCGACACCTTGAACAATGCCGCTGATTTTCAGCTGTTTTGCAATGATTTCTTCTGCCATGGATAACTGAGAAGAGGGTGCTTAATGAGGGTTGGTCATGAGGCCTAAAGAACAGTATCCGATTTATTCCTTTGATTCATCTCTTAGCTGATCCACCAGGGCTGCGGCCTCCCGTAAAAGATCCAATGTTTCCATTGCCGCAGCTTCATCGATCTTATTTATGGCAAAACCAGCATGGACAATAACGTACTCCCCGACCTTTGGATCTTCAAGGAGTAAAAGGCTAGCCGTTCTTCTAACCCCGTCAACATCTATTGTTGCCATGTTATCTTCTATTGTTATGATTTTAGATGGGATTGCAAGACACATGATCACCTGCTCCTTTGGTATAGGATACACCCAGACGGTCGAGTTCTGCCAGAATCATACCGATCATGGGATCTATTTTTGACCGTGTCGTCGATGTCAATTCAATGCCGAGCGTCTCGATATCTTCGGGTTCCACTCCCAATATCACTGTTTCAGGAACTTTATCAAGCACCTGGCACATGGTCAAGGCTTCTAAAAAATCGATCTCATGAAGAGAAGCTTTCGCACGGATGCGTTCCGGCAGATCCTTTCTTTCCAACCGATGGAGAGAACCTGGTTTGCCTTTATTTTTTACCGCATCAATAACAATAAGGTGATCCGCTTCTGACATAACGCCCAGAAGATTCATGCCGAGGACGCCGCCGTCAACCACCGAAACATTTTCCGGAAAATCATATCTTTCTATCAAATTTTCAATAACGCGGACGCCAAATCCTTCATCGCAAAAAAGAATGTTGCCGATGCCCAAAATGACAATGTTTTGTGCGCTCATAAGTTACCCCTTTCCCCTGCCCTAACCTCTTTTCATTAGGGGAGGGGGACATGTTCAGTTTTATCGCTTTTTCCCGCAAGTCCGCCATTCCTGTATACGAAATCTACCTTTTAAAGTTTCTGGGTTTTGTAAGCCGGCGAGCAATCTAATTCAAACAGGAAGTGTTATTGAACATCGGTGAGCTTCCTCTCAGCTTCCCTGTTAAAAGGAAGCTGAGAGGATATTAATTTTTTTTTACAATGCCTTGACTTTATAGACCTGATTGGAATCAGGATCAATGACGTGAACGCCGCAGGCAATGCATGGATCAAAAGAGTGAACCGTTCGTAAGACCTCCAGAGGACGCTTGGGATCTGCCACCGGTGTTCCGATGAGAGCCTCTTCAACCGGTCCGAGTTTGCCTTTTGCACATCGGGGACCTAAGTTCCAGGTCGATGGTACAACATATTGGTAATTTTTGATCTTGCCTTTTTCGATGTTGATCCAATGCCCCAGAGAGCCCCTTGGGACATCATTCAATCCAACACCCTGGGCGCTGTTGGGCATCGTCCATTTTTGATAGGTTTTGGTATCGCCATTCTTAACATTTCCGACCAGCTCCATAAGCCAGCCTTCCATGGCGTTTCCGATGGCAACGGTCTCAAGGCCTCGAGCAGCCGTCCTGCCCAAAGTTGAAAACAGAGCGGCAACCGGAATGTTGAGTTTCTTCAATGTGCTGTCAACCAGCGCTTTAATCTCCGGTTTTCCTTTGCCATAAGCCACCAGTACTCTGGCCAGCGGTCCCACTTCGCAAGGATCGTCTTCATACCGCGGTGCCTTGAACCAGGAATATTTTCCATCACCGGGCCGGTATTTGGGATCTTCCTTCAACGGTTTGGTTTCGCCTTTGTAAGGATGTTTGGCCGAGCCCTTTTCATACCATGCACGCGTTACATCCTCGGTAACCCCTTTCTGATTGGCCATCTTCATGCCGGCAAGGTCTCTATTCTTAATCACGCCCCTGGGCATAAAGAGGCTGTCAGGCTCCTTGTCGCTTTCAGGAAAATCACCCCATGCAAGGAAATTGGTGGTGCCGCCGATGGCGCCCCAGTCCTTGTAAAAAGACGCCACTGCTACCAGATCCGGAATGTAAACATTTTTGATAAAATTTTGGGTCTCTTTCCAGAGATACAAAAATTCAGCGATTCTGTCCGGTGTCAAATCTTTAACACAGGTAACACCACCCACGGCAAGCCCCTGCAGGTGCGGGTTCTTTCCGGCGAAAATGGCATGCATTCTGGCAGCCCTGGCCTGAATTCTCAATGCTTCAATATAATGAGCGGCTGCCATCAGGTTGGCTTCAGGCGGCAGTTTATAGGCCGGATGCCCCCAGTAGGCATTGCTGAAGGGGCCGAGCTGTCCGCTGTCAACAAATGTTCTCAGCCGTTGCTGGACCTGCTTGTAGTATACCGCTCCGCCGACGGATGCATTGCTGACATTATCGGCCAGCTTCGCGGTTGCTGCTGGATCTGCTTTTGTGGTCGCGCTGACAATGTCCACCCAGTCCAGCGCATGAAGATGATAAAAATGAACAAGGTGGTCTGCCTGAAACTGCGCGCCGTGAAGGAGGTTTCGAATAATTCGTGCATTAGCCGGAATCTTAACGCCAACGGCGTCTTCTACTGCCCTCACCGAGGCCAGTGCATGCGTCAGCGTTCAGACGCCGCATGAGCGCTGAACAAAGTGATGCGCGTCCTGGGGATCTCTCCCCTGGAGAATCAGTTCGATTCCCCTGAACATCTGCCCGGAACTCCAGGCATTTATGACCTTACCGCCCGCCACTTCCACTTCGATACGAAGGTGGCCTTCTATTCTGGTAATCGGATCTATCGTTATTCTTTTTGCCATATTATCTCCCCCTTTTTCTTAAAAAGGATTGTTGTCAAATCAATTTTAAGTGGCTACATTTCCTTATAAAATGGGCTAAATTTGTCCCAGAAGTCGGGCTGGCTGCATCCGATGCAGGGATGGCCCGCTTCAACCGGCCAGCTGGTGCCGTCATTAAATTTTGCAGTCGGGCAATTATTATAGGTTTCAGGCCCTCTGCATCCCATTTTGTACAGGCAGTAGCCCATGGCCGCTTCTTCTGATCCAAATTCGGTGACGAACTCGTCATTTTCAAAATGGCTTCTTCTCTGGCATTGATCATGGATGGTTTTACCATAGGCAAAGAGCGGTCTGCCCAGCTCGTCAAGCGCCGGGAGTTTACCAAGGAGGAGATAGTTTACGACGGTTCCGACAAAACTGACCGGATTGGGAGGGCATCCCGGAATATTCAGCGTCTTTATACCCAGGGCATCTCCCACACTTTTGTATCCGCCGGGATTTGGTTTGGCTGCCTGAACACCTCCGAAAGATGAACACGCGCCGATGCAGATCGTTGCGGCTGCCTTGGGAACCACGTCTTTTGCGATCTCAAGGAATGTTCGGCCCCCGATTTTTCCATAAGCGCCGTTATACTTCGTTGCAATCGCACCTTCGACAACACAGATGAATTGACCTTTGTACTTTTTAACCGCTGAGCGGAGTTGTTCTTCCGCCTGATGTCCCGCAGCCGCCATGATGGTTTCATGGTATTCGACAGAAAGCACTTCGAGAACCAGATCATCAACATAGGGATACTGGGATCTTAACAGGGCTTCCGAACATCCCGTGCATTCGGCAAAATGTAGCCAAATGACCGGCGGTCGCTGCTTCGGGGCTGCAAAGACCTCTGCCACCTTTGGGACAAACGATGATGAGAGCCCCATAGTCGCAGTGAGGGCCGTACAGTACTTCATGAAGTCTCGTCGTGAAACCCCTTTTTCCTTTAGCCTCTCATAAAAATTTTTTTCCTTTTCCATTGGCACCTCCTGATGCAATTATGAAATGCTGGAACCATGAGCAACAATCATTTTTGCAAACACACTTTATTCCTGAGCCCATTTTCTTCGAAACTCATCATTCCGCCATTCCAAGGGTCCATTGTTCTCCACTTTTGTCGGATAATCACAGGAAAACACTCCAGCGCAGTTTATATGTCTAATGCCGATGGGTTGTCAAGTTGATAATTATACCGCTATAAGCAATGACCGGTTGACAAAGAAACAAGATTTTAACATCTACGTTAAACAGAAGCCGAATGTCATTCGGTAATGTTCTGATAAATTTTGCGGCGTTTTCAGCGATAAACGAATTATGATTTGCACAAATCTTTGGAAAGGGCAGAAAAGCATTGAAACCTTTCCGGTAATGGCCAGGCGGCTACCCCGGGTCTTTCTTTGAAATGATCCGTGTGGCCAATCTGCGCACTCTGGACTGGACACTGGATCAGTTTTACAATGTCGGTGCCGGTCCCCAGGAATATACAGGATATTTTAGGCAAAGTATGCGACTCAGCCGCTGGCTGGAAAAAAATTGGGACCTATTGTCTGAGCCTGTCTTGAAATACAGAATACACCTCTAATTATGCAAAAGCACAAATAGAGAGGGATCGATTTGAATTTGCCCTAAACTTGATTTCATGATTCTTTCGCAGCAAAAGATGCGTTGAGGTTTGTTGTTAAATTCTTGAAATACAGTTACAGAATATTTTGTTGTTTTATAGATTACAAAAAGGTGCCGATATCTTGCCACGACATGAAATCCATTAAAGTTGATAGATATCAAATTGCGACTGCAAATATCAAGTTAAGATCATTTTACAGATATCCATTCCTCTTCACAAAACGATAGTTGTTTTGATTTCTTCCGGATATCCTGATTTTGGGTTTGGTTTAAAAGGCGTGACTTAGAAAGAACAACAGCCATAAAAAAGGGGTTCCCCCTTTTGGGGGAACCCCTTTTAAGTTTTCATTGGTTGATTAACTTAATCCGGCAACCTCTTCCTTGACTGTTACAGCGATTTTGTAAAAAACCGTCAATATAGAGAAGCCGATCGCCCATATGCCAAGAGCGATGGCGATTTCAGGCAGGGTCGGAATATATTCACTCACATGATGAAGCGGATTCGGCACAAAACCGCCGGAAATCATTCCCATCCCCTTGTCAATCCACGTACCGGCAAACACGGTCACACAGGCTACGGCCAGAATGCTCTCATTGTTGCGGGTGATCGGATTGACCAGCAGGATAATCGATACCAGCATCAGTATCATGGATGCCCACATCCAGGGCACATAGGCCCCGTGTCCTTGAAGGCCAACAAAAAGGTATATCAAGTGGTCCATATGCTCGGGTATCCTGCTGTAAAATACCACAAACACCTCGCAGAGAAAGAAGAACACATTGACGCAAATCGCGTATGCCACAATTTTAGATAGGGACCGAATTTGTTCGCTGCCCGGGTCAAACTTGGTAAACTTCCTGACAAGTAGGCACAGCAGGATGAGTAATGCCGGACCGGCTGCAAACGCCGAGGAAAGAAAGCGGGGCGCCAGGATGGCTGTCAGCCAGAACCCTCTGCCCGGAAGACCGCAGTATAGAAAGGCCGTAACCGTATGAATACTGACAGCCCAGGGAATCGAAAGGTAAATTAACGGCTTTAGCCATTTGGCAGGTGCAACATTGTTTCGCTCTGCTTCTAGGACTTTCCAGCCAATAACAATGTTCAGAAAAAGATACCCGTTTAAAACGATCATATCCCAGAAGAGAACGGAGTTGGGGGTCGGGTACAACATAACATTTAAAACACGCATCGGCTGGCCGAGGTCCACAAAAATAAAGAGAACACACATGCTCACCGAAGCGACGGCCAGGAATTCTCCCAGGATGGTCACCCTGCCGAAAGCTTTATAGTTGTGCAGGTAGTAAGGGAGAACGACCATTACCGCCGATGCGGCGACACCGACAAGAAACGTGAACTGGGCGATATAAAATCCCCAGGATACGTCTCTGCTCATCCCCGTTATTCCCAGGCCGAAATCAAACTGCCAAAGATAGCAAACAAAACCAACACCGATGGGGATCGATAGTACCGCCAACAATCCATAGTATTTTTTACTTCCTGTTAACGCCTTTTCAAGCATAACCACCTCATACAATATAGAAGACTGATGGCCCTGCGCCCAGGGCCGGTTTACGACGAATGGTGTAATTGGATCTTAACAGCTCTCTGACTTTTGAATGGGGATCATCCAGATCTCCTGCAACCATTATACCCTTGGACGCCTCAACACAGGCGGGCATTTGACCCACGGCCAGCCTTTCCGCGCAGAAATTGCACTTTTCAACAACCCCTTTCATCCGGGTGGGGAATTTGCTGTTTCTCTCCTTGACAAAGGGACGCGGATCCCTGAAGTTGAAGCTCCTCGATCCATAGGGGCAGGCCGCCATGCAGAACCGGCAACCGATACACCGGTGAAAATCCATCAAAACGATGCCGTCTTCGCGTTTAAAGGTCGCCTTGGTGGGGCACGCACGGACACAGGCGGGCTTTTCACAGTGATTGCAGAGTGTCAAAAAAGGCAGATGCGCGACCTTTTCATGAAGAAAGGCGTGTTCCTGTGTGGGAAAGACATGTTTAAACTCTTCGATCCAGATCCACTTTATTTCATGCCGCTTGTTTTCAAGCTTGGGCACATTGTGGATCTTGTGGCAGGCCTCAATCATCGGCTCGAGATCTCCTTCAGACTCGATCTTCCGGGTGTCGATGACCATGCCCCACCGTTCGGCAGTCAGGACATCTTTGCCTTTCATGGTTTTCGGCTCGGGCGTGTCTCCGGGCCCGCCGGACGCGGCAAGGGCGTTAAATACGGGCTTGACCCCTAACCCGAGCGCTGAAATTCCAGCTATTTTCAAAAAGCGTCTTCTGCTGTTTTCCATCACTTTTTCTCCTTTGGATCAATGTGGCAATCCCAGCAGTAAGGACTTACCGAAGCATAATTGTGGCACTTGTCACAGAATTCTGTTTTTTCCGTGTGACAATCCAGACATGTGTTGGAAAGACTCATTGTATATTCTTTTCCGCTCTCGTTCGCGTAGGTTCTCTGGGCACCCCGAACCACCGTGTCCCTCCAGACATCCAGGACCTGCATGTGTTCCGCTTTCATGAACGCCGTTGGCCGGACACATTCTTTTGCGGCTTTCGCCTTTTCACTCAATTTGGGTTCGGGTACCGGAGCCGCCTTTCCGTGGTTGTACCAGAACGGAAACGTTACCATGACGACAAAAATGATGAGTCCGGCAATAACTTTCCCTTTATCATATATTGGTTTATTATTCGGCATCATCCCCCTCCGTATCATCCGCCGTCATTCCCGGCAGTTCTTCATTGCGCAGGTCCAGCTCTCTTTTATGTTCTCCCGGCATAATCAGCGCATTACCGATCAGCTCGTGGACGCCGGTAACCGCCACCTCGGGAACCCAGTACTCCATGGATGTGGACAATGCCGCCCGGTCAATGGCGCAAATACAGGCCAGCATATTGACGTCGTGTTTTTCGTGAACATATTTGACCGCGTTGGCTCTGGGCAGGCCGCCCTGCATCCTCAGTTCCATGTTTTCTCCGGCATTCAGGCCGGATCCGCTGCCGCAGCAGAAGGTCTGCTCCCGTATGGCGTTTGCGGGCATTTCATAGAAATTGTTGCAAACGCTCTTGATAACATATCGGGGTTCTTCAAGAAGTCCCATGCCCCGGGACGTGTTGCAGGAATCGTGGTAGGTGACCCTCAAATGATCGTTGCGGCTGGGGTCCAGCTCCAGTTTGTCATGTTTGATCAGGTCGGCGACAAACTCGGTAATATGAACCATTTTAGTGGACCTGGCATTTTCAAATACCGTGCCGGTGATGGGAGAAACCGGTACTTCCAGAAAATCGGCAGGACCGTTCATGGTGTCCATGTACTGGTGAATAACCCGCCACATGTGCCCGCATTCTCCGCCGAGAATCCATTTTACGCCCAGCCGCTTGGCTTCGGCGTACATTTTGGAATTCAGCCGCTTCATGGTTTCGTGTGAGGTAAAGAAACCGAAGTTCCCCCCCTCCGAAGCGTAGGTGCTCCAGGTGATATCAAAACCGTATTTCTCCTGCAGATAATGAAACAGCATCATATATCCCATGCAGGTAAACGTTCCAGGGTCGGCAAAGACATCTCCGGACGGGGTGATAAAAAGAATGTCGGCACCCTTTCTGTTAAAGCTGGGTTCCACGCGGACGCCGGTGATGTCTTCGACCTCATCGGCAAAAAAATCCATCATGTCCTTGTATGCATGGGGCTGAATGCCAAGATGGTTCCCGGTCCGGTAACAATTGGCTGCCGGGGTTGCGATCCAGTCGATGTTGAGCCCTAAAAGATTCAAAAGTTCCCGACCAAAAATGGTAATTTCTGCCGTGTCGATGCCGTAAGGGCAGAAAACCGAACAACGCCTGCACTCCGTGCACTGAAAGAGGTAAGACCACCATTCTTTCAGGACATCCAGGGTGAGTTCTCTGGCGCCGGCAAGTTTTTTAAATTTTTTTCCAAAAGCGCCGAGAATCTTTCCGGCAGCGGTAAAATCGTTTCTGTATACCGAGCGCAATAGCTCGGCTCGCAAAACCGGCATGTTTTTGGGATCGCCGGACCCGATGAAGAAGTGGCACTTGTCGGCGCAGGCCCCGCAACGGACACAGATGTCCATAAAGATCTTGACAGAACGGAACCTGTCGAGCCGCTCTTTGAAACCTTCGGAAATGATCTCCTTCCAGTTTTCCGGCAGCTGCCAGTCTTCATCAAAGCAGCTCCACTTCCTAGGATAGGGAAGACCGACATATTCGACGCTCGCAGGATTCGAAGCGTAACAGGCGATCCCTTTTTTAATTTCAGAAGGGGTATCCATCCATCCTGTTTGAGAAGGTTTGTAATTTATATTTGACAACAGTTCTTCGGGTGCTGACGTGTCAGACATTACTTACTCCTTTTCCTCTGGTGATTCTGCTTCTCCGGACGATTCTGCTTCTCCGGACGATTCTGGTTCTTCAGTCGGTTCCGGTTCCTCGGGCGGTTCGGGTTCCGGCATCTTTTCCACCGGCAGGCCGGCTTCTACCATTTTCTCTCTGAATTCATCTTCGTATGCATCGTATCCATGAACCTTGACCGGGTAATTCCATGGATTGACATGTCTTTTTTCGCGACTGTTGGTGGTCAGGTTTCTCGTGGGGCTCATAAATATTCCCCCGAGGTGCATGAGCTTGCTGAAAGGGAAATAGGCCAGCAAAACACTGACGAAAAAGAGGTGGACAAAAAAGAGGCCGCTGATGTCTTCAGGAATCGTAAAGTGAAAAGTAACCAGCCCCATGGCAAGTTCTTTGATGCCCACTATATTTACCTTTGAGAAATAGCGCATCAGTATGCCGGTAAACGCAATGCCCATAATCAGAAAGAGAGGGAAAAAGTCTGAGGCCAGAGAAATATATCTCACCTGCGCGATATACAACCTTCTTAAAAAGAGGTAGGTGACTGCTGCAAGGAGGACGACACCGGAAAGCATCAGTACCGGCAGACCGACCTGAAGAAAACTGTCCAGCTTCTCTACAATCTGAACGCAGGCCGGAACCGGTTCAAGAAAGAATCGGAGATGTCTGAAGACTACGGTAAAAAACGCCCAGTGAAATGCCATGGCAGCAACCCACAGAAATATTTCCCAGTCGTAAGTGAGTTTGTTTCCTTCTTGCAGCTTCTGTTTCGTATTTCTGAACAAAGACCTTAAGAAAACAATTTCCAGGAACATCCGCACGACAACGCCGGGGGTGGTCGACGGATTATCGATGTGTGCGGGTTCGATCCAGGGAAGGGATTTTTGCTGCCCACAGGTTGTGGGAATCCGGAACGGCACCGGCGAGCGTGCCCAGTAGACAATTCGGTAGATAAACCCCACAATGAAGGTGATTACAGCCAGAAACGGTATGATAATGCCGAAAAAAACCTTCCCCCCTGGCAATAGGACGCCCAGATAGGCAAGTAAAAAGAGTACGATTACCGCTATGAGGGAATACATGTAACTTATATTCATTATACCAGTACCTCACGCCATGACTTCAACCAACAGCCTAATATTTTTCTGAAATTTTTGGGTCCGCAGGAAAAAATCTGCTGACTTCTCAAAAGGCTAGCTGTTGTTTGAAGCCTCATTTGGAGTATTAATAATAGATTTGAGATCCGGTTCAAATTCCGGCATCTCTTTAACCAAACCCGCCCTTTCAAATGCCTTGAAAGTTCTGTTTTTTATTTCACTTGCTTTGAGGTCGCAAATTTTCTCTCTACATTTCATATAAATGTTAAAAGCGATCAGACCGAGTTCATCGATTTTTGATTCGAACGTCAGCAGTTCTTCCAGAAGCGCTTCTTCGAAGATCTCTTTGTGGAAGTTTTCTCTGATGACTTTTTTCAAGAAAAAAATAAAACCTGTGGCTTGAGAAGGGGAATAGGCCTGCACGGCCCTGATTCTGATGATTGGATCGAGTGAATCGGTTGCGCTTTCATAATCTATGCCATTAAGGAGCTCATCGAACAACTCCTCCAGTCCCCGGTAAATGGTTCTTCCCACAGGGTTGGCGATAGGATCTTTCTGGCGGTGTAAAAATTTGGCGGTGTCCGGCGGGTAGGTTTCAATTGCCAAGGAAAACCACTTTTTTACGATAGCGGTTTTTCTTTCTGCCAGTAGATTATTCAGCCTCATTATCCGATCCGCTCCAGACTCCCGGTTCAATATGGGGTGAGATACCCAGGATCGATCATTAAATGACGATCCAACTACGGCTTCTCAGGGTGTAATTTGTCGTCAGAAATATTACACTTAAGGGGATTCATATAAACAACTTGCAATTTCATGTCAAGGATAAATGATAAAAAATAGAGCTCACATATCCGGACCTGTTCTATCTGTTTACGAAGAATGAATTGCAACTGCATCTGGCTGAATTATATAAAAAATCCGTTCTGATGGTAATAAGGCTTTATTTCGTTGTGCCTTTACCTTCCGCCGCTGGCGGAGGGCCCGGAGAGGTTCAACCGGCCCGGGGGTGTCACGATAATGGAGATATCGTTCAAATGGTGTTTTTAATATCGAATGTCGAAGGAAAACAGAACGTTTATCTTCGAGTTGGGTGTTCCGTAAAATTGGGCGTCGATATTTTACAAAGGCAACCCAATGAACACTTCATCATTGGATATTTCTTGTTGGATATTGGATATTCGGAAGCTAAAAAATATCGACGGTTTCCGAGGCTTGGCGCGGTGCTCTCATCGTGAGGACTTCCTGACGCATCCCGCTATGCGGGAGGAGAGCTTTTTCATAAAAAAACCTAATCCTCTGAGCCCGGATTCTTTACAATAAAAACACCCCGACCCTTCAATTATTTAATTTGCCCATTAGCGTATTTCGATGGACACCGAGTTTTTCTGCGGCCTTTTTTTTATTTCCGTTAACAATATCTAACACTTCAGATATGTATTGCTTCTCAAAAACGTGTACAGCTTCTTTGAGCCTCAAATCTTTGATTTCTTTTTTGCCCATAGGAATAGAAAAGGTGGAAGCATCTCTGAGGTGAATAACAGGGCCTTTGGTAATGGTAACCAGTCTTTCTACCAGATTTTGAAGCTCTCTGACATTTCCCGGCCATTCATATCCCATGAGCTCTTTGACAGCCTTTTCGGAAAATTTTTTGGGCGAATGCCCGGTATTCCGAGCATGCAGTTCAAGGAAGTGGGTTAAAAGCAATGGAATGTCGCATTTTCTCTCTCTCAAGGGAGGGATATCTACCGGGAAGACATTGAGCCGATAATAAAGATCTTCACGGAATTCTTCTTGTGAGATCAAGTCTTTCAGGCTCTTGTTGGAAGCCGTTACGAATCGTACGTCAGCTTTGATAACCTTGGTGCTGCCCAATCTTTCAAACTCTTTTTCCTGGATAATTCTGAGGAGCTTGGCCTGCATATTCGTATCCAAGGAGTCAATGTCATCCAGAAAGACCGTACCCCTGCTGGCAACTTCAAGTTTGCCGATACTGGTACTGGTGGCTCCGGTAAAGGCGCCCCTGTTGTGTCCGAATATCTTGCTCTCCATCAGGGTGGGAGGTATGGCGGCGCAATTGATAACGACAAAGGGATGGTTTTCCCTCGGGCTCCGGTTATGTATAGCCCTTGCGACCAGTTCTTTGCCGGTACCGCTTTCTCCCTGTATCAGGACGGTTCCGTCACTTTGAGAGATTGTCGATATTAAGTCAAAGATTTTTTTCATTTTTTTATCTTTACCCACCATCTTCTCAAACGGGTGATACATTTCAAGCGCATTTCTAAGATAGGCAACTTCTTGAACAAGACGTTTTTTTTCCAGGGCTCGATCGATCAGAATCAACACGTCATCCACTTCAAAAGGCTTGATAATATATTCATATGCCCCCAGTTTTATTGCTTTCACCGCTGTTTGAATTTCGTTAACAGCGGTGACCATGATGATCTCTACATTCGGATCAGTTTCCATGAGTTTCTCCAGGAGATCGATGCCGTTAATATCGGGCAGGAGAATGTCAAGCAGAACCAGGTCAACGGCGTTTTTTGTAAAAATATCAATTGCTTCTTTCCCTGTTCCGGCCAGAAGAACAGTATAGTTATCCTTCAAGAGCATATTGAATGATTGGCGAACTCCGTTTTCGTCGTCCACAACAAGAATGGCATCCTTTTTGTTCATAGGTCATGGTCTCCCTTTTTGCTTGAAGGCAGCAGGTCGGCCCGATGAGACCTGTTTTCAAACCCCTCATTATGTTGATTTGCGCCATTTGTTTCACGGTGCGGCCGGGCTAGAGCGTGCTTGAACAAACCCATTTACTACGCAAACTTTATGCCACTTTTTTGCACATTGGCTGTGATGTGCCGGAATTATGGTTAAAATTAAAAATGCCTGTTGAAATTGTTAATGATATGTACGGTTTAATACACTCCTGGGGCAAAAAAACATCATACCAGCGCCAAATTCCATTCGCGTTAATTAAAGGACTCGCCTGAAAAGATGCACAAAAATATGTGCATAGTAAACAGATTTTTGTGCAAACTCTAATCTATCATTGATCTTCATTTCTCCGAATCCATGAATTTGGGGGCATTTGTTCGATTATTGCCTCACTGATTTTGGGAGAAACCGCTTCCATATATCGCCTGTGGAAAGAAAGTGCACAAAAAAATGTGCATTGTGCACAAATTTCTGTGCACTTTTTGTGATCGTTCGGTTTAATTGGTTTTGTCTAATCGTTTCATAGCCTTACAGATGGCTATTTCAGCCGCTATATTGTTCAGAATGCCCAGTTAATGAGCGTCTCCAGAGATGATGATGAAAAAAATCAAATAATACGGTATGTTCTCTGTCCTCTATCATATGTGCCAATTTTTGGCACGTTTATTGAGAAAAGTCTAAAGAAGTGGCTTTAAATTATTAGAAAGGAGGTGTGATCATGAAAATAAACCTGAGTTCTTTTCTGCAATGGCGTTTAAACATTTATATGTTCAGGATGCTGGGGTGGAGAATTACTTTCTATTATATCATCATGTTAGGAAAAGTTTACTTTTTATTTAACAGAAAAGAAAAATGGAGAATCAAACAGGCGCTTAAAACAGTTTTTCCAGGCCTTCAACACAGATCTGGAACAGAATCTATTACCAGGGACGTTTTTCGAGGAATATTTTCACATTATTATGAAAAATTTTTTAACGCCTTTTCAACTGCTGAAACATCGCATTTGTTTTTAAAGACACAAATTGAAAGTGAAAATCTGAACGCCATAAAACAGGGACTTTCGGGAGGAAAGGGGGTACTGTTAATAACCGGTCATTTCGGGGGAGTTGAGTTCATTCCCGGGTTCCTCGCCGTTAACCATTTTCCGGTAACCATTATCGTGAAATTTTCATCAGACTATTTGCGAGACATGTCGATACAAAAAGTAAAGAAATTCTCGATTAAAATCATTGACGCAGACGAAACGCCCAATATCATGAAGGCCGTTTTTAACGACCTTAGAGAGAATCGGATTGTAATAACCCAGTGTGATGAGATCGATGAATGGAAGCCTTGCCGTCGCAACAAAACATCTTTTCTGGGCAAGGAGATTAAGATAGACAGAACCATAAACATTTTGTCAAAAAGATGCGCTGCCGCCGTTGTTTTCGGTGTGATCCACAGGAATTGCCATCACCGCTATAAATTTATTGCAACCTCATTGGAAGAAATGGCAAAACGTTTCCAGCAGCCTGAGGAAATGTCAATCGGAGAAGTGGTGCTAAAATTTATGGAGAAGTATATTTATAAACACCCGGAGGAATGGTATCAGTGGAAGAACTATACGGCATTGGACATGTTTTCTCCTTCAGATATCGTGACTGAAACACCGGTGTCGATTCCTTTGCTGAAACCTTCTCTTGGTAGCATTTCTTGAATTGGTACTCGCTCATCAATTTAACGCAACGCATTTGTACTTGCGTTTGATGCAGAAGCGTAAATTTTTCAAATAGGAGGTCGCCATTGATTCTATTCATTGAACCGATTTCAAAAAGTCCGGGAATGTACGCCCCAGCTTACCCGTTGCCTGTTCTGGAAATCGCCAGCTATATTAAGATGAACATGCCCGACACAGAAATCGAGATTATCTCCATCCCGATGGATTATGGTTTGCCGCTGAGCAAAGAAGGAAAAGAACAGATATACCGAGAATTCATGGCGGACCTTTCCCGAATAAAGCCCAAGGGGGTCGGCATTTCGTGTACTGCAATTTCGCAAGCTGAAGAAGTCATTCATTTATGTGACCTGATCAAGGAACAGGATCCCGATATTTATATCTTTATAGGGGGATATTTCCCGACCATTTACTATAAAGAGATGTTTTCCAGAACCTCGGCTGTGGATTTGATTGTGCTGGGTGAGGGGGAGGTAGCCACGCTTAAAATTGTTGAGTGTTTGGATAGAGGTAAACATCCGATTAATGACAATATTCCCAATCTGGCCTGGAAAATAGACGGCCAAATTCGCTTAACCCGGAGAGGAAATCGATTTGACCTGAGCAAAAAGGCGGTTTTAAACCTGGATTTATTAAAGCATCCCGGAGAATATGATATCCTGCCGTACGCATTCAGCCGGGGATGCCCTTATAAGTGCAATTTTTGTATGGAAGAATTGATACGACCGCACAGAAGGGAGGTTCCATTCGAGATCATCCGTCGCGACCTCAAAAATTTATCGCACCAAATCAACACCCAATCTCTACTGGTCAGTGATGCCCTTTTCAAGTCTTTTGATCTATTTCCCTTACTTCGATCACTGGGCATGAAGGTTAATTTTGAAACTCGCTGTGATGTTCTGGATCCAGCTATCATTCATCAAATCAGAGACATATGCGAGGGATTGGCCCTTGGGTTTGAGTCGGCCAGTTACCACACCCTGAAACGGATGAACAAGGTCAGAGACAGATCCCACTACCAGCGATATATTTCCAATACCCGGGCCATTTTCGAACAGGCCATGATACATGAAATACCGATAATGATTTTTATGATTGCCGGATATCCGGGCGACACGCAGGAGGATCTGGAGGCGAGTCTTGCCTTTGCCGAAACATTATTCAAAAACAGGGGGCCCGGGGGGCATATCTTTAAAATTGGCGAATGCCATGTTTATCCCAGAACCAAAATATATGACCTTGCTGTTTCTCTACCGGATGTGATATTTGACGATGATGGTGTTTTCGGACAGAATGTCGTCCGGCAACCATCCGGGAATTTGAACTTCGAAACTGTTCTCGATTATATCAGAGAAATCTTTAACCTTTCCAATATCACACCAAAATTACAAGCAACGCTGCTGAATATGATGCCGTTTTTCAGGCTTCCACCGGATGTTATGAGAAATGAGATGATTCCTTCTGCATGTTTCAGGAACGACAACAGAGAAATATTCAATGTAAGAGGTGAGAGCCTTTCAATTTTCAGAGAGTTTGTTCCCGCGTTGACTGAAAAATATAAGAAAAGAATGTCAGGGCAAAGGGCGTTGCGTTCTTTGCCTTTTTAGCTGTATCCTAAACCCTCCGTCTGGCGGAGGATCCGGAGAGGTTCGACCGACCCGGGGTGCTCCGGTCAGAGCGGCATCACTCAACCGGTGTGTTGAATGTTGAATATCGTAGAAAAACAGGCGGTACCCCCTCGGGTTGGATGGGTCGTAGAATACGACACTGTGGCATGCCCAAGGTAGAGCGGAGCCCCCTCATCATTCGACATTCCTTGTTGGAAATTGGATATTCGGAATCAGCCAACGAGCGACGGTTTCAAGAGCCAACGGCGATGCCCTTTTATCGTGGGGGCTTCCTGATGCCTCCCGCTATGCGGGAGGAGGCTCACTCACTTTTTTTGTAAAAATCTACCTTAGCGTTATGATGGATTCCCCAGACATCAACGCACAATAACAACAAGGACGCCATGAAAAGATGGAAAAAGAAACAAGCTGCATAAACTCCGGGGTTGTTCTGGATTATATGAAAGAGCACTATGAGGGCGACCATTCAATCCTCTTGGAAAATCTTGATCCTGAGATTGATGTCCTTTCGGACCCTGAAAGCTATTTAAGGGATCCCAATAACTGGATTTCCTGCACCGTTGCCTCAAAGATGTACGAACGGGCAAGATTGATGCTCAATGACGATATGGCTGCGTACAAAATGGCCCGATACGCCTTTGGGAGATATTCCCTGGGCTATGCTCAGCGGATCATCATCAAGGCGTTCTGGTCGGTGAAAAAACTGATAAAAAATTCTCAAAGCATCAATGACAAGTGGAACAGAAATAAAAAAATTGAGGTTGTGGAAATCAAGGGCAACACCGCTGTCATGCGGTTACACTGGGATCCCGAAATGGATGTTAGCAAAGACATATGCCTGTACAATCAGGGCGCTTATACCTCCATGCCGCTGATCTGGGGAGGAGAGCTTCCGACACTTAAAGAAAAATGTTGTTATTTTGATGGTGCGCCGTATTGTGAATACCATTTTAAATGGCCTTTTAAAAACAGATTCCATGAGATTTTTTCCCGGTTTTTTGCATCAAAAGCTGTTCTGGTGGACACAATAAAGGAGATGGAGAAAGATAAAAAAATTATCGAGCAAAAGTATGAGGAGGTCAACCGGCTGAATGTAGAGCTGAACCAAAAAATCAAACAGCTTGAGGCTTTACATGATACCGGAAAGGCGATCCTTTCGCTGCTGGATCTGGAGCAGCTTCTAAGCGTGATTATGAATCTTCTCTCCAGCGTATGTGAGATCAATCGTGCAATTATCATGCTGCTGAATGAAAAGGACGGATGCCTTGAGTATATTCACGGCGTAGGGTTTGACGAGGAAATCCCGGAGGAGGTGAAAAAGTACACGGTTCCCATGGATCGACTCAGTAACATACTGGCAAGAGTTGCCAGTACCGGACGTCCGGAGTATGTTCCCGAAGTCGAAGCGTCACGACTGAGAAAGGAAAATATTATCTTAACTTTCGGAAAACCGAGTTCGGTGTATGTGGTTCCCCTGATCACCCGCTCCAAGGTCATCGGTGTCATCGCCACGGATGCTGTTCAGGGGAAAGGGGTGCCAGAAGAAACCCGGGAAACCCTGAAAATATTTGCGTCCCAGATCGCGATCGCCATTGAAAACGCAAAGCTTTACAGTAGACTCCAGAAACAGATGGAGGAGTTAAAACGTTCGCACGCGCTGTTGAGCAGGGCGGAAAAATTTTCATTTTTGGGGAACCTTGCTGCCAGGCTGGCCCATGAGATCAAGAACCCTATGACGGCAATAGGGACTTTCATTCAGATGATGCCAAAAAAACACAACGATGAGGAATTCCGTAGAGACTTTCATCAGATCGCAATGGAAGAGACAAACCGTGTAAATAATCTCGTTACAGAACTTCTGGACCTGGTAAAAACCAGCGAACCGCATTTTGAACTCAACGATCTTCACACCTTAATTAATAAAATGATTCTTCTTGTTTCGCCCCAGAGCCATGCGAAAAGGATTCGAATTGCGCGTCAATTTGATCCAGATATCGGGCAGGTATGGATGGACACTGAAAAGATGAAACAGATTATCCTAAACCTTCTTGCCAATGCAATCGACTTCGTCCCTGAAGGGGGAAAAATCAAACTGGTAACAAGGCATTTTAAAGAAAAGGGGAAATCTTCGTTTGTTCGCATCGAGGTTCAAGACAACGGTCTCGGGATACCCCAGTCTATGATTGACAAGGTGTTCGATCCCTATTTTACCACCAAACACAAAAGCAGCATGCATAAAGGAACCGGCCTTGGCCTTTTTATTTCCCATCAAAATATGCAGGACCATGGCGGCACCATCGAAGTCAACAGCAAGGTGGATGAAGGGACGACGTTTATTCTAACACTACCCGAAAATCATTCCTTTGATCATCAGCAAAAAGATATGAGCTAAAAGAATATGCAAATAGACAAGGTCAGAGTGCACAGGGTTAACCTTCCTTTTTCGTTTGATTTTTCACACTCATTGAGAAGAAGATCATCGGTCAGAAACATCGTTGTCGAAGTTATTGCCAACCAGGGAGAAATTGCCGGTTATGGAGAAGGCGCACCCAGATCATATGTCACAGGGGAGTCTCAGGAAGGCGCTGTCGATAGCATACACCGTTTCACGCAAAAAGATAATTTCCCCTGGGAGTTGCATGATATTTCTCAGATATGGCGTTTTGCAGACAACCTTCCCCAGGGAAAGGAACATAACGCTGCGATTTGTGCCATCGAGATTGCGCTTCTGGATGCGCTGGGCAGGTTTCAGAAAATAAATATCCTCGAATATTTTCCCAAAGATTTTTTTACTAACATTATTTATTATGGCGTCGGAATACCGATCGGCGATAAAAAAAGCATATTGGAACTATGCCGGTTGATCAAAAATGGGAAAATTCATAAACTGAAGCTGAAAATGGGGAAAGATATTGCTCAAAATATAGAGATTTTTGAAGCTGTCCGGCTGGTTTTCGGAGATCATTACGATCTAAAAATAGACGTGAACGGTGTCTGGGACAGAGAGCTTGCCGCCAAACACCTGTCCCTGATTCGGGATTACAGGGTGAAGGTTGTGGAACAGCCTATGATGCCGGACAAACCGGATATGGCTGATTTCGCCCGCCACATGAAGGCTTCCGGTGTGGCCCTGATGGCTGACGAGTCGGTCTGTTCTTTTGAAGATGTTAAACGGGTTGCCAAAGAGGGCTACTATAACATGATAAATGTCAGATTGTCCAAATGCGGCGGGTTTAGAAAATCGTTCAGGATAATCGATTTTTTGAGGCAAAATGGGATTCCATTCCAAATCGGATGTCACCTGGGGGAATCAGGGCTTCTTTCCGCGGCGGGCAGGGTATTATCCCTCTTATGCGGTGATGCCATATACTATGACGGATCGTACGACGAGTTCCTGTTAAAGGAGAATATTACAACTGAAGATGTTACCTTTGGGCCTAAAGGCTTGGCAGGTCCCCTGAATGGCCCGGGACTGGGTGTGATCGTCAATCGAGACAGCTTAAATCGCTTGCGCTTCGGCGCCGTTCCCTTAACGATTATGAGGCACTGATCTATGGTGCTCCGGAAAAAGCGGGATAACGCCACCGGTGCTTTCAATATCCAATATCGAATATAGAAGGAAAACAGCGTGTTTACCTTTGAGTTGAATTTTCCGTGAAATTTGGCGCTGTCATATTACAAAGGCAAGAAAAAGAACACTTCATCATTCGATATTCCTTGTTGGATATTGGATATTCGGTAGCCGCAAAATAACGGCTGTTTTGAAGACCGGTGCGATGCCCCCATCGTGGGAGCTTCCGAGCCCGGATGCTTTACTCAGAAATGATCCTTTCCCCGGCAAGTCCCGACGAGTTGGGATTCTCATCGGGTTTCCGTCTGCGATGACAGACCTTCCAGATATTGTGTAAGGACCTTTCCAAACAATAGTGCCCCCACATCGAGAACCCTTTCATCCAGATTAAAGTGAGGGGAATGGAGTCCGTGAAGGAACCCTTTGTCCGGAGCGTGGCAGCCCAGTCCGATCATTACCCCGGGCCATCTTTCAATAAAAAACGCAAAATCTTCGGCGCCCATTCTGGGTGGTAGGATGTGGACATGGTCATCTCCGATAAGGTTTCTGGCACAGTTCATCGTGAATGTCACGAGTTCAGGATGGTTGACCAGTACGGGATAGCCCGGTTTGATCTCAAGGGTTGCGGTAATATTGAAAGAGACCTCTAATCCCTTGAGCAGTTCCTCCAGGCGCCTGATGATCTGCTCCCGGATTCCCGGACGAAGGGTTCGAAGGGTGCCTTCCAGGAGGGCTTTTTCAGGTATGATATTTGATGCTGTCCCGGCCTGAAAGCGACCGATGGTGATTACGGCGCTTTCCAGGGGTGGCAGATCGCGGCTGATCAGCGTCTGTAGCTGGGTCACGACATGGGCGCCGGCCACAATGGGATCTTTACATTGATGGGGGTAGGCGCCGTGACCTCCTTTGCCTCTCAAACGGATTTTGAAGGCATCGGCTGCGGCGTTGGAAAGTTCAGCGGCAATTCCAATATGCCCCACAGCGAGTGACGGATACAAGTGCCCGCCAAAAATGGCCCTTATCTGCAGTGGGTCAAAAATGCCGGTTTCCAGCATGGCTTTTGCCCCTGCCCCGCCTTCTTCCGCGGGCTGGAAGAGAAAAAGAATTTCACCCGAACCATTCTGGGGCCACTTGTTTTCCAGCAACCAACGTATGGTTCCCAGCACGATGGTCATGTGCGCGTCGTGGCCGCAGGCATGCATGAAGCCCTGGTGCTGGGATGTAAAAGGAACATCGGTGGCCTCTGTAAGGGGTAGGGCATCCATGTCGGCTCGCAAAGCGACCACGGGACCGGGTTGCTTTGCCTTTAGCGTTGCGACCACACCGGTTTTGGCGATTCCTGCTTGAAAGGGAACCTTAAGCTCATCGAGCACTTCGCAGATTTTGGCGGCGGTCTTATGTTCCTTGTAGGCCGGTTCCGGAATTCGGTGAAAGTGGCGACGCAAATCTACAAGCCAGTCGTGAAAGGCGTTTGGCAAGGTCTCCTGCATTTTTAAGCCCCCTTTGTTTAGAACCCATCTCAAAAACAATCTAAGTGCCCATGGCGGTGTTGCGAAACGGTTCAAAATACTCACATACTACGTGTATGCTCCGCTTTTTCGACTGTTTCGCGCCTTGCCCTGAACCCTAATCTTATTTTTGAGATAGGTTCTATTAGGATTTTCAGGAGTGAGCTCTGTTCCAGCAAAACGGGAGGCATAAGGAAGCCTCCCCGATGGCGGCATCGCCCCCAACCTTGAAAACGGTTTCTATTTTACAAGTTGACGAATATCCAATATTCAACAAGAAATGTCGAATGATCAAGTCTTTTTAGCCGTTGTAAAATGGCAGCGCTGAATTTTGCGAAAAAATTCAACATAAATAGAACAGGGTTGACAAAATTGAAATATCTCTCATTATATTTCAAAATATTTCTTTTTACACTAAACAAACCATAAAGCAACATGCAGGGCTCAGATTGGTTTATTATCAACATTTTATCAACAACAAAGGAGAGATTATGTATTTACCGAAAATTTTCGAAAAATTTTCTGCTGACTTCCCGGAAGTATTTAAGGATTATGAGAAATTGGGAATTTCTTGTCGAAATGCCGGCCCCATTGAGGAAAAGTATCAGGATCTTATCAAGCTCGGGATCGCTATTGGCGCAAATTCCCAAGGGTCAGTCAGGTCTCATACAAGGAAGTCCCTGGCTTCAGGCGCTACCCCGGAGGAAGTTGTTCATGCGGTTTTATTGGCGCTGACAACAACGGGTTTTCCCAATATGATGGCAGCAATGACCTGGGCAAATGAGGTTCTGGAAGAGAATCCAGCAGGATAAATATCCTGGTCCAGAGGGCCAGGCTTTGGGTTACCCCTGGAAAGGGCTATTTTACTGTTGAACGGGTTAAATGCGAAATTCGAATATCGAAATCCGAGACAAATCTTAAATTCGAATGCTCAAATGCTCAAAACAATCAAGAAAATGTCATTTCATAACGGTGAATTTGTTTTGAACATTAGAATTTTGGTCATTCGAGCTTGTTTCGTATTTATCCCCGTCGGGATGCTTCGCGCGGATTTCGTGGTTACCCCTTCGGGGTGCTTCGCGCTAATTTTGTATCAATTTATTTCGGCAGAGCCATAGGTCTCTGACCTGGCCCAAAGGACCAAGTTTTTCAGGGCAAAATAAAAGTTATAGATTTTCAGATAAACAGATGGTCATCGTAGAAAACATAACCAAAGGCTTCGGTACACAGCTGCTTTTTCAAGAAGCGAGCTTTAAGATTAATCCCCGGGAAAAAATCGGGATGGTTGGACGAAACGGACATGGGAAGACGACGCTCTTTCGCCTTCTCATTGAAGAGGACCCTCCAGATTCCGGTGCCATCAATACGCCCAAAAACTATCGTATCGGCTATGTTCGTCAAAAAATCGAATTCACAAAAGAAACGGTTTTGGAAGAGTGCATGACCGGCCTTTCGGAGCAGGAGAAAGACCACTACTGGAAGGCGGAAAAAATTCTGGCAGGGCTCGGATTTTTACCTGAGGACATGCAGCAAAGCCCCATGGAGTTTTCCGGAGGATTTCAGGTACGCCTGAATCTTGCCAAAGTGCTGATTTCCGAGCCTGACCTGCTGCTGCTGGATGAGCCGACCAATTATCTGGACATTACCTCCATACGCTGGGTCGAGCGATTTCTGTCCAACTGGCCCCGCGAGCTGATGCTCATCACCCATGACCGGAGCTTTATGGACAATATCGTTACTCACATACTTGGAATCCATCGTAAGAAAGTGCGGAAGATCGCCGGAAAAACCGAAAAGTATTACCATCAGATGGCCCAGGAGGAAGATGTCCACGAGAAGACTCGCATAAAAGATGAAAAGCGCCGCAAAGAAATCGAGATTTTTATCAGCCGATTCAGAGCCAAGGCAAGGCTCGCCAATCTGGTTCAGTCACGAATCAAGAATCTGGCAAAGACGAAAAAAAGTGAAAAACTTGAAAAACTTGAAACGCTCGACTTTTCTTTTCTTGCCAGTCCATTTCCCGGAAAGCAGGTCATGAGCGTAAAGGATGTTTTTTTTTCGTATGACGAAAAAAAACCCCTCATTCGGAATATTGACGTAGACGTGGAAGCCCGGGATCGCATATGCGTGGTTGGAAAAAACGGTAAGGGCAAAACAACTCTGCTCAAACTTCTGGCCGGCGTACTCACGCCGCAGCGCGGAAAAATCACCTGGAGCCCGGCGGTAATAGAAGGGTTCTTTGAGCAGACCCATGTGAAAAACCTTGACGATTCAAGAACGATAGAGGAGGAAATTCTCTATTCATATCCGAATGTTGACCGGCAGCTGGCGCGGAATATCTGCGGGGCCATGATGTTTAAAGGTGATGACGCGTTAAAGAAAATCAGCGTTCTTTCCGGTGGAGAAAAGAGCCGGGTGCTGTTGGGGAAACTTCTTGTGACACCGATTAATCTGCTGCTCCTTGATGAACCGACAAATCATTTTGACATGGAAGCATGCGATGCTCTGCTCGCGGCAATAGACAATTTCGATGGAACCGTGATAATGGTGACACACAACGAGATGTTTCTCCACGCCCTCGCGGAAAAGCTGATCGTGTTTCAGAATGACGGCGCAACCGTATTTAATGGAAGCTATCAGGATTTTTTGGACAAAGAGGGTTGGGAAGAGGAAACAGGCATTCGGTCTGTCCGGGAGAAAAACGTCGAATCGAAATCTGAAATGTTGAGCTCGCCATCCGGCACAAGACCAACAAAAAAAGAAATCCGACGCAGACGCTCTCAGTTTATTACTGAACGCGCAAAGGCGCTGAAACCGCTTGAGGAACGCCTCTCCCGGACAGAGAAGGACATCGAAAATCATGAAAACAAGCTCAATGAGCTCAACTCGGCAATGCTGGTAGCAACTCAAGCGCGAGACGGTGAGAAAATAGCGGAGCTGTCTCGGTCCATTCACAGCTGCCGGATGGCCATCGACAGGTTTTTTGACGAACTGGAGGCATTCACCACCGCTTTTGAGGAAGAGAGCGCGGTGTTTGAAAAAAAGTTCGAACAACTCGAATCGGAAATCGGATAGGATAGATATGGTTGATGAAAAAAGCGCAGGCAAGATCGGATTGAAGACTGCAACAAAAAAACCGGCGGCCAAAGCGCAAAAAATTATTGTTTTTCAGCAAAACGAAAGCGGCCAGAAAAAGGTTGAGGGTGTGAGGCAGTATGGGGACAATCGATTTGACATTGAGGTCATCTCCATCGATGTTTCCCTGCCGCCGGTGATCGATGATGCCAAAGAATACATCCCTAAAGACATCCAGGCGGATCTGGTCCTGGATTTCCTCAAACACCCGGATCTTTCCCAGGATCTTGCCGCGGTTTGTCGGGATAAAAACATACCTGTCGTCGCATCCGGAAAAAAGCTAAAAGGAAAGGGTGTTTTCACCCCACCGACCTGATGCGGGCTCTCCCGGCAGGTCGGGCTGGGTTCGTATGGAGATATGTTTGGTGCACCGGAGTTTTCCGTAGAAGTCCTCGACGGAAAGGTTACTCACATTAAAGTGCTGCGCGGCGCCCCCTGCGGGGCGACCTGGGAAGCTGCATTGCGCGTTAAGGATCTGCCGGCAGAAGAAGCGGCCGTTCGCATCGGCCTCGAAGTTCAATACTTCTGCGTCGCAGACCCTTCGGGCTGGGATCCGATTTTTGGCAAAAGTCCCGTTCATTTTGCCGGCGATGTTCACAGAACCGCGCTGAAGAAGGCGATAAAAAAAACCCAATCGTAACTTAACCTTCAAAAAAAAGTCGGGTAATATTTTTTATCGCCATTAAATGAATGTACTCTGTTTCTGGTATTCCTCGGCGTTTGTCTGGAATCTCGACCAAACACTAATAGCCGTATGCTCCAATTCAAACAAAATACTTGCTCAGGCTTTGAGGCGATATGAATTTAGCGATGCCCTCCGCCTCGTTAACCGCATCTTAAAAACTTAAGGGGTTTCTTCGGAACTCTTTAAACGTCAAATCTCCAATTTCACACCAACTTCAATGACTCGATCCGCCGGAAGATTGAAAAACGAGGCGGCATCGGCCGCGTTACGGGACATAAAAAGAAACAGGTTCGCACGCCAGCGCGCCATGGTAGATTCTTCTGCAATGACCAAGCTCTCACGGCCAATGTAAAAGCTCGCTGTTTCCAGATCCAGGTCCAAACCCTGTCCGCGTGCCAGCGTGAACACTTTGTCCAGCTGGAGAAACTCCATGAATCCATAGCGGACCTCAAGCCGATGAAATCCACTGCCGCCTATTTTTTCGGTATGGATCTTTTCGACGTTGGGAACCCTGGGAATGTTTTCCACTCGAAAGTGCAGCAAAATCGTCCGGCTGTGTACGACCCTGTTGTGCTTGACATTGTTTGCCAGGGCTACGGGCGCGGCGTATGGATTTCCCGTTAAAAAGATGGCGTCCCCCTCAATTTTTGTTGGCGGGTAGCTGGCCAGGTCAACAATAAACTGATGAATCGGTGGCATGATACGGCCCAGTTGGTCTGTCAGAATCTGGCGCCCCTTGGCCCATGTGAGCATCATCGTAAAAAATACCGAACCGATCACCAGTGGGAACCAGGCCCCATGAAAGATTTTGCTGATATTGGCCGCAAAAAACGGCACATCCACAAGGAAAAAGAGGCCGGCCAGCGGTGCCGCCCACATTAGAGGCCAGTTCCAGCGTTTGCGGGCCAAAACAAAAAACAGCATCGTGGTAATCAGCATCGTGGAAGTGACTGCAACCCCGTATGCAGCGGCAAGCTTGCTGGATGATTGAAAACCGATCACCAATGCGATGGTGCAGGCCATGAGCATCCAATTGACCGGGGCCACATATATCTGGCCAATTTGAGTTCCGGAGGTGTGCCGGATGTTCATACGCGGTAGATACCCCAACTGTACTGCCTGCCGGGTGAGGGAAAAGGCGGCGCTGATGACGGCCTGTGAAGCGATGATGGTGGCAAGGGTGGTCAGAAACACCGTCGGAAACACGGCCCATGAAGGCACCATGGCATAGAACGGATGATGGGCTGCTTCGGGACGGACCAATAACAGAGCCCCTTGACCGAAATAATTCAGAACCAGAGCAGGAAAGACGAGCGCAAACCACGTCAGGCGTATTGGCCGGGTGCCGAAGTGTCCCATATCCGCGTATAGCGCCTCGGTCCCTGTAACCACTAAAAACACCGCTCCCAAAACAATAAATCCGTGCAGTTTGTTGAAAACCAGAAACCGGATAGCATGCCATGGGAAAATCGCCGATAGCACCTGCGGGGTACGTGCTAACTGCACTGCCCCTGTTATTGCCAGAAAGCACAGCCAAATCAGAATCACCGGTCCGAAAAGGCCACCGATTCGCGCTGTACCGTGACGTTGGATCAGAAACAGGCCGCAGAGAATAATAATCGTCAGGGGGATCACATACGGGTTAAATACAGGGGTAATAATACCGATGCCTTCTACGGCGCTCAAAACGGAAATGGCCGGGGTGATCATCCCGTCCCCATAAAGGAGGCACGCCGCAAATAGGCCCAGAGTAACGACACCCAGCCCCCGCCGGCTTTGAGAAGGTACACTTTGTCCAAGAATCAGGGCGGTCAGGGCAATTTCACCGCCTTCCCCGTTGTTATCCGCCTGAAAAAGGAATACCAAGTATTTCAAACCTACGATCATTACCAGCGCCCAGAATATCAGAGATAGAATTCCCAGCACATTTGTATGGTTTACAGCGATGCCGTATTCACCATGGAAACACTCCCGAATGGCGTATATCGGACTGGTGGCAATATCCCCGAAGACAACACCCAAAGCGCCTAGCGACAGCTGCATGAGACGCGCGTTGACCTTGGCGTGGGGATCTTTATTTTTCAGTTTTTTACGGTTCGTACTTTCAGTTCCTTCGGTGGAAACAATCATAAGTTACCCTGCATCCTATTTTTTTGTGTAATATCGTTTGCAACCGGCTTGCATTGGTCAGAGTGTTACGAATTATTGGTTTACATAGATCAAGCAGACCAAAAGTAATCTTCAGTAATCAAACCAATTCAGAAGTGAATCATGCTTGCTAAAAAATGCAATAGTGCGATGAACTTGAAAATTTGTGAAATACATTTGATATTGCTCACAAACAAATTGCCTTGAGTATCGTTAGGTAGTAGCATAGTC
Organism: Thermodesulfobacteriota bacterium; assembly: GCA_042573625.1. Taxonomy (GTDB): domain Bacteria; phylum Desulfobacterota; class Desulfobacteria; order Desulfobacterales; family UBA11574; genus JBHPCZ01. The sequence continues at coordinate 46,569 of JBHPCZ010000010.1, forward strand.
CATGGGATCTGGAAAATTCGTTTTATCTGCCTGATCCTATTAATATATATTAAAGGTTTCATTAATCTTGCATATTTAATCCCATATCCCAGAAACCTGTCTCAAGAGAAGTAGCTTGAAGAAAGGTCTTAACCAGACTCTCAAATCGGCCTGCCCCCATGCGTGATGCTGCTAACTTGTCTAAATTAAGTACCGCAGCCTTTGCTACATTTTGAAACTCTTCACCTGAATACATTTCAATCCAATCCTTATAGGGGTTTCCTTCAAGTTTAGTTTTTGGATCATTCACCAGATTTTTACCAATTACAGCGTAACCGATAACGCATGGAGCAAGCGCTACATGCAAATCTAAAACGTCACCAGCAAGTCCACGTTCTAAAACGTAACGGGTATATGCCATATTCGCTCTGGCTTCGTTTTTAAGCTCCATTTCTTGCTCGGTTAGCCCCCAGCCGGCACAATATTTTACGTGGAGCTCCATTTCATAATTGATAATGGCATTAAGAGTTGAGGCAGCTGCTCGCATATCGGCAAGCGTGTCAGCTTTATAAACCGCAAGAGCCCAGGCCCGAGAGAAGTGAATAAGAAAGAGATAATCTTGTTCCAAATAGTGACGGAAACTCTGTTCAGGTAAAGTCGCATCACCGATACGTTGAACAAATTCATGGTTGCAATAACCAGCCCATTCGTCGGCACAAGCCGAACGAAGCCTCCCGAACAATGTGTTTGGATCGTTGAAATTATCAACGTCTTTTGTCATTATATGTTCCTTTTCTTTTCATTTGCATCAGTGCAACAAACATTGCTTATTAAACCGACTCTTTTTATTAATATGTAAATTGCAGGGCTGCACCATATATATTATGAAGAACTCTTCTTTTTGTTAACTTTAATCATTATATGAACTGCATATAACTTGCCAGTAACTACAATAGTGCTGTTCACTGGAAAAAAAGAAACATACTTCTGGTAATCTACAACATATCTGTATTAGGAAAGGGGTGACATGGATTGCTTTTCGTCAGAGCAGAGAAGTCGGATTATGTGCAAAATTAGGAGTAAGGACACCCGCCCCGAAAAATAGATCTAAGGTTCCTAACATCGCCACCCGTTTTCATTGGATATTTTATGCCTTGCGGATGGATCGTTTTGGCTGAAAACTTAATGAAATATAGGTATTTTTACCTTTAGTTATTACTTGCTGTCAAGAACCGTATTAACATCCTCTAATTACTATTTAAAATGAATTTATTCCTGGCTTCATTTTATTGT
>JBHPCZ010000110.1:0-10943 GCA_042573625.1 Thermodesulfobacteriota bacterium
GGGAATATCTAGGGTACAAGGCGATCCAGATATCGAGACGATGTGGCCGAATCAATTGAAGCATTTTAGTCCGGATTTAGGGGAATTCTGGGATAGGGCTAAAGAATATTGGGAGGAAACGGTTGCGGTCGGTGTAGGTCAAATCGCCGAACAATCGATAGAAAGAAGTATCGTTTCTTTAAACGGATATCTTAAATCAAAATACGATTCAGATTCGGATTAACAAAATATTGGGGTAGCATGCCTTTTTGGGGTAACGAAATCAGAATCATGAGGTGGTGATGAGAATGAAGGCCGTGAACCTCTTGAGCTGTCGGCAAAGCCTTTAGCCCGAATATTTCATAAAAATTTTTCACCCTTTAGGCGTTACCAATAAGAAGTCGTTTGGTAACCTTCTTTAAATAAACGCGGGGTTCATAATTATGTCGAGTGAAATGGATATGGATATTTATATCAAACTCGCTTGCTTAACAGGTGTGGCATATCTGATTTATGTGTTCATTAAAGATCGATTCGGTAAGAAATGAGTGAAAAGATGCATAAAAAGGATACTTGAATAAAAGATTAGGGGTATTGTTGGCGGCTTACATCTTTTTTTAATAAAGTCCGCGGCGCCCCTGAATACCTCGCAAATGAACGCATCCGCCGTGTGATATATCCGGGCGATCTAATCCATGTAAATCAATTCTCGAAAGGAGACAATTATGAAGAAATGGTTCTGGGTTTTAGTGATACTCGGGGCCCTGCTGCCTGGGCCAACAACCTCGACGGCGGCTGAAGTCTATGGAATAGAGATTTTTGATTATGGAATATATACCGCTGCAGTAAAAAAGGAGATAAAAGATAAAAACCTTGTTGGAGGAGGGTTTAGCAAAATAAAACAAATTCGGTTCATAGAAAGGACAACCCAAATCCCGGCAACCCAAAATCTCACATTTGGATTTCAATATCTAATAAAGGGGCGCCCTCAGGGTGATGAAATAAAAATACGCAAGACAACTATTTTCCCGAGCGCAGGACTCAAAAACCCAAAGACAGGAAAAACAGGCTATAAAAATGAAGTAGATTTAACAGCAAAAATTGGTGAGAAAGTATGTGAAGGATATAGATTTGATGAGGAATGGGAAATGGTACCGGGGAGTTGGACGATTCAGCTCTGGTATAAGGATAGAAAGCTGGCTGAAGAAAACTTTAACGTTTACGTACCCCAATAACGTGTTGAAACGAGGTGTAAAATAGAAGATCATAGAAAATATCAAAGTGACGTTAAGTGAACTTTTCAACATATTAGATCTAGATAAAAATGGCGAACTTACCAGATCAGAACTCCATGAATCCGCTCGACGCATGGGATGGCACTGGCATGAAGCGCCGATTTTAGCAGTGCTCGACCTTCTTACCGTATTGGAACCGATCTCCCGGGACAACTTTATTATTTATATGTCTCAAATTGTCGAAGACCCCCATGGCCCGTTTGGCAAAGTACTGCTCAATTCCCCCCATTTTTTACCTGCTGATCCTTCAAGACGAACCGGTGTTTCAAAACAAAAAACAGCCGAAGCTCATAACAGGTTAAAAGCAAACGACAATACATATAGTGATACTATTTCACTTTTAAAAGAAATATCCAACCCGGATGTTGCCAAGCGCCACCAGGACTTTCTGGAGAATCTGAATGACGTAGAACTTAAAATCCCAACGGATAAGGTGGCCGTGTTGATCATCGATCCTCAACGATCCTTTACAAAGGGAACCTGGATGAAATCCATCGGTTCAAAAGCCGAACTTGAAGTTAAACCGATTCAATTGGCATTTGAGAGATGTGCGCGGTTTTTAAATGCAAACTACGGGTTCATTGAAACGATGTTTACCCGATGCCCGTTTCCTTCCGAAAGTTATGACTGGGACGATGTATTCACCGGAATAATCGATCCTCAACAGCTTTACTTTGTTAAGCCCGGAAACAGTGTATTATTCCCGAACACAAACGGTTTCCGCGAGTGGGTCGAAAACTTTATCAATGAGGATAAGAAAATATTGGTGATCGGGGGATGTACTTTAAACAGCTGCGTTCGGGTATCTTCAATCGAGACACAAAAACAATTCCAAGCTCGCCAGCTTCAAATTGTTGTGGATTTAAGCTTGTGTGGCGCGCGGACCAGTAGCTTCATACCGTCTTCATCGCATGGAGGTATGTCCGCTGTTGAATCTGCTGTCCGGGAAATGATCGATGCAGGGGTACAGGCCACCCCATGTGTCCGGTGGATATGAGACCTGAATCTTGTATGAAAATTGATGATAATCTTTAAACTACTTAATTGAAGCGGGTTTAAACAAAATCATAGAATCATACATTTTACCCCAATGGTAAATCGGATGATGATCTTTTTTATCATCAATTTTCACCCTAAAGGGCGAGCCGGAGGCTTCCATTGACTTCGGCATAACGCCTACGGCGTCTGCGTTATTAAGGGCTCGCAATAGTTTACTATGGCTTGACTTCGGCTGAGCTCCCTTCGGTCTGAACTCAGGGTCGAAGACAGTCGATGCCCGCCCTTAAATGCCTTGCATATGAAAGCCTCTGACTCGTCCAAAATTCAGGTGAGATGTCGGCTTGCGAGAACGCGGAGCCGAACGACCCTCAGTCATCAAAGAGATATTGTTTTGTAGTTGCTAAAAAAGGGCTATGATTCAATCGGACAATTTTAAATTTTCCTTGAGCCATAGATATCCATTACATATCAAAAAATCCGTTATCAGTGATTCCTGTCCAACTATAACCTTATGGGTTTCGGTTCGTATCCCACTTATAACCACGGCACTTTACGCAAAATACTCTTGCTTGTCAGATGGTTCCCTCTATGCTACAATTTTTTCAAAACAAGTAAAAAAATTCCGGAAGGGTCAGGATCTGAAATGGCTATATTTTTTGGAAAAATCTACCTCACTATTCGGCAGAAGGTTGTCCTTGGATTCATCCTGTCTATAATCGCTGTGCTGATACTCGGCATCGTCGCATACCGAAATCTTTTGAGAATTGAAAAGAAATTAACATTTGTGGTTATCGGCCATGAACTCCACGACGACCTGCTTGAGGTGCGGCGTTACGAGAAAAATTATCTGCTCTATAACGGTCGGGAGAATTACGAGGCGGCCGTGTTCAACCTCGAGAAAGCCAAAAACGTCTCTCTGGCCATTCAATCCGATTTTAAAGGCCTCGAGGGCGCCACCTATCTGGCGGAACTTCGGAGCGAAATAGATAGTTACGAAAAAATGTTAAAAGAGTTGCTGGCCTTAAGCGAGAGTGAAAGCCTCAACAAACTTAAGAGAGACGAGATTGAAAAACATCTCAGGGAAACGGGGAAGAACCTCGTTGATCTCTCCCTTAAACTGGCTGAATTCGAGCACTCCCGTATCAAACAGATCCTTCAAGTTCTCAAAAGAGATCTCGGGTATCTGTCCCTGATTTTTCTTATTTTGGGGATCTTTCTCACCATGCTGGTCACCCGAAAAATTGTTAGACCCCTTAGTGTCATTGAAAAAACGACCAATAGAATCGCACAGGGCGATTTTAACCCCTTACCCGTGGTTCAGACCAAGGATGAAACCCAATCCGTGGTCGAGGCCTTTAATAAAATGATCGCCGAGCTGGAAAAACGCCAGGAACAGCTCGTTCAGGCACAGAAGCTCTCTTCTCTCGGCATTCTGACCTCCGGGATCGCCCACCAGCTCAACAACCCGCTGAACAATATTTCCACTTCCTGTCAGATCCTTTTAGAAGAAATTCATGACGGAGATAAAGCGCATGTTAACAGGCTTCTCGCCAATATAGATCAGGAAGTCGATAGGTCCAGAGACATTGTCAAGGGGCTGCTCGATTTCTCTCGTGAACGCGAATTTCAGCTCAACTGGGTCAACCTGGAAAACCTTGTCCTTCGCATAATACAACTCGTTTCCAGTCAGCTGCCTTCGGGCGTGGAGATCACCAGCGATATCCCGGAAGATCTGGATGTTTACCTGGATGTTCAGAAATTCCAGGAAGTTTTTCTCAATCTTATTTTGAATGCTATTCAGTCGATGCCTGAGGGTCACGGGTGTGTTAACATTGGTGCCAGGAGAAACAATCAGAATATCGAAATTACGATAGAGGATAACGGCTGCGGCATACCTTCCGAAAATCTGCCTTACATTTTCGATCCATTCTTTTCCACCAAGGAAGTAGGCTATGGAACCGGTCTGGGATTGTCCGTCGCGCACGGCATTGTTGAACTGCATGGGGGTACGATAACCGTAAAAAGTCGCGTGGGAGAGGGTACCGGTTTTACGATAAACATCCCACTGAGCAATGAACCCCATCCTGAAGAAGGTGGCGTATGAAGAAGGGAAAAATTCTTGTTGTAGATGATGAGCGAATTGCAAGGGAAAACCTGGAACACGTTCTGAAAAAAGAAGGTTACGAGGTCTTCTCTGTGGACAGCGGGGTCAATGCTTTAAAAAAACTGGAAAACACAGAATTTGACCTGGTTTTAACGGATCTAAAAATGAAGCTGGTGGACGGCATGGAGGTTCTGGCCAGGACCAAGGAACGACACCCGGACACGGAAGTGATTATGATTACAGCTTACGCAACCGTCAACACAGCGATCAAAGCCATGCAAAAAGGCGCTTACCACTACATCCCCAAACCGTATAAGGTTGATGAGGCCCGGATGATTGTCAAAAGGGCGCTGGAAAAAAAACAACTCAAAGATGAACTGAGGGATCTCAGGCAGTATTGTAAAGAAAAGTCGGAATCATCAATGATCATCGGTAAAAGCCGAAAGATGCATGAACTCGTTAAGATGGCGGATCAGATCGCACCGACAGACTGCAGCGTTCTTATTTTTGGTGAAACCGGCACCGGCAAGGAGTTGATTGCCCGCGCGATTCATCTTCAGAGCAATCGCAAAAAAGAGCGTTTTCTCGCCTTCAACTGCGGCGCCTTCACGGAAGATCTGATCGCCAATGAGCTTTTTGGGCATGAAAAGGATGCCTTCACCGGTGCGACCTCGACAAAAATCGGATTGCTCGAGGCAGCTACCAGCGGCACCGTTTTTCTTGATGAAATTGGCGACATGCCCTCATCCATGCAAATTAAACTGCTGCGGGTGATTGAGGAAAAATCGCTGCTTCGTGTCGGTGGTACCCAGCCCGTCGCCGTTGATATTCGTCTTGTTGCGGCGACCAACAAGGATTTGGAAAAGGAAGTTACCGCCGGAAGATTCCGTAAGGATCTGTTCTACCGGCTCAATGTGATCCGTCTGAATATTCCTCCCCTTGCTGAACGAAAAGATGATATCCCGCTGCTGATTCACCATTTTCTCAGAAAATACGCCACGGCCCAGGGAAAACAAATCGACGGTATCTCGGACGAGGCATTCGAAACCCTGATAAACTATGAATTTCCGGGCAATGTACGCGAGCTGGAAAATCTTGTTGAAAGGGGGGTGGCACTCTGCAACGGGCAGATGGTTCTCGCCGAGCATTTGCCTCCGGAGCTCGAAACATTGTCCTTTAAGGTATCCCGGCATCCCGACCGCCGCTTTCCTACCTTGGAAGAAAACGAGCGGGAATATATCCAGTGGGTCCTCAAGAGTGTTAATGGCAACAAGAGCGCTGCGGCTGACGTTCTGGGCATCGACCGGGTGTCACTCTGGCGTAAGCTCAAACGCTGGGGGGAGGCGGAGAACACCGGGAATTGAGTTGACGATAAAACGTCTTTGGATTACCGCAAAACCAGATCAACGACTTTTTCAACACTGTCAGCGAAAATCAGCTCCAGATTACCTCGAATTTCAGCGCTGATGCTATCCACATCAACCCGATTCTTTTCCGGGAACACCGCGGTTTTCACTCCAGCACGCCGTGCTGCCAATATTTTTTCCCTAATGCCGGCCACGGGAAGGATTCTGCCGGTGAGCGTGAGTTCACCGGTCATGGCCACATCTCTTCTTGCCGGACGGTTTTGGGCCAAGGAGATCAGTGAAAGCGCAATGGTGAGCCCTGCAGAGGGCCCGTCCTTGGAGATTGCACCGGCGGGAACATGAATGTGAATATCGTGTCCGGAAAAAAAATCTTCGGAGATCCGAAACCGTTCCGTATTGCTGCGGAGATAGCTCAGGGCAGCCTGGGCCGATTCTTGCATCACCTCTCCCAGAGATCCGGTTAAAATCAGTTCTCTGGTTCCTCTCATCCGGGTGACTTCAATAAAAATGATGTCCCCGCCCGTCTCCGTCCAGGCGAGTCCCGTCGTGACCCCGATCCGGTCCTTGGCCTCGGCAACCTCGTAGTAAAACCTTCGAGGACCCAGATACTGTTCAACTTTTTTGGGATCAATGAACACCCGATCCGCATCGTTCCCCTGATGTATGATCTCCCTTGCGATTTTGCGACAGATCGAGCCGATTTCCCGTTCGAGGTTTCGAAGCCCGGCCTCGTGCGTATATCCTCTGATAATTTTAAGCACCGATTCCGTGGAAAATTCAGGAGGAGCGTGCGAAAGACTTGTCGCTTCGATTTGCCTGGGAATCAGGAAATTAAACGCAATACGCGCTTTTTCTTCATCCGTGTAGCCCGATAACGCGAGAATTTCCATTCTGTCCAAAAGTGGCCGGGGTATGGGATCCGTCAGGTTGGCGGTTGCGATGAACATCACATTGGAGAGATCAAAGGGCACGTCGAGGTAGTAATCCAAAAAATGCTCATTCTGTTCCGGGTCCAGAACCTCCAGGAGGGCTGAGGCCGGATCACCACGGAAATCCTGGCCGATTTTATCGATTTCATCCAGCATGAACAGGGGATTCGTGGAGCCGATTCTGCGGATTGCATCGATGATTCGACCCGGCATGGCACCGGCGTAACTCCTGCGATGTCCCCTGATTTCAGCTTCATCCTTCATCCCTGCAAGGGAGAGGCGGATGAATTTTCTGCCGAGAGCGGCAGCGATGGCTCTTCCCAAAGACGTTTTCCCTGTGCCCGGCGGTCCCACAAAACAGAGCACAGGCCCTCTCGGTCGATGATTCCATTGCTTCCGGGCCAAAGTCTTTCCAACAGCAGCCCGCACTTCCTCGATTTTAAGCGGTTTTGCCAGATAGTGGTAGGCGCCCTTTTGCAGCGCCTCTACAGCAGATGGCACCGTCGCATATCCGGTAATAATAATGACTTCAGTTTTTGGATATCGGGTTTTGACAGTTTCAAGAAGCTCGATCCCCCCTACATTGGTCATGAGGAGATCCGTGAGCACAAGGTCGAATGGGGCGGATTCCATATGCTCCAGAGCCTCTGCGCCATTGACGGCGGTTGCCACGCGAAAGCCTTCCTTTTTAAGGATGTGTTCAAGATTGGTCCGGGCAATTTCTTCGTCATCCACCACCAGAACCCTGAAATCCTGTTGCGTCTTCAGTTTCCTTACCGCAATGTACTCGAGGATCCGTTCTTTCGATTGGCTCAGGCCTTCATGTTCCTTGTTAAGGATGTGTTCTACGTGTTGAAGGTCAAGGTTGTCCTCGGTATGGGCATTCCATGGGAGGGACACCAGATACTCCAGGTAGTTGATGCCGATGGCATATTCAGCCGCTTCCGGGGGCGTTTTATCCAGCTTTTCCAATTCATGGAGCGCATGGGTCTCCGCAGGCGGCGCCATCTTTGCATTAAGTACCTCTCGTCGCAGCAGTTCAAGTTCCTGAATCGGTTGTTTTTCATCTGATTTGCTGAATAGTCCCATGGCTCTCTCACAATGGCTGAAAAAGTAATAACTTGGTAGTGACTAAAGTTCGCCCTATTGCGACCCGTACATATATTTGGATAACTCATTCATTATTTAAAACCTGGCTTTTATAGTAAAATCTATTGGTGATCGGTCTGGGCCAGGGTGTAAAGTGAACTAAAGTTAATGAATGTGCTGTTGGCACTGCCAAATTAAATCAAAATGACAGCAGGTTATCTTATTCTTGAAATCATGGATTTGTCAAATAGAATGGAAAAACAGGTGGTAACGAATATATTCGAGAAACAATATACTGTGTCGGCAGTTGCGGACGTATCTCAAGATGGAGCCGTTGTCAGCAACCTTCCTTGCACGGTGTGCACAGCGCCAATGTTTCTGAGCAAGAGCGTGGGTCGGTGATCTCATTTGCTGATAAAAAAGACCGGGATGGATGTGTCCCGTACGACTTCCATGGGGGACGCCAGGTCCTTTAACACAAACTGTAACCGGCTGGTTTTTCTCTCCAATTTTCGAACACAACTTTCCACATTACCGGACTTCACCACATGCTGAAAGGGGATGCCCTCTTCAGCTGCACGGGCGGCAAAAACCCGGGCTCCGTTAGCGGCGCTGGCTTGGAAGTTTTTAAACATTTCCTTTTGATAGGGTTCGGATTTTTTTGATGTTCCAAAATCTATGGACGCACAGTTCAGGGCGATAATCTCATATGTCATTCTTTTCGCGAGGCCTATGGCGTAATCGATCAGCGGGTCAGAAAACTGATCCGCCTCACCCACCACCAGTATTTTGGGGCGTTCCTGAAGGAGTTCTCTGGCTGCATCTTGCAACCCGGCCTCTGCAAAGGCTGCGGCGATCGTATAGGTTTCAAGGCGCTTTGCCGAACCCGTTTTTTTAATTTGGACGCGATTATCCGCCGTTTTTTTCCATGAAAATCGCTTTATTAATCTCTTTATCATAGCGCTGCTCTGTCTCTTAATCCGAAAAGTGACTTTCTTATCCGTCTCTACGACCAGAAACGTTTTGTCATTGCGCCTTTTTCAGATTGTTGACATCGGATGCGACAGCAACTCTCCGTCGAACTCCCCAAAGGGGCTTTGATGGTCTTGAAGTGAATCAGTATTCGGAAATAGATATCTCACTATTTATAACATTCGGAAGATGCCATCGGGTACAGAAATAGTATGGATAGGCTGATTGGAGTTCCTAAAATTCACGGCTGCGTTTTTTTTACCTGGGAGGACGCAGCTCCTGCCTGGGTCTTTGCCGGACCTTGGGACGATTGGACTTGCGTGGCCGTTCTTGATCCTCGAGGAGTTCGAGGGCCAGGTGAGGTACTCCTGCTTCGGCATACGCGCTGGCCATCATATATTTATCGAAATTATCCCGGATACTCTTGAGTTTTGTTATGATACCCATCGTTGTACCTCCTATTTTGTTCATGTTTATAAAAAAACCTGTGATCGATTCGAAAACAATTCAATAACCGTGCCAGAGATGCAGAAATATGTTAACTTTACTGTTATCATTAGATTATTTAGATTTTTATCTGTCTTTGCCATATCTTCACACAATGTTACATATTACAACGCCACGAATGGGCTATAGATTGTTTTATTTAAATATCAACATATTATATCGCATTGAATATAAATGTATCAAGGTTGCAAAATGAAACATTTGTAATAATTTCCCAGGGTATTCCGGATCATGCTCTTTTCAACATCAACTCCGGTTGGTGCTATATGCGATGCACAGACTGTCAGCTTAAAAATTATAAATAATTGAATATTTACATTAATAGAATGTATTCATAGATTCGTTGCGTTTTGTAACTGCGAGTTGGTTTTGTTGACATGCTACCTCATTGGCATAGAGGTTGCATTTGGATTTTAAAATATTTATGATACTCAGAGAAGATAAACACATAGGGAGGCAAAAAAACCGCCTGCTTTGGGCATATATTTTTTGTTTTCAATTTCAAGAAGAGTTTTTAATGCTTAAATCATTTTTTAATAAAGTAAAAAATTTAATCATCAGACAAGATTTTAAAGACTACGATCTTGAATATGATTCGAACCTCATTCAATTTTTCTTAAGTGACGGCTATGAAAAGCTTAAAAATCGTTATGCGCTCTTTAATACGTTGTTGTCGGAAAATAATGTGACCATGAATATTATGAGCGACCTCCAGGAAAGGGTAAATTCACAGCTTATCACCCTCCCTTATTTTAAAGACCAGGTATCTATATTCCTAGACCGCTTTCTGGCTATGGTAAGCGCTCTGATCAATATGAGCCCAAACAAGTATGATTGGCTTTTGCCCATAGCCGAAGATATTAAAAAAGGGATTGATAAAAAGCTGGAGACCGAGAGTCTTGAATCGATGCAACGCCTTTACTATCTTAACCAGGTCAGTGCCGTTATGGCCGGTGAACTGGGTGCCAAGGCGTCAAATCTTGGAGAACTGAAAAACATTCTTAATTTTCCCACACCCAAAGGGCTGATCTTCAGCTTCCGGGCTTACGAGGAACTAGTTGCTTACAATAAAATTGATGAATTGATATTAGCATTGACGCCCGATCTCACGATGGAAGACGGCCGGAAAATACAGAAGGCCTCGTCCAAAATTCAGAAAGCCATTCTTGGGGCTGAGATTCCCCCCTCTTTAGAAAAAGAGTTTACAAAAAGCCTGAAATATTTAGAGGGCATACAATTTTTTGCCGTCCGAAGCAGTGCCATGGGAGAAGATGGAAAATACTCTTTTGCCGGCCAGTTTCGTTCTGTGCTCAACGTCACCCGCGACAACATTCTGGAGGCATTCAAAAATGTTTGTGCCAGCCTCTTCGAAGAAAGGGCCATCCATTACCGGTTAGCCCAAGGGATTACCGAAGAGAGGGGAGTTGCAATGGCCGTGATGGTGATAGAGATGATACCGGCGATAACATCCGGCATCCTTTATACGCTTGATCCCGATCATCCCGGATCGAATCAGATGGTAATTACCGCTGTTAGAGGGCTTGGACAGTATGCTGTGGACGGAACAACAAGCCCGGATATTTACATTTTGGATCGTGAAAAAGGCGGTAAGTTGCATAAACAAACCATCGGGCAAAAACACGTCAAGCTGGTGTGCGACACACAGAACGGCGGCGTGAAAGAAGAGCCTGTTCCGGTTGCG
>JBHPCZ010000111.1:0-10861 GCA_042573625.1 Thermodesulfobacteriota bacterium
GCCTGAAATCATAAAAGAACTGCGCCTCAAAACATACGGGTTCCATCTTTTACCGCGAAACCCCTCTTCTTTTACGCCCTTTCCCGACGGACGTTACCTGTTTATGGGCCCGGACCGGGAAGCCACCCGCCGCGAAATAGGAAAGTTCAGCCCAAAAGACGCCGAAGCATTTCCGCGGTATGAAAAAATGCTCGAAAAGCTTGCAGCGGTTATTGAACCGACGCTCGATCAAACCCCTCCGGACCCGTTTTCTTTTGATATCCGCTCATGGTTCCATCTTATTAAGATCGGCCTGCGGGCTCGCCGACTCGGAAAGGACATCTACCGGCTTGCTGCAATGCTGACCGGGCCGGCCTCTGCTTTCCTTGACGAGTGGTTTGAAAGTGAAGAACTCAAAGTGACACTGGCCACAGACGCCATCATCGGCGCGATGGCAAGTCCTTCAAGCCAGGGGACCGCATACATCCTTTTTCACCATGTTATGGGTGAAACTGAGGGAGCCCAGGGCGTCTGGGCCTACGTCCGGGGGGGCATGGGAGCACTGAGCAATGCCATTTCCGGGGCGGCCAAAGATATGGGTGTTGAATTGCGTATTGAATGCCCGGTATCCGAAGTCATGGTTGAAAATGGGACAGTGCAGGGTGTCGTTACCGAGGCCGGTGAAGAGATTAAAGCCGGCATCGTACTTTCTAACGCCGATCCGAAAATAACCTTCACCCGGCTCTTGCCCAGGGACGCACTTCCAGAGGACTTTGTCCGGCGTATTGAATCCATCGACTTTTCGAGCGCCACGTTTAAGTTAAACCTTGCCCTTTCGAAACTGCCTGACTTTAAAGCCCTTCCGGGAAAAACTCCCGGGCCGCAACACCGGGGCACCATTCATGTTTCACCGACAATGGATTGGATTGAAAACGCGTACGAAGACGCAAGACGGGGTTATCCCTCCAGACAGCCCATACTCGAATGTACGATTCCATCTGTACTCGATAACAGCCTGGCGCCTTTTGGACAACACGTCATGAGCATTTTCGTTCAGTACGCACCGTATCAACTGAAAGAGGGACACTGGGATGATGAAAAGGTGGTGTTTGCCGATCGATGCGTTGATTTGATCGAAGAATACGCTCCTGGCTTTCGAGCTTCGATCATTGCCATGGATCCTATTTCACCACTGGATTTGGAGCGGGAATTCTCACTCACCGGAGGTAACATTTTTCATGGCGCCATGACGCCCCATCAACTTTACTTCCAGCGACCTCTAGGCGGTTGGGCAAGGTATCGAACGCCGATAAAAGGTTTCTACCTCTGTGGCGCGGGAGCGCATCCCGGCGGTGGCGTTATCGGCGCCTGCGGTCGAAATGCGGCCCGTGAGGCAATCCGGGATCGATTATGGTAATCTGGTTTTTTCATTCTTGACTCTCTGCATTTTCCTGTGTTTCCATGGTTCTAAAACGCCATTGAATTCAAATATAGGTACATACCGCAAAGGTCATGTCTTTTTCTGAAAGGCGATATGCTGATCGATTCAAAATCGAAATCAGCCCCGGGAGGTGAGAAATGAAACCATTCAATCCAGAGCAGGCGTTGTGGGAAACCCGCCGGGAATTCGGTGAACACGGCGGTGTTACCCCATCCATCGCCAGATCTTCAACCTTTACGGTTATAGATCCGGCCGCAATGCCGGAAATTTTCCAAGGCCTCAGAGGGCCGGACAAGGGGGGATGCTTTCTTTACAGCAGGCACTTTAATCCAACGGTGGATGTTCTGGCGCGGTACATATCTGCGATGGAAGGAACCGAGTTTGCGGTTTGTACAGCAAGCGGAATGTCGGCCATCTCCTGCACCCTGCTGCAGCTCTGTCGAAGCGGTGATCACATTGTATCCAGCGACACCGTTTATGGCGGAACCCATGCGCTTCTGGGAGAGCTTTTTCCGGAGATGGGCATCACCACAACCTTTGTCGATCCCGTGGATACCGCCGCTTTCGAAAAGGCCATTTTGCCTCGTACTCGGGTCATCTACGCCGAAACCGTAGGAAATCCGACGCTCAAAGTTGCTGATATTCAGGCACTTTCACAACTGGCGAACAAGAGAGGGCTTGCGCTGGTTATTGACAATACCTTTATGCCCATGGTCGTCTCACCGGCAAGGCTCGGCGCCGATATTGTGATCTCGTCCATGACAAAGTTTATCAACGGCGCAAGCGATGTTATTGCCGGTGTCATCTGTGCCAGCAGAGAATTTATTTACAAACTGATGGATCTTCATACCGGTCGCGTAATGCTCCTAGGCCCTACTATGGACCCGCGGATTGCCTATGATATTATTCAGCGCTTGCCTCACCTGGCGATCCGAATGCGGGAACACTGCATGCGCGCCAGGGCGATTGCAGAACATCTCCAGGAAATTGGGGTGCCGGTAACCTATCCCGGGTTGCCGTCGCACCCCCAACACGAACTTATCAAATCCATGGTTAACCCGGGATACGGCTATGGCGGTATGCTCACCATTGACTGCGATACAAGAGAAAAAGCGGAAGAACTCATGTTCATACTACAGAACACGGAAAGATTTGGCCTCATCGCCGTTTCCCTGGGTTATTATGACACCCTGATATCCTGCTCAGGATCATCGACTTCTTCTGAAATTCCGCCGGAGGATCAATTCAAGATGGGCCTTTCTCCCGGGTTGATAAGGATGGCGATCGGTTTTACGGGAAGCCTTGATGCCCGTATTGAGCAGATTGAGCGCGCAGTTCGAGCGGTTGGTTTGGTGGATTAACTTACTTGCAGATTATCTGTACAATTGCTGATAAAGAACACTGAGGGATGATTATGCTGTCCAAATTTAATAATGAGGTTCTATCAAAAGGACCTGACGCTGTCCTGCCGCAGAATTTAAGTCGCGAATGGCTCAACACGCTGCACAATATTGCAGAGGATTTTCTTGACATTAACTTCAGCCTTGATGAATGCGGAGATCTGCAAGAGATTGCGGATCCGATACTGGCAACCTGCGTCTATGAAATAGTAAGACACCAGTACGGCGATACAAGCAGCGTCTCTACAGAAGAAATACTTGAAAAGATGGCAATCTATGCCATCTCTATTTCCATGGAAGCGGTCAACAGGGAGTCGGATATTGGGTTGGATCTTCCAAATCTTGACAATATCCTCTCCATAGACAGAGTCATTGCTTTTAAGGAGATCAATCCGGATTTTATCAAACTCCTTGAGCAGGCCTGTGTTATCCGGGACTCAAGTTAATGAAGATACCATAATGTCAAAGAAAAGATTGTATTAAGGGTCGTATAAAATCACCTGCTTGCAGCATTATTTGCGGGCGTTTCGCTAAACAATATATTGATAAGGGCATTCTTGTATGACGGCAGTGTTTTATCCTTCCTCATCACCACAGCGATATAATCGGGTTTAAACAGATGATTCATTGACAGAAACGCCAAGTTTCTCTGCTTTAACTCCGGCAAATCCTTGATGATGGTACCAAAGGATATACCGAGTCCCATTTCGACATATCTAGAGCTTAACTCTACGTTAGATGATTCCATAATGACGTGGTAATCGATGGCCAGCTTTTGAAACCGCTCTTCCAGCCGCTTGCGATAGGTATATTTGAGATTTTTTGGCGGTAGGATCAGGGGATATTTCGCAATCTGCTTCAGGGAAACTCTTTTTGCCTTGGTCAGGGAGTGACCCGCGGGTGTCACCACGACGGTTCCCACCTTTTTCCACCGGAGCGATATCAGATCTGCCGGGGCATTGGATTCCAGCACCAGACCAAAATCGATATCCCCGTTTTTTACAAGATCGAGGACACCTCGCTGTGATCGGTCGAGTATGGACAGCTCGACATTCGGGAATTGTTTGATATATTTTTTCAGCGCAAGCGGGAATAAGTGGTAGAGGGTTGTAAAGGGCGCGGCGATTCTCAAACGCCCTTTTTGTATACCTTTCAGCTCGTTGAGTTCTTCGGTAAGGGAATCGTATTTTTCCAGAATGGTTTCTGAAAAATTAAAGAACCGTTCGCCGGCGGAAGTGAGACGCAACCTGCGCCTGCCGATCCTTTCCAGCAGCTGGCATTCCAGTTCATTTTCAAGATTTTTGATCTGTTGACTCAAAGCTGACTGGGTACGAAATGTGGCTTCTGCCGCTTTTGTAAAGCTGCCCAGCTTGGCCACATGGTAAAACCCGATGATTTGCTGCCACTCCATTTAAATAAGCCTTGTTAATGTATTTAATTAAATCAATTAATTTGACTTATTTTTGGTTAGCAGAAATATTGATTAAAAACAACTTGAAATGGAGGTGCATCATGAAAGATTCTTTGAAACCCGGCCTGACGTTTAAATTTGAATTCAAAGTTCCGGAAAACAAAACCGTACCGTATCTTTTTCCTGAATCGTCCGAGTTCCAAGCCATGCCCAAAGTTCTGGCAACCGGGTTTATGGTAGGCTTATTTGAGTGGGTCTGTATTCAGGCAATCAACCCTCATATCGATTGGCCCAATGAGCAAACGGTTGGTATCGATGTCAAGTTCAATCATATCGCTGCGACCCCTCCCGGGCTGACCGTAACGGTAAACGTGAAACTAGAGTCGATGGAAGGCCGGAAACTTTCCTTTTCAATTGTTGCCGATGACGGCGTTGATAAAATCTCTGAGGGGACCCATGACCGATTCATTATCGATGCAGCTAAATTCAATGCCAAAGTGGCGGCCAAGATCAATTTCGGTGAATAATGCCGTCCTTAAGCTTTTTCATGATTTCAAATCCGTTCATTTGTTATACGTTCATAACATCTCTTTTTCGTTGAATTTAATGCAGATATACCGTTCGGTATTTCTTTAGGCAAAACAATTAAATTCTCAATTCATTATTTACCAGGTGAATGATATGATCGATGTTACGGCTCAAATGGATCGTGTTACCGGTCGCTTTCGACAGCATAACCCCGCCTTCTATCAAGGATACGAAAACAGATGCGAATTGCTCGGGTGTGGCATTCCGGTTGATCTGGTTACGTTTAATGCCGCTGTTAACTATTCGGGAGACGTTGTTTATCCAGTTTTCGATGGCTTTTGCTACTCTACTTTTTAAAGGGAGATGAACATTGTCTGAATCAATGGCGCCATTCAATACAGGGCATCCACCCTTCCTAGAAATTTCCGCAAACTCGTCCAGATACAAATTAGCAAATGCGATGAGTTTGTCACAGGCGTTTTCTTTTGAGAGAACGGCATTCCGGATTTTTTCCGAAATTTCAGCAAGATTATAGTCTAAAGCCGCAAGGGCAATCTCGTCTTTATCTTTGAAATTGCCGTAAATCGCGCCTTTGGTCATGTTGATGGCCTTGGTCAACTGCGACATGCTGGTTCCTTTGTAGCCATGCATATTGAAGATAGGCGCTGCCTGTTTGATGATGTAATTCTTGGTTTCTTCAGCCTTGCTCATTTTCATAGCCTTTCACTTTAGAAATAAAATATACCGAAAGGTATATTTTGTCAAGGCTTCTTTCTAATCCAGGTTTACAAGACAATCAAAGACGACTTTTTTTGTGGGAGGTCGTAAAATTATGTTGCCAGAGAAGGCCCTGTCAAAGGTATTTAAAAAGGAATATTTTATGATGAAATAAGCACTTTTCAGATTGCAGATACCACTTCTCAACAGCTTGCATCATAGTTACTTGCAATTATCTGAGAGGCGGGGAGTTTTTATCATAAAGCTTTATAAATTAGCGAAATGGATGATATCGTTAGAAAGAACAGACACATTGCGCACATCTTACATCGCAAGAGGTCTCCATTCGTTAAGCGAACCAACTGTTTTTACTATGAAAGCCTCTGTTGTTTTTTACGAGCCTTTATACACGAGTTCACACGGTTTGAAAGATGATTATCCATGGAACGACTTAACAGCGAAAACTCCCCGACTGCTCAATTACCTATATTTTTTTAAATAGATATGCGATTATGGTATCTAAAGAATTATAGTTCTATATACAAACCATCTCAAAAATGCATCTGAAAATTATTTGATGCTTTCGTGGTAACTCTGGAGCGACCGTACAATGGCCTGCCCTTTTTTTCTTCTTGCAATACCCCGGGCGGCGGCCGTAGCAGCGGCGGTGGTTGTAATGTACGGAACCTTGTAGTTGATCGCCGCTTTTCGGATATAGGAATCGTCATCCTTGCTCTCTTTTCCGCTGGGTGTGTTAACAATAAGGTGAATCTCCTCATTTTTAATTTCATCCACAATGTCCGGCCGACCGTATCCCAATTTGTTGATGGGTTGGGAATCAATGCCGTTTTCCGCCAGAAAACGATGGGTGCCATTGGTCGCCCGGATCTTGAAGCCCAGTTCCTGGAAAAGCCTGGCCGGTTCCAGGACGCTCGGTTTATCTCTGTTGGCAATCGTAATCAGGACGGTTCCTTCAATGGGCAGTGTCACCTGGGTCGCCTCCTGGGCTTTGAAAAACGCCAGTCCAAAGGAATCCGCCAGCCCCAGCACTTCGCCGGTGGATCTCATTTCCGGTCCCAAAAGCGGATCGACTTCGGGCAGCATGTTGAACGGAAAAACCGCCTCTTTTACACCGAAATGCGGAATCGGTTTCCTTTCAAGTTCAAGTTCGGAGAGCTTTGTTCCCAGCATCACCTGAGTCGCCAGCCGGGCCATAGAGATATTACAGACCTTTGAAACAATCGGCACGGTGCGAGAGGCTCTGGGGTTGGCCTCCAGAATATAGACCGTATCATCAACAATGGCGTACTGTATATTCATCAGGCCGATGACATTGAGTTCAATAGCGATTTTTCGGGTGTATTCGTTAATGGTTTCGATGTGCTTCGGAGGGATGCTGATGGGCGGGATAACACACGCGGAGTCTCCGGAATGGATGCCGGCCAGCTCGATATGCTCCATCACGGCAGGGACAAAGGCATCGGTGCCGTCTGCTATCGCGTCCGCCTCGGCTTCGATGGCGTTTTCAAGAAACTTGTCAATTAATAGCGGCCGTTCGGGCGAGAAATCCACAGCGACAGCGACGTAGTGCAAAAGCATCTCTTCGTCAAGAATAATTTCCATGGCACGTCCGCCCAAAACATAAGAGGGCCGGACCATCAGGGGATAACCGATATCTTTGGCGATGTCGAGCGCCTCCTCTACCGTACTGGCAATGCCGGATTCAGGTTGAGGAATTCCCAGTTTGCGCATTAGCTTGCGGAATCGATCCCGGTCCTCTGCCAGATCGATGGTGTCCGGAGATGTTCCCAGAATTTTGACACCGGCCGCGGCCAGTTCATTGGCGATATTCAGCGGAGTCTGACCACCGAATTGTACAATCACCCCCTCCGGTTTCTCTTTTTCGTATATACTCAGAACATCCTCAACGGTCAGCGGTTCGAAATAGAGTTTGTCCGAAGTGTCATAATCTGTGGAAACCGTTTCGGGATTGCAGTTGACCATGATGGATTCATATCCCTCATCCCGAATAGCGAATGCGGCGTGTACACAGCAATAGTCGAACTCAATCCCCTGGCCGATCCGGTTCGGCCCGCCACCGAGAACCATTACCTTCTTTCGGTCACTGATTTGCACCTGGTCGGGAGCATTATAGGTCGAGTAGTAATAGGCCGCATTTTCCACACCGCTAACCGGGACCGACTCCCAGGCTTGGGGCATGCCCAGGGCGATGCGTTTTTCACGAACATCTCTTTCGGAAATGCCCAGTATCTGCCCCAGATATTTATCCGAAAAACCGTCTTTTTTGGCCTGCATAAGCAGATCATCGGGAAGCATCCGGCCGCTATGAACCAGAATTTGTTCCTCGAGTTCCACCAGCTCTTTCATCTGTTCAATAAACCAGGGTTTTATGTGGGTCGTTTCGTAGAGCGTCTGGACATCGGCACCCTTGCGGAGGGCCTCATACATAATAAACTGCCGCTCGCTGGTCGGCGTACCCAGCATGTTCATCAATTCATCCAGAGATTTTTCGTTGAAATTCTCGGCAAAACCAAGGCCGTAACGATCGATCTCCAGTGAGCGGATCGACTTCTGAAAAGATTCTTTGTAGGTCTTTCCGAGGCTCATCACCTCGCCCACGGCACGCATCTGAGTGCCCAGTTTATCTTCAACCCCTTCGAATTTTTCAAAAGCCCACCGGGCGAACTTGACAACGACATAGTCGCCGGAGGGGGTGTATTTTTCGAGGGTTCCATCTCGCCAGTAAGGAATTTCATCCATCGTCAATCCGCCTGCCAGCAGCGAGGAAACAAAGGCGATCGGAAACCCGGTTGCCTTGGATGCCAGCGCGGATGATCGAGAGGTTCGGGGGTTGATTTCGATGACCACCACTTTCCCTGTTTTTGGATCATGCGCGAACTGGACGTTGGTGCCGCCAATCACCTCAATCGCTTCCACGATGTCGTAAGAGTACTTCTGGAGGCGTTCCTGAAGATCGGGATCGATGGTCAGCATGGGTGCGGTGCAATAGGAATCACCGGTGTGAACGCCCATGGCGTCAACATTTTCAATAAAACAGACGGTGATCATCTGGTTTTTTGCGTCCCGGACAACTTCAAGTTCAAGTTCTTCCCAGCCCAGGACCGATTCTTCGACCAGAATCTGGCTGACGAGACTTGCCGCAAGGCCGCGTGCGGCGACGGTGCGAAGCTCCTCGACATTATAAACCAGCCCTCCCCCCGTGCCGCCCATGCAGTATGCCGGGCGAAGGACAACAGGATAGCCCAATTCTTCAGCCACCTTTTCCGCATCCTCGATGCTGTTCACCGCCTGGCTTTTCGGCAGGTCAATCCCGAGTCGATTCATGGTTTCCTTGAACGCTGTCCGGTCTTCTCCGCGCTCAATGGCATCGATGTTCACCCCGATGACCTGGACACCGTATTTTTCAAGAACACCGGTTTTCGCCAACTCAGATGACAGGTTCAAACCGGTCTGGCCACCCAGGTTCGGCAGCAGACCGTCCGGTCGTTCAGCGGCAATAATATCGGTTAAGGTCTGAAGATTCAGCGGCTCGATATACGTTACGTCGGCCGTACCCGGGTCCGTCATAATGGTGGCCGGGTTGGAATTAACCAGCACGATTTCGTAGCCAAGACTGCGCAGGGCTTTGCACGCCTGGGTGCCTGAATAATCGAATTCGCATGCTTGACCGATGATAATAGGACCCGATCCGATAATTAAAACCTTGTTAACGTCGTCACGTTTGGGCATACCGGTTTCCTCCAGGTTTTTTGTATGAATTGATAAAGCAGGTTAAATTTGAATGCGCTGTTTCGTGAAAATATCGTGCCAATGGCTATAGTTGTTCTTAAAAAATAATTCAACCATTAAGTAGCGCTAACTGGATTTTGGTGAAGAATTAGAGATGCGCTTGAGAAATAAAATCTTGCAGAAAATATAATTAATGGTTTGATATTAATGATCTATATCAGTTTCAAAATAACATTACGATTCCACCGTCGGCTTGTCAGTTGTTTTAGTTGAATACGCACTCACCCGCCTTAAATCATATCTTTGTCTTTGGAATAAAAGTCCTGGTTGTCGTAGAAAACTCGGGGGACTCTGTTTTGCGAGTATTCCGGTGTTTTCAGTTTGGAGCACCCGAGGATCATCCAGACCTTTGACAACCTGTCCTGACCGGTAACCCGTTTTCGAATTCGGAAAAATGGAAATTTCTCGGTTCTGTCAACGGCAACCCGGATGTATAAAAGCTCCAGACAGTTTATCATCACGATAAAACCGATAATGGTATTGAACCATATATAATCCGTAAAGGCTCCGGGTTCATAAAGGGGTGAAGATGCAAAAATATAATAAAAAGAATAGATCTGAAAAACCAGGTAGGCCAGGGCAATCGTAATTAAAAGAATCCCTAAAAGCCCCTTGGCCTGGTGGTACATTCGATCCTTGGACTCCAGTTCGGCACAGATATCGATTTTTTCATTCTCCGATGCGATTTCTTTACCATATGCCACAAACATCAGCCAAAACCGATACGCCCGTTCCCTCTCTTTGTAATACGTCCCGAAAAAGAAACTGAATATACTGGTAAGGGCGGCGGAAGAGATCAGGAAGGCGGCGGGTTTGTACATGAGCACCTCTCACTGGGATATGATGAAGATAGCTGAGTTTAAAACCGGCCGCGATTCAAAGTCAACATTCATTTATGTTATGGTAATCTTTTTTAACAGTTTTTCTTCCCAATATCGCAAAGTAGTAAAAACATGCTGAAGTTCAGACGGCGAGATGACGGATGATTGTTCGGGAATAATTTCATTTAGAATATGCAGCGCATTAAACACTCTTATCCGGTCCGAAACATCAATGTACTCTTGTTGATTCATAATGTATACTCCAATTTATAGCGGTTTCCATAAATATGTTTCTATTGATTCGCTTTTGTTTATATTTTAGGCTTTTCTCTATATTAGTTGGAGAAGAGGGTTCGAGGAGTCGAGGATTCAAGGGGTCAAGTGGTTTTTTTCTAATGATTTTCTCAACATTTGAAGGCTCAGACACTGCGGATCTTCTTATTTGAGATATCAGACCATACCTTTCTTCTTTGGGAAATTGTCTTGTTATTTTATAAATATCCAAAACAGAGTCTGTACAATTTTTTCCAGGCTTTTAACTCTTTATAATTTTTAAGCATTTCTCTCGAACCCTTGAATCCTCAGGATCACTCCAACTCTTTTTTTGAATCATACACTGGTATAAATAATCTTCAACAGCAGGCTTGACCTATCTCTCAAATTCAGGAGAAGACCATGAATAAAACCAAACGAATATTGCTGGGTATCGGCATTTTACTGGTGGATCTCATTG
>JBHPCZ010000112.1:0-10821 GCA_042573625.1 Thermodesulfobacteriota bacterium
GTTCTATCTGTAACAGATCACAGCCACTCCCAACCCTGTGATAAGAGAATAATATTATGGAAATCCTGCTTTTTTTGAAATCCAAGCTATCTTACTACTGTCGGAATTAGATTATAGGTGAATATAAAGCTTAGAGATTTCTGATTTAGAGCTACGAGTTCTGGAATGATAAAGTATACCTTTGAATTTCTACATTCCCTGTTTGAAATTCTGCGGGTCAGACAAAGCCTTCCCGTCAACGCGCGTAGACCTTCTGCCGGGCACGGGCCGCCTTATTCAGAACGTCGACCTTTACATCGACATAGTCATATACTATCGCCTTTTCCTTGCCGGGTGCCGGCCTGAGCACTCTTCCGAGATACTGCAATACCCTGCCGCTGAATCGTATGGGCGTTGCAAGAAACAAGGTTGACAACTCCCTGCAATCAAATCCCTCCCCGATGAGCTGCCCGGTCGCCACCAGTACTTTGATTTTCCCTTGATTCAACCGCTCGACAACATCTTGCCGCTGACTGCCGGTGAGATCACCGGTCAACAGATCGGACGACACCTTGTGTTTGTACTTAAGCAGCGCGTGCAGGGTTTCACAATGGGTTTTTCTGTCAGATAACACCAGGCAAATCCCGTCATTTTTGATCCCCTCGGCAGCGACATCTGAAGCGATGAGACGGTTCCGATCGTCGTCCGCTGTGAGTTCAGAAAGCATCTTGCTGTATTCATTGACCGGATCATAGTAGGGTTTAAAATCCGTCTCTCTCACGATCACCTCAGCCGGCAGAACATCCCCGCTTTGAATCAGACGGTTTTTGTCCACATCGTGGTAGACATCCCCCAGGTGCCAGAAAATGAGTTTCGACAGGCTGTCCCGACGCCAGGGGGTTGCCGAAAGCCCAAGCATATATCGAGAATCAAAACAGGTAACAGCTTCCGTAAACGTACGACTCGGGCACCTGTGGCATTCATCGACCACAAGAAACCCGATATGCGGCGCCACTTCCTCACTAAATTTATAAAGAGACTGAACCATGGCGACCGTAATCTTTTCTCCGATGGTCCGTTTTCCACCCCCGATGAAACCGATCTCCGCTGCAGGTATCTGCAAAAAGGCCTCCGCACCTTCAATCCATTGATTGGCGAGTTCCTTTGTGTGCACAATGATCAGCGCCGGTTGGCCTCTCTCCGCGATCATATACAACGCCATGACTGTTTTCCCGGATCCGGTGGGTGCATTCAGTGTACCAAACTCTTTTGACAGCATCTCCGTTACCGCTTTTTTCTGAAAGGGCTTTAACCGGCCGTTAAAGTTAAAATCCACGGAAGACAGGGATCGTCTCTGGTCGTCAATCTGATACCTTACGCCGTGACCCCTGGAGAGCAAAAGCAGGTGCCGGATATAGCCTCTGGGTATCCACAACCCGTCTCCCTTGATTTTGTCAAAAAAGCGCAGTTCCCTTGGCGTCCCCCTGTTCCACCGGCCCATTCTCGCATTCTCAAGCCATTTGGGATTCGGAAACCTTAACTTTTCCATGAGCATCTGTCGAAAAGCCGGTGGTATGCCGTACAGACGAAGGTTGTTGGTGATGATTATTTTCATAGTGCCGGTGTGATCCATCACGCCCTTTTTTCGATTTTGGTCAAAAAAACTATATATTTAAGCTAACGAAAATGGCGGAAAGTAAAAAGCAAAGAATGTTCAAACGAACGGGAGGTTTTGAAACGGCTTCTAATTCATTGGATTTTTTCTAAAGGCATTAAGGAAATATAAGTCTATTCGAGATCCTCTTTATCACCGGATGATTGAGGGTGCGCGGGCACCTCTTTCTTCGCTTGAGACGACGTCTTGTCCATCATTTTCAGGACATCGGCCAATCGGTTGCCCAGGATGCAACTGATATTGAAGTTGAGATTGGCAACAATGTGCGGAAAGAACTTCAAGTCTTTTTTGAGTTTCATGTAATCGAATCGCAGCGCTTCCACACAGGTCAAGGCCCTCACGTCCGCGGTTCGTTGGGTCTCCTGGATATAACCGATCTCCCCGAATACCTGGCCTGCGCCCAAGACCGCAACACTCTTGGCTGTGTTCTCGCTTCGCCGTATGATATCGACCTCTCCGGACAGAATAAGAAACATGCTCCGGCCTATGGTACCCTGCTCCACCAACAGCTCCCCCGCTTCGAATTCGTTCAATTCCGAAATCAGGATCGCCTTTCGCATCTGGTAGTTGGACATTCCATCGAACAGAGGGCTCTTTTCAAGAACCTCTTTATGCATGGATAGCGCGAAGATCTGGAAGAGCCCGACCAGGCGAATCCGCGTCATGATAATCGGCGTAATCAAAAGGTTGGAAAAAAGCGCAAAAAGCATCGTGGCGGCGGACAAGGCGCCAAACTGGGCGATCACGGTAAAATTGGATTTGATGAGGATGCCGAATCCCAATGCCAGTGCCAGGCTGGTGGCGACCATGGGGGTGGCTTCTTCCCGAACGGTGGTCGCTACCGCTTCTTCGTAATCGGATGTTCGCCGGCACAATTCGATATAGCGGGAAAAGAGATGAATGGTTCCGTCAATGGCGATACCAATGGCGATAACCGCTACCATAGCTGTTCCGGGGTTCAACGGAATCTCCAAAAGCCCCATGATGCCGAACATCAGAATGATGGGTATCAGATTGGGGATGAGGGCGACAAGCCCGCCTTTGAAGGAGGTAAACATGGCCGACATCATCAAAAATATAACACAGAGTAGAATTGCCAGGGATTTAACCTGGGCGATCATGAGGCTTTCAGCGGCAGCGTTGATCATCAGGTTCTCGCCGACAACGTAAGCATTCATTTCCCCCCCTGCCACGCTTGATACCACTTCCTTGAGCTCCCGGATGTGCCGGTTCAATGTATTTGAATCGCTGACATTGTGCCGAACAACAATATTGGCACGACGGAAATCATGGCTCACGTAACTTTCCAAATCCCGCCGGTGAAAAAAGAGCAGGTATTGGGCCACAAGCTCACGTCTTTTCGGCGCCATGAAGTAATCGGCGTCTCCCCCGTGGAACTCACGGTTGACGAGGGACAGGTGATCGGCCAGGGACATGCTTCGATCAAATATGCCCTGTTTTTTCACGAAATTTTGAATGGTAACCAGCTTTTCGATGTTTTTGGGGTCCTGAAACGCCTTGTCCTGTTCGGACTCCAGCGTGATGAAAAAAACCTTCATACCGGACAGATCCCGGTGAATCTTTTGGGTGTCCTGAATGAGCGGCTGGTCCTCCTGAAAATAGGACAGAGGGTCGTTGGTTACATATAATTTGGAGGCATGATACACGAAGAAGGCGCACAGGATTGCCGTCAACACCAGGATCGACCGCGGAAAACGACGATTGGTAAAACCAAAGAGTCGAACAAACAACCCGGGCAGACCGGAAACCTCCTCCTTGTCCTGAAAGAGTCGTGGCCGGCGCGGCCCCATTGTGGTTAAAATCATAGGGACAAACAGTATCGTGATCACACCGTTCGCCAGTATCGCAAAAGTAGAGGCAATGGCAAAGTGCTGAATCAGATCGATACTGCTGAAGATATTGCTCGCAAATCCCATGGCAGTGGTGAGAATGGTCAGAAACAGCGGCATGCCCATATGTTTCATCATAAAACGGGTGGCGAAAGCGCGGCGGTTTTCTTCAGTTTGGGAAACGCCATGGAAATAGGCGGAGATCATGTGGGTATCCTCGGTAGAACCGATGGCGATAATCAGGGAGGGCAGCATGGCGCTCAGAATGTTGAGGGGAATGCCTGTCCATCCCATCATTCCGAAAGTCCAGGCGATGCTGAGACCCGCCGTAACCAGAGGAACCAGGGCCGCAAACCCGCTGCGAAGCAAGAAAAAGATCGCCACAACGAGTACGAAAGCCGACAATGGCCCCAGCAGCATGAGGTCGTCAAAGAGTATGGTTTTGAGCTCGGTGTTTATTCGTGGCGGCCCGACTTGAAAAATCTCCTGAAAAACCGATCGAGCGGGTTTGAGAACATCTTCCAATGCCTGGTTCACATGACGATCGAACCCGACGTCGTCGTGTTCCTCACGCACCGTCACCAGCATTGCCGTCACGTTTCCGTCGACCGATATAAAGTTTCCCACAATGAGGGGATTGTACAGCGCGTCGGCCCGGGCTTTGTCAATGGATGCCTGGTCCTTGGGGGCTTCCTGAAGGAAAATCCGGGAGTCGATCTTTCCTCCGGCGCCGCGAATGCTGCGCAAGCTGAACAGATCTTCCACGCGCTCGACAAAATCAAGACCTTCCAGAACGTAATGCAACGCTTCCAGGGCAGCCAGCTTGTCCGGAGACCAGAGATCGGGGTCCCTTACATAGATGATGGTGCGGTTGTCCGAGCCGAACTCGCGTGCCACGCGATCGTAAACCGGCGCGTCGGGGTCGGTGTCGGAGATCAGGCTGTCAAAGCCGGTATCCACCCGAAGCTTGGGCAGGCCCAAGCCTGTCATGCAGGTCACCAACACCAAGAACAAAAGGGTGGCCAGACGGTTGTTTACTCCCAGCATGAGAAATCGAGAAAACATAATCGGGTTTTTTTAACCTTTCTATTTATAATTACTTAAAACTATCTTTTGAATCCGCTGTCCTTTGTTAAAGGCGCCTTACTTCATCGCCTCCTTATCCTCCTCCGGAGATTGGGAGGTGTCCTGGAAAAGGCGTTTTTCCGTTCCCTGAATGTGTTTGTTTTCCAAAAGCCAGGCCGTCGTAAACATTTGCGGCGGTACGTAATCGTGTGAAAAGACCCGCCGGTTAATTTTGATCAACGTCTTATGCTGTTCCTTGTGGTTGTCCATGAGGGTCATATTGGCGCGCCACATATCGCCGCTCACCCTTTTCAGGTCGTGCTGGGTTTGACGTTTCAAAAAACGTCCGCGGGGGTCGTAATAATCGGTACGAACAATGAAAAAATTGTCTTTTCGAACAAAGTGTCTGCGCAGGCCGTAACCCGTCGTCCGTTCGATTTCGGCGTCCTGTGGAAAAGCTTCGACAACGAAATGGTCGGTCTTGTCGATCTTCTGATCCGCCGTCCGGATGTAACGAAAATCCGATAAAATCTCCGCTGTCATATCTTCTATGGCAAAATCGGTGCCCAGAAAGTTCCCCCCCCTGCTGCTCTCGGCGCTCGATTTCAGTTCCTTTCCGAAAGCGGGCAGATAGATCCCGCTCTCGATTTGACCGGTGGGCTGACGAATCGCCAGCAGCGCAACGCCGCGAACCTCGGCCGGGTTGTCGAAAACCAAAAGATATTTGACCGTCCCATCCCTTTCCACTCTGGAGAAGCGACGTACCTTTCTGGCGTCGCGGTTTCCCGCGCGATCTATCATGATCATGGTCTGTTCTTCGAAAACATAAGGGAACAGTTCATGACGCTTAAAAACTTCATCCATGATGCGCCGTCCCGTCCACATTTCATCAGCTTGGACAGGTTTAAAAAGGACAGGAAATGACAGCAGCCCTAATATCAGGACGATGACACCGAACCGCCGGGGTTTTGCCCATATCGCCGCTGTTAAACCTGTATTCCGACTTGGCATCATTATATATCAGGCCTCATGTTAACGTGTTTCAGAATTTCCTGACCAATGATTTGGCTCAACTCACCGAAAATCGTACTCATGGCCGAAACCGTATGTTCAAAATCCGGACCGGCGGGAACCACCGGGCTCAACAGTTCAGTCATCCGGGTGGTTACGGGCTTTCGGTCTTTTCCGCGCAATAAGCGCCACTGGGCGGAAAGCCGCACCTTTCTTTCGGCATCTCTCTCGAACTGCATCACCTCCACATCAACACGAAAATCAGGCGGGTTGGGGGGACGATGCGGCGAAATGGCAATATGGGGGGTGTCAAGAATCTGGGAAAGATTTTTGGCGAGAATCCGAATCATGTTTTTCCGCAGGTTCCCTCCCCATTGATGGTATTCCGCTAATACCAGACGATTTCCGCTGCTCCGGGTAACGATCTGCGGTCTTTCCAGGTATTGGGGCAAACGAACCGAGGCGACTTCAATGGACAACCGGCCTTTCTGCTCTGATTCGCTGACAAGGCTGGCATTGGAATCAAGTGGATTAAGGACATAAAACCGGGTAGCTGCTTTCCCACAACCGAAAAAGAAACACCCTGCCAATACAAACGTCACAAACAGCCGGATTCGCAATGTTGAAGAAAGCATTATTTCTCTCCTGAAGAATCCTTGTCGAATATGATGGAATTGGGTTC
The DNA here is from genome assembly GCA_042573625.1 of Thermodesulfobacteriota bacterium. GTDB lineage: Bacteria > Desulfobacterota > Desulfobacteria > Desulfobacterales > UBA11574 > JBHPCZ01. Next base: position 6,263 of record JBHPCZ010000112.1, read on the forward strand.
TCGTTCCAACAGATCCACAAGGCTGCGGATGGAACGAGCGGTTTCAGCCAACTCCTCGGATAACTCAATAAATCTGTACTGTAGGGGTGACTCGGGACTGAGCACGTCGTTGACCAAATCCAATGTGACCTGGGTCTTTTCCAAAGCCTGATGACCCGACCCGATCGCCTTTTCCAGATTCGCCGCAATCGGTTCGATACGCTGATCCAATTTTCTCAAGATATTCTTGAATGCATGCAGCGATTCCCTCAATTCGTCCACGGTTTCCTGGAGCTCCGGTTTGGAAACCACCTTGCTTGCCCCTTTTATCAATATATTGACCTCTTGGAGGTTTGCCAGAAGTTCCGCGCCGATCTTATCCGTGTCCACCTTTTCCAGCTTGGCAAGGATATTTTTAACAGATGTGGTGAGTTGTTCCAGACTGGCCGGAATGGTGGGCAATTCCGGAAAAGGCAGGTCTTCACCCGCCAACAGAACAGGGGTATCGGGATGCATGCCCAGCTCTATGAACAGCTGCCCGGTAAGGAGGCTGCCGGTCTGCAATTGAGCTCTCAACCCACGGTCAACCAGGGTTTTTAAGGTCTGATATGGGGATTTTGCTTCATCTTCTCCTCTCTCTATGACCCGCTCCGGTTCGATCTCAACCAGAACCGGAATCCGGAAGGTGGTGTCCTTGCTGTTAAATTCAAGGCGAACGTCCTTGACCGATCCAACCTTGATGCCTTTGAACTCAACCGGCGCACCGATTTTAAGCCCCCGGACAGACCCTTCAAAGAAAAGAATGAAGGTGATTTTCTTAATGAAGGCCTGCTCCTGGATGCTCTCGTAATTTTCATAGAGCGTAAAAACAAGCCCTTCCACATCCTCTTTCACCTGTTTTAGCGTGTCCGGCGTCTCAAAGGCAATGCCGCCATAGAGTAAGGTCTGGACCGATTCCGTGCGCACCTCGATACCCTCCGACCCAACCGAAACGTCTATTCCGCTTACATTCCAGAAACGGGTGTTGCTTTGAACAAGTTCGTCATATGGGGCTTTAATGAATGCATGAAGAAAAATGCTCTTCCGATCGTTTCCAAGCTCCCATCCGAGCACTTCGCCGGACAAAATTCCCTGATAGTAGATGGGAGAACCTCTGTCGATGGAACTCAGACGCTGGGCCAGAAGCATGATCTTCTTGCCCGCAACTTCGGATTTGACCACCGGTGGAACTTCGAGTCCTATAAAGTGCTTCTGGGGTGCCCCGTGCCCCGGCTCAATCTCGATGTAAGCCCCTGAAAGCAAAGTGCCGAGGGCCGTGGCGCCGCGCAGGCTGAGCTGGGGCCTGACCACCCAGAAGCGGGTGTCTCGCCGAAGGAACGAGGCCGATCCCTTTTCCATTTTGACCTTCACGATGACATGGGAGAAGTCCTTGCTGAAATGGACCGAATCCACCACCCCGATTTCAATGTCTTTGTACTTGATCTTGGTCTTTTCGGCCTCGATTCCTTCCGCGGTCTTGAAAGTGATGATGATCTCCGGTCCCTTTTCCGAGAGGGTCTTGAAAATAAGCCATCCCCCGATAAGGGCGGTAATGATGGGAATCAGCCACACGATGGAAGGGCCGGACTTCTTTTTGACTTCCGGTCCGGGGGCCGTTGCGGCGGTGTCTGATTCTGTGTGGGAATCTTTCATTTCGCCCCTTTAATATCGTCCCAAATAAGTCGGGGATCAAAACTGTGCGCGGCAAAAATAGTGACAATGACCACAGCGCCAAAAAACGCTGCGCCGATGCCGGGCCGTATCGTCGACAACGCACCCAGTTTGACCAATCCGGCCAGAATGGCAACAACATAGATATCTACCATAGACCATGCGCCCACCGCTTCAGTCACGCGGTAGAGAAATGTTCGATCTCTGAAACGCCACGAAGATTTTTTTTGAATCATGACCAGCAGAAAGGTCAATGCGATCAGTTTTAGAATGGGGACCACGAAACTCGCAATGAAAATGATCATGCCCAGTACCCACATCCCCCCTTCAATCAAGTGAATTACACCGCTGATAATTGTATTCGGATCTCCCCGACCGAATCGGATGACCGTCATTACCGGGTAGACGTTGGCCGGGATATAAAGTATGACGGCGGTCGCAATGAGTGCCCAGGTCCGCGCTATGCTGTTGGTCTTGCGCCGGTGAAGTGCGCTTCCACAGCGTGGACAAACACCGTGGCCGTGATCGTCAAGGTTCGTTTCGTGAACCAGCAGGGCACACGTATGGCAGCTGACCAAGCCTCTTTCCATTGCCGTCGCGCCCGATCCATTCCCCGCTGTTTCAGGTTCCCTGGGAGGCCAGATAAGAAAAGTATCCAGATTGGCGGTTGCCGCTGTTGCTACGACCATCAGTCCCACAAACGCATACAGGGAAACGCCCGGAATAATGGTAGCGAGGTCGCGAAGCTTGACCATAGCGATCAGAATTCCAAGCATTAGAACGGCAAGCATGCTCCAGGGTGTAATGGTTTTGACCATGCGATAAACCGGCGCCGTTCGCCAGGGGCGATATCCAAATTTCATGGGCAAGAGGATATACAGCATTCCGGTGATGCTCAGGAAGGGGAAGAGGATGCCGGTCAGGAACACCACAAGTCCGACTTCGCCCATGCCGAGACGGTAAAGTTCCAGTGCGCCGGAGGCCAAAACATTCACTTCAACGCGGCCACTGAGCTTCAAAGAAAGGAAGGGAAAGACGTTGGCCATGACAAGAAGCATAAACGCGGTCAGGTGCAACGCCAAGGCTCTATCAAGGCTGTTGGGAAGATATTTATAGAGGAAGGCGCCGCATCGGATGCAAAGGGCTTTCCCGCCGGCCGGAACCGGTTGAATGCTGTGTAAAAAATCGCACTCATGGCAGGCAATCAGCCCCCCTTCATTCGGGCCGGACGGGCAGGAATCTGTCTTGCTTTCTTTTGATTTCATCAATGAATAATCGTTGGTCTGGAAATAGAGAGAAGTTTAATTGAATTCATGCTCCGTACCGCATTTTTTACAATAAACCGAACGGTTGATTTGATTTAAGGCGGTACTATAAATGTTAATACACTATAAATCAATTTAAAACTTGTTCATTAATAATTATCGAATCGCAGATTCCCCGTCTGTATCCTCAGCACCTGAAGATGCAAGATATCATAATAAAATCAAAACCTCAACGTCAATGGCTTTCTAAAAAAGGCGGAACCGCTCAACACTTGCGCCCTATCTGGACACTTTTGCCTGCGCTTTCACCCGCAATAGTCCTGGGCTGTTATGCAGGTACATCAGGGATGAAGTGTATCCTGCGTCCATGAAATAACGTTCAAGATTGTCAAAAAGGACCGGGCGATCCGGCCAGGTGTACAACTTCTGACGTTGCTTCAGTTCTTCCCAAACCTGACCGGCCGGGGAGTTTTTTTCGAATACATTCGACCGCGCCTGTTTGCAGAGAAACATTTCACAGACAATCGGTTTGACTCGCCACACACAACCGTTATTTCCAAGGTAGATGCATTTAAATCCGCTGTTGGGTTGCTGAAGAACATTCATAAGGGCTTTGATTTCACTATCCTGTGAAACCAGTACATTGACAACGATGTCTCCAAAAAAGGTGATAATGCCTTCTCGGGAGCAGCAGGCACTGACCATGTCCTGATAGCATTTTTGCGTGCACACAGCACTGAAATGCTCAACTAAAAAAGCATCCACCTCATCGCGAAAAGAAAGATAGTCGGAAATTTCCGACTCAAACGCCTTTCTCTCTAAAGTGGTAAGGGTCGCGGTGTGCTTCCGCACCATGGAAAAGCTCTCAATCTGTTCTTTCTGGTATGAACTCATATTCAACAACGCCTCAAGGCTTATTCAACCCACCAAAACCAAGGTATTATATCTCATTTATCTGAATATGCAAATTCTTAAAAAGCATTGAAATATTGATTCCGCAGCTAAAGACATCTGTTTATCCATTTACATACCAGCATTTCCAACCCGCTATTGATTAAAGACATTATTGTTTTTTTTGTTCAACTATTATACGAAATGCGGATCATTTCTTGTTTTGTGGATGGCATAATGAAAAATGAAGCCTTCTTCTTTAACAACTTGCAAATGATAAAAGTAAAGAATCCGGGCCCAGAGGACCCGACTTTGATATAACCCCTGGAAAGGCTGTTTTACTTAAAGCCGTACAAGTTAAAAGTGCCTAAAATGATCTAAAGTGCCTAAAGTTATGGAGTCGCTTCGCTCCGCCTATTTTATATAAATGAACAGAATTCCTTAACTTTAGCTCACTTTAAACTTTAGTTCACTTCAAACTCTTATAGCGATTCTTTTGGCAGAGCCGAAGAACTCTGACCTGGCCCAGAGGACCAGGTTTTCAAGACAAAATAAACAAGCTATTTTAAAACCATATGATGAAAAGAATAACTCCGATTGCCGTGGTCGGGATGGGGTGTCTGTTCCCCGGTGCTTCCGACCTTGATACATTCTGGCAGAATATCGTAAATAAAATCGACACGACCTGCGATGTACCCGACGATCGTTGGATCG
>JBHPCZ010000113.1:0-10749 GCA_042573625.1 Thermodesulfobacteriota bacterium
AGCCTGCGCCTCGGAGAGCCGGATCAGAGACAGTTGGCTCTGCCACCAACCTTATGAACTCTGCGTCACGACGCGGGATTCGCTGACAAAACTGGACAACCCGGTTTTGGAAGTAAAAAGATATATGGCGTTTAAAACACTGGCTTTGGCGCTGATGGGACGCAACGTAAAGGCCATGTATTTTAATGATCTGATGGGGCTTCAAAACGACTACGAACTGGCAAATAAAACCGGAGAGCTCAGAAATATCAAAAGAACCAAATCAGATCGTATCAAACTCGAACAACTTATCAGCGATCCGTCCAATGTGGAATACTGGATCGCCAAACAGATGAACAATACCATCGCCCTGGTTGATTCAGACCCTGCTTTCAATCCCCGCGGCATCGAAGCCCGCCTTGTGGTCGATTCCGCCCAGCCTTCGGTTGCAATGCTTCACAATCATTATGATAACCATAATACGCTGGTTATCATCAACACTTCCGGGAAAAATGTGCAGGTTCAAATTCGGTTGTCCGCCTTCGGGCTGGATCGTCAAAAGAACCTTATCAACAACTTCACAGCAGCGACAATCCCGAATCCTGCAGGAGAGGATGCGATCACTATGGAAATCAAGCCATTCGACCGATTCTGGATCAAAAACGAAAAGGTCGAAATTTCTCAGGAGTTATGGGTTGAGGTTGGGCCTGAAGAAGAGATGACAACAGCGCTGACAATATAGTTAATCATGGGTAAACCCCCGGCTTTGCCGGAGGTCACTGAATGTATTATTTACGCTGCCTTACGTTCAATTGTGCCATCAATTTTAAATGGTAATTGTGCTGTGTATAAAACTGAATGTAGTGTAGAAAATCAAACAACGCACTTTGAGAATTTAACATGTTTCCTACGGATAGTTCTTTAAGCCCCGGTAACGATCTTCATTTTAATTGACATCTGTATGATATAATGAGAAACAAGCGGTTAATGGGATGGGGGTGGGATAACCTTTCCACAATACCTTACCGCTTAAACTTTAATCTGGGTATCTGCCATGAAAAAATCTAAATTGGCAATTCCACTTCTGGCCCTGCTGGTCTTCGGATGCGCTTCGCTAGAGCTCTCAAAGCAAATGAAAAAGTTTGATCTGACGTCGGAGAATTACGCCACTGCCATCAAGTGGTCTGACTTCGAAGCTGCTTACTATTCTAGCAAGGATGCACAAATCGAAAGCAAACCTCCAGATCTCAGCAAACTTAAGCTTGTTAAAGTGACATCTTACGAAGTCAGACAGTTCATTGTGTCAGAAGACAAGTCCCAGGTCCGCCAGATCGTAGAGATTAATTACTACAAGCTCAATTACAATGTGGTAAGAACCATTTTAGACCATCAGCTATGGGAATACGACCCGGAAGGTAAAATCTGGTATCTCCGGAGCGAACTACCTGACTTCAAGTAAATATGTAAAAGTTCATTACCCTGGGACGCTAAGGTTGGTGGCAGAGCCAACTGTCTCTGATCCGGCTCTCCGAGGCGCAGGCTCTACTAGCCGGAGGCCCTGAGGGACCAGATTTTTTAGGCCCAAACCCAAATGATGCTCCCAATTATTATGAAAACGTCGAGAGGTAACCGTGATTGAATCAAAGTATCTAAAGGCCGACAGCCAGAATGTCGAAAAATTGATGGCCATACCGAGTCTAAAGAAATTTAAGACCGAGCATCTTTGCACCATTTTACGGCAAAGCAAAATCAGAAAATACGAACATGATGAGGTAATCATACAGGAGGGGGATACCGACCCCTGGCTTTATTTTGTTTTATCGGGAAAAGTAAAAATCCTGAAACAGGGGGAAGTAATCATCGTAATCGATCGGCAGGGTGAAGTTTTGGGAGAAATGAGCCTCATTGACGGGTCCGTGCGTTCATCAACGATCCGCTCCGAAGGGAATACTGTCTGCTTGGCAGTTGACTCCTCCGCCTCCAATACGATGGTGTCAAAGGAAGAGAAAAGAGAGTACTTACTGATCCTGTACAAAATCTTCATGGACGCCATGTCTGCCCGATTGCGCTTGAGAACCGAAGAGATTGCTGCTGTCAGAAAAGAGAACAGTCGACTTCGAGAAGAAATTGAAAGGCTTAAAAAGCAACTCGGAAAGTGATCGGATCATGGAACATTTTCGGGCATTTCTCCCCCCCTGTGCTATCTTCTTCCCAGATATCTGTCGAATATTGCCCGAATTGCGTAAGAGTTGACGATGCCCCAAGCCCAAGGCGCCCGGATTCTATCGAGACTGCGAACCCTTGACAACACAAACACTGCAGGCGTCAAACCGAAGACGCCATGGAGGCTAACGAGATGACCGATGCACTATAGAAGATGGTGAGTGTTAGATTTAAGGGAATTCTCTCTTTGTGACTGACGCCCATAACCTTTTTATACTTTTCCTATATGGAGGTGATTTATGAAGAGAATATTGATTACTTTTCTTTTTGTTGTTTTTTGCTGTTGCCAGTTTGCCTATGCTGGCAATACGTCGACCGGTGACTCAGAATTGGACCGGTCCCTCGAGACATTGAATAAAGGTGCTAAAGAAAACACTAGCGAGTTTGCAAAAAAACTGGGCCGAAAGTTTGGTGTTTCAGAATCGACCACTGAGCGGCTTCTCAATCGTGTCGGGATGTCCCCTAGTGATGTCTACATGACGGCAAAAGTTTCCAAAATTTCAAAACGTTCCATAGAAGATGTCGAAAATGCGTATAAGGAAAATAAAGGCAAAGGATGGGGCGTCATCGCAAAGAAAATGGGCATCAAACCGGGTTCTAAAGAATTCCACGAGTTAAAAAGAGATGATTCTGGCATGCTGAATGACTACAAAGGCAAAGGGAAGAAGAAAAAGGATAAAGGAAAAGAGGATAAGGCTAAAGGAAAGAAGGGAAACGCCAAAGGGAAAAAGGGAAAAGGAAAGAAAGGCGGACCAGCAGAGGACGATCAGGAAGCAGCAGAAAATGACAAAAGTAAAAAGAAAGGGTTCTTTGAAAGATGGTTTGGTGGCAGTAAAAAAGAATAGAGTAAACGTATTTTGCAATTAAATTGGCACTTTGCTCCTTCAAAGGTTTGCCCATTTTTAACATGGTTTCGGGTTTTTCACGGTTCGTATAACCCGTAAGCAGAGGTTTTTACACGGCTCAAATCATTTTTTCATTCTTGTTGCTTTCATCTGTAATTCTATGCTTTTTTGTTCTTTAATATAATTTTGTTCCGCTTTCTTATAGATTAATATTACGGCTAAAATTATCAATATAATGCTCGCTGCTTTGACAATGATTTTGGTCATAATCTTCATTCCCCTATACAAACAAATTTATAATTTTTAAAAGATACTCACGAGGTTAAAAACCTATCGACATTGAAAACCACGGGTATAAAAAACTCGTTACATAAAAATCACCTCCGGCGGCTGAAGATATCTCTTGAGGCGATTTACCTGATTTCCCTCTATCTTGAAAACAGTCTCCGGTTTGACCATCTTTTCAACAAGCGGATCCATCAAAGTATCGTCTTTGAGCTGATTAAACAAACGCGTTATCCCGGGCAGCTCGTCGAGAGTGGGCACTTTCTTCTCAATGTTGTCAAAAAAACCGGTGGGTTTCAGTTTTTCATGGACGAGTCGGTTGTAATCCCGGATGGTAAACGATCCTTTTGTCGGATTATCTTTTTTCAACAGTCGGGTTAGCGGCTTGGCGTCAATGATAAAGGATGGAACACCAAATAGAAAATAGCTGGAAAGCGCCTCTTCCTTTTTGCCCATTCTTTTGAGTTCCTTTAACGCCTTCTTTCTTTTGTCCGAGACGATGATTTCTTTTCTCAAACACGGGAACCTGTCAAAGGCTGGATGTTTGGTAAGCTCCGACACAAGGCCTTTTATATAATGATACTCGGGGAAGAGAATGCAGTTTAGGGGTTTTGAGTCATGAACTTCGCAGCGAGTCTCTTTCAATAAAGGGCATGGTTTTTTCAGTTTTACCAAGAGGCGTTTGTAACGGGGATTGATCTCAAAAACCTCCAACCCGATGTGGCAGTGATGGAAAAAGAGATCCGAAACCGGGGTATTGAGGTCAAGGCTGAGCCGAACCAAATCAAAGAGCGTTACCTCGACATTAATGTCATCCATCCAGCACCCGGGCGCATCGCACTCTTTGGGGCACTGAAAATCGGATTTTGTTTCGGCAAGGCTGGCCTGATACTGAAAATAGCTATCCGGCATGATCAAAAGGTGCCTTATCTGAACATTCGGGGCAAAGTCCGGCAAATTCAAGAGTATGCCCTATTATTTGAAAAACAGCCGCTCCGCAAATCTCATCTGCACTCTTTCTGCAGCTTTTCCGGAATCAACTTTCGCTGCTGGGTCATCCTCAGGTTTTTTCTTTCTAAATACCTTTTTCCTTCTCAACCAATTGTTTTTCCTATATTTCTAACGTTCCCTAAACTGAAAAAAGGATTATATCAAGTTTGAACTCCGGTTTCAAGGTTAAACACCGTCTGCACCTCCGCTATGTTTACAAAATGCATTTATCATGATACGTGAACGGCTTTACAGACGCTTTCACTTCGACAATTTAATTGACCCGCAAATATGTTTTATAAATAGTGCCCATCTTTTAATTCCACTATAGGCACTGTGGGTTTCCAGTTCATAAATGCGCAATTTTTTGCAAGGTCAAGGAAAACAAGGGGTTGCGCGGAGACGTACTTTAGTACGTCGCACAAGGAAGCCCGCGGTTTGAAGCCGAGATTGCGGGAAAGGGCCATTTATGGATGGAAACTAAATATTAACTACATATAGGTGTATAAATGACGACAGAACGCGAAAAGATTGAATTTGATGTACTTTTTGTGGGCGGCGGTCCTGCAAGCCTTGCAGGTGCCATCCGGTTGATGCAGATTTCAGAGAAGAAGGGTTTCGACCTGGAAGTTGCACTCATTGAAAAAGGGGCGGATATCGGATCCCATTCCGTCAGCGGGGCCATCCTGAATCCGGTTTCCTTGAAAGAGCTCATCCCGGATTTTTTAGAAAAAGACTGCCCTGTTGAGACAACGGTTAGAGGTGACGAATTCCGTTTCCTGACGCGAAGCAGATCCTTTCGTCTTCCATTGACCCCCAGGCAAATGCACAACAAAGGCCATTACGTTATCAGTCTCTCCAAGTTCACCCGATGGCTGGCCGGTATTGCCGAAGAACTTGGCGTCAATATCTTCCCCGGCTTTGCGGGAAAAGAGGTCCTTTATGCCGATGATCAGAAGACCATCATTGGTGTTCGAACCGGAGATAAAGGCCTTGACAAGAACGGTTCGCCCAAGGGTAATTTCGAGCCCGGTATCGATCTTATGGCCAAGGCAACAATATTCGGTGAAGGCGCCCGGGGAAATCTGATGCAGGATATCGCGCAAAAGTTCGATCTTTTTTCCGGGAAAATGCCTCAGGTGTTTGAAACAGGGATTAAAGAGGTTATCCAACTGCCTGAAAATAATTATTTCACAACAAGCAAGGGCAACGACATTCATACCCTCGGCTATCCGCTGGGCTTGAATACGCCTGGCGGCGGTTTTATCTACGAGATGAAAGACAACAAGGTGACCATCGGATTTCTTGTGGGGCTTGCTTATCAGGATCCGATGCTTGATCTGTATGAGGAATTTATTAAATTCAAGCAGCATCCTTTTGTGACAAGTATCATCAAAGACGGCAAGGTCGTTGAACAGGGAGCGCGAACGGTTTCGACCGGCGGATATTATACTATCCCGAGGCTTGCTGTTGACGGCGGTCTCTTTGTCGGCGGCAGCGCAGCCATGCAGGACACACCGGGGCTCAAAGGTATCCATGTGTCCATGAAATCGGGTATGCTGGCGGCAGAAGCGGTCATCCATGCGATTGAAAAGAAGGACTTCACTCAGGAAGCCCTTGGCCATTATCAAACGCTTTTTGAAAACAGCTGGTTAAAAGAGGAGATCTATGAGGGTCGAAATTTTTCTCAGGCCCTTTCAATGAAATTCCCGACCAAACTGATCCACCTGGGGGCTCAATATTACACCAAGGGCCGGGGCATCTTCGACAGAATGCCGATTGAAGCGGATTTCCGGACATATACCTCTGTAAAAGGACTTCAACAGAAAACGCAGACAGATGTTGACCCAAAAAGCTATGACGGTGTTCTGTATGTAGACAAACTGACCGGTGTTTATCTGTCCAAAACCATGCACAGGGAGGATCAGCCGTCTCATATTATTGTTCACGACACGGACCTGTGTGTCAACGAATGCTACAATACCTTTCGGAGTCCCTGCACAAAATTCTGCCCGGGTAACGTATACGAAATCGAAGAAGATGAAACATCATCGCAAAGGCGGCTGATACTAAATCCTTCCAATTGTCTTCACTGCAAAACCTGCGATATAAAAGACCCTTACAACAATGTAACCTGGACGTGCCCGGAGGGGGGAGAAGGACCCGGATATACGATGCTTTAACGCAACAATCAATGGTTGACGAAGTTTGGAAAGAAGAAGCATCTCTTCTGTGGTAACAGTGATCCCATCAAAAGAAATACCTCTGCTGCGTAATCGCCGAACAAATTCACTATCCATCTAATCCTCTCCATCCTTTTCAGAACGACGACTCTGTTCGAACACCCGGCTTAATTTTTCGAAAGTAAAGGGATTTACTTCAAATGGATAAAAACAGCATTTACAGCCCAATGTCCAAAACCCTTTGATTAAATATTGAATCTGTGATATTCTTAACCTATTAAAACTTCTAATTTATTTTGAATATACGGGCTGTCTGCATTATGGAAAACGACAAACCTGAATTTTTAAAAACAATAGAAATTCCAAAAGCAGGAACAGAACCGTCCGAACTTGTATATGAAAGAAGAAAAGTTATCGGAACACCTGTTAAAGTAATGAGAACCGGCAAGGATGAACCAGATGAAGGTTGGCATATTGCTGAAGTTTACTTTAAAAAAGACAAAGGGAAGATAGATCCACCGTTAGTAAAAGTGCGCAAACCGGATAAAGAAGCACCTGAGATGGGACTTCAGAAATTGGTGCCCCTGCAAATTCTGGAAAAGATAAATCCTGAAATAAAATTCCTAATATTTGAACGGGACAAAGATTATGTGTTGTATGAAGATGAAGACCACAGCTTCAAGATCGGTCTGATTATAGATATAAATTTAGAAGAAGAAAGTCTGCTTGTTATGTTGGGCTCGGAAGGAGATGATATTACAGCGCCCCTGGGTAGAATAAAAATAGCGAGTATAATAGATAAAAGTAATGACCCAAAACAATTAGAAAAAGTTTTTCAGGATGAAGCCAAAAAGCGCAGGGACGCTTCGCCTGATTTGGAATTAAAGCCATCGAAAAAAAGAATAAGTGAAAGAAAGAACTTGGTCTATTACTTGAAAGTCACTGATACAGTAACAAATCAGCCCATGGGACACGCGGTAGATATTTCAAACCAGGGGTTTATGTTGATTGTCAGCAAGCCCATTGAACCAGAATCTCTTTTTCAATTACAAATGTTCTTACCGGAGGAGATACAAGGAAGCAGATCTTTTGAATTCTCCGCCATGAGCCGATGGTGCCAAAAAGACGAAAACCCGGACTATTACAATGTTGGTTTTCAATTTGCCACCGTCTCTACGGAAGGTGCCCAATTCATTAACCGGTTGATTGAGAAGTATTGCTTTTGAGCCATCCAAGCTTCTTGAATCGTCAAATTGCCAATTCTGAAATTCCATTCGAATGCCTCTTTTCAATGTCCACTACAACAACCCCTCACAAGCGAAGTTTGCACGCACAGATGCAACTGAAGGTGGTTATCGCTTTATGGCCTTATACCTATCATTCTTAAGCAAAGCAACGATGCCCTGGTCCCCAACTAAATGCCCTGGCACGGTTTTTACCATCTTACTCATATAAAATTAGCCATTAAACTATAAGATTAAGGGGTCAAGTCAATGAATCCGTTGAGCGAACAAGGGGCGCCCCTGAATTACCCAAATAACTTGTAGTGCACTTTCATTTCTGTTATTTGCAATAGGATATGACAGACAATATTCGTTCCATAATAAAACGGTCATGATGGGTATGGCTCTTGTTTGCCACACGCCAATGTGGGCAGTGCGAATGCTTTTCAAAAGACCCGAGACGTTGTGTCGAAATTGAGAGATCTTAAGGAGACATACACATAAGGAAACCTGATGGGCATCCCTGAAGAATGAGAATTTTCATGAAGAATATATAATGCCTGACAAATGAATCCCGCTTGAAGCGGGCTAAGGAATCCGGGTTAAAAAGAACGTAGAGACATTCAATGATGATCGCGCAAAGCATAGCGGGACTGCTTTTTTTCGCAGGGGTTGCCTGGCTGATCAGTGAGAACAAGCGCCAGGTTAGGGTTACGACCGTGATCGCCGGTATCGCCATTCAGTTGGCAGTAGGATTCATTCTGCTTAAGCTGCCCGTTTTCCGGGATTTTTTCATAACCTTAAATCGTTTGGTCCTCTCTCTGGAAGAATCTACGGCTGCCGGCACATCAATGGTGTTCGGCTACCTGGGCGGAGGAGATCTTCCGTTTTCTGAAAAGTATCCGGGCGCCAGCTTTATTCTGGCCTTTCGAGCCCTGCCACTGGTTCTGGTTATCAGCGCTCTTTCATCCCTTTTATTTTACTGGAAAATCCTGCCTGTGATAGTTAAAGCCTTTTCCCGGGCATTGCAAAAAACCATGAAACTGGGCGGTGCCGAGGGTCTCGGTGTTTCAGCCAACGTTTTTGTGGGAATGGTAGAATCCCCGCTATTCATCCGCCCCTATCTCAAGGATATGACCCGCAGCGAACTTTTCACACTCATGGCCACGGGCATGGCCACCATCGCCGGAACCGTTATGGTGCTGTATGCCAGCATCCTGAGCAGCGTTATTCCCAATGTCATGGGGCACATCCTGACCGCCTCCATCATCAGCGTTCCGGCAGCCATCACGGTCTCAAAAATAATGATACCTGAAACCGGTGAAGTGACGTCCGGGGAATTAACCTCGCCGAAGCCGGCGGTAAGTGCCATGGACGCTGTTACCAATGGGACTATTCAGGGTGTCCAGCTGTTGATCAATATTATTGCCATGCTGATTGTGCTGGTCGCCCTGGTGCATCTGGTTAACCTGATCCTTGGTCTGCTGCCGGATTTGGGGGGTCGTTCCATAACCCTGCAAAGACTTCTGGGGCTGGTGATGGCGCCGGTGGTGTGGCTCATGGGTGTCCCCTGGCAGGAGGCTCCCACGGCCGGTGCCCTGATGGGAACCAAGACCATCCTCAATGAATTGCTGGCCTACCTGGATATGAGCCGCCTGGCTAACAACGCCTTGAGCCCCAGGAGCCTGCTGATCATGACCTACGCCATGTGCGGCTTCGCCAACCCGGGGAGTCTGGGAATCATGATCGGGGGTATGGGGACCATGGCCCCGGAAAGGCGGAATGAAATCGTGGCCCTGGGGTTTCGATCAATTGTCGCCGGGACTTTGGCAACCTGCATGACCGGTGCTGTGGTGGGGATACTGGGCAATTAGTTTCCATCCCAAAATGGCCCTTTTCCCGAGGTGTCCTGCTTTAGCGGGGTCTTCCTGTGAGGGATATCGATGATGCATCCAAGCCATCAAGATGATACAGAAAAAATAATGATATTCTGTGACAAATGCAAAGAATCTGTCATAGTCGGAGAAGAAAGGAATCACTATTTCAAAACACTATGCGAGGATTGCTACATAGACGCGCTGTTGCCTCCGGTTAGGAAAATGTATTATGAGAGTGATGCATCCAGTTTCATGATAAGATTGAAAGACTCTTATATTGCATGTCCGCAAAAGTATCACTAAAACGTTTTGACAACGCAAACCTTTATTTAACGGTGAAAAGATGGCAAAAATTTATAATGGTCAAAAGTCGGCAAAATTGGGTACTGAAAAGAAACCCGCTGTTGTTAATGTACAAACAAAAAAAAGATTCAAAGAAGTAGAATCGATATTTAAAAAGCACGGCTGGAAATACACAATTGAATTGAACAAAGACAAACCAGAAGATATTATTGATTTGGAAATATTATTGAACCCGCCAAAACCGGAAATCACCGAGAAAAAAGTGGGGCGCAATTCGCCCTGCCCGTGTGGAAGCGGGAAGAAGTACAAGAAATGTTGCGGCAAATAAGGATAGAGGCATATGTGTCATATCCCGAGGATTGTTTTTTGAGCATAACCCCGGAGAAATAGGCTCCGCATTTCACAGGGCAGGCGCAGAGACTTGCCCGCCTTTGGCGGGTTGTGCAAAAAGACCACTTATGGCCGGACACTAATTCACCTAAACGGCTCCAACTTTATACAACCCATTATGCCATCACGCCAATATTCCATCATTTAACGGCAATAGAATTTGCGGCAGGGCAACTCTCCCTTTCCAGCGGCGCGGTTCAAAAGAGATTACGCGGATAACATACCCGTACTGTGGGTGTAATGATAAAAGGATCACCTCCAAAAGAGTTGGAGTGATCCTAAGGATTCAGGAGTCGAGGGTTCAAGGGCTTGCGGCGAGCTCAGCCGAGCGGTTCGAGAGAAATGCTTAAAAATTATAAAGAAAAAGTATGTCAGAAATCTTACGAACTATGTTTGGTCATTTATAGAATAACAAGAAAATTTCCGAAAGAAGAAAGGTATGGTCTGACAT
>JBHPCZ010000114.1:0-10431 GCA_042573625.1 Thermodesulfobacteriota bacterium
TGGTGCCAACGACAATGACCAATGAATAATTTGGAGGAGACTGATGGCGAAAACGGCAAAAATCAACGTAAAAGACGGGGACCTTTTAGCATCCATACAGGAGTGTTTACAATCCATACTCCGGTTGGAAGATATCAGCGCTGTCCTGGTCCCTCAGCATCTCCCCATGAAGAATGTTGTGATGCCAACCCTTGTGACCGATCCGGATCAGCTTGACGGCGTCGATCCTCTGGCGCCGGTCTTTCCGATGACCTCGGCCAAACTGGTGTCCCGGCTGACCCGCAAGCCCATGGGCGGCAAGGTGGTTGCAGTCATGCGCTCCTGTGAGTTGCGAGCGTTCATCGAACTGGTGAAGCTCAAACAGGGCAGCATTGATGAACTGGTGGTATTGGGAATTGACTGCATGGGGACATACAGGACAGACGATTACCTCGGTATTGTGGGTGATAACGGGAAGGACACGACGGTTAAGTTTTACAAAAACGTCCTTTCCGGCGGCGCAACAGCCCTTGACGGAATCGACCTGACTTCGACCTGCAAGGCCTGTGAACATCCTGTCCCCACAAGTGCTGACATCAACATCGGGCTTTTCGGAGTGGATACAAACGACCATCTCTTGGTCCAAGCCCAGACGCCGGCAGGAGAAGAGCTGTTAAACAGCCTCGGCCTTTCCGGGGCGGATGAACCTCCGGGTCGTAAAGATGCCATCGCGACGCTGGTGTCAGAGCGAACCGCCTTTCGTGACAAAATGTTTGAAGAGACCACTGAAATTACCAACAGCCTCGACAAACTGACACAATACCTCGCCAGCTGCATCAACTGTTATAACTGCAGAGTGGCCTGCCCGGTCTGCTATTGCAAGGAATGTGTCTTTGTCACTGATGTTTTTAACCATGAACCTTCACAGTACCTGCGATGGGCAAACCGAAAAGGAATTTTAAAAATGCCCACGGACACTGTTTTTTACCACATTACTCGCCTTGCCCACATGAGCACCGCATGTATTGGATGCGGCCAGTGTTCCAATGCCTGTCCCAATGATATCCCCGTTATGGAGCTGTTTAGAACCGTTTCAGACGGCACACAGAAAGCATTTGAATACGAAGCCGGCAGAAGTATTGAAGATGAACCGCCGTTGTCGGTGTTCAGAGAAGATGAGCTCACCGATGTCGTAGGAATCGGAAAGAGATAGACTAAGGAAGGTTTGGTTATGAAGAAAAAAGTCGGTAAAGCACTGGTGGTAGGGGCCGGAATCAGCGGTATTCGATCGGCTCTTGATCTGGCGGAATTCGGTTATGGCGTAACCCTCATCGACCGATCACCGCATATCGGAGGGATTTTAAGCCAGCTCGATTATCAGTTTCCCACGGATCGTTGTGGCATGTGTAAAATGCTCCCCCTCGTGGATCGGGACACGTCATCCCAATATTGCCTGCGCAAAGGTCTTTTCCACGAAAACATCGACATCCGCCTGTCCACGGAACTGGCTTCCGTCGAAGGTGAACCGGGCAACTTTAAGGTATCACTTCGTCAGAAGCCGAGCCTGGTAGACCCGGATCTGTGCATTGGATGCGGAGAATGCGTAAAAGTGTGTCCGGTAGATGTGCCGGATGCCTTTAATGTGAACATGACCAAACGAAAGGCGATCTATCTCCCGGTCCCCCATAATATTCCCAACACATATGTCATCGATATGATCGCCTGTACCCGTTGCGGGGAATGCGAACCCGTATGTCCCACAAATGCCATCAAGGTGTCAGAGCAGATTCGAAAGGATTTTCGAATCCTGGTCGTTGATGATGAATTGATCGTCCGCGACTCCATCAAAGACTGGCTGGAAGATGAAGGTTTTGCCGTCGACACCGCTGAATCCGGCCCTGACGCCCTCGACCTCCTGTCAAAACAACCCTATCATCTCATGCTTACGGACATCAAAATGCCGGGCATGGACGGCGTGGAGGTCTTGCAAAAGGCCAAACAGGATTATCCCGATCTTTGTGTGGTCATGATGACGGCTTACGCAACCGTAGAGACCGCCGTAGAGGCCATGAAGATCGGGGCGCTCGACTATCTCCTCAAACCGTTTGATCTCGACACCCTTGTTCCCATGGTGGTCCGAATATACCAGGACATTGAGCTGACCAAAGAACCCCAGATGGAGGTGGGTGCTATTGTTATGTGTGGCGGTACAGACTATTTCGATCCGGCAAGCCATATCAACACCTATGGCTATGGTCATTTTCCGAATGTGGTAACGAGTCTGGGATTTGAAAGGATCTTGAGCGGAACCGGTCCGAACCAGGGTCGCCTGGTGCGGCCGTCTGACGGCAAACCGATAAAGAAAGTGGCCTGGTTTCAGTGTGTAGGATCCAGAGATGTTCAGCTGGAAGCCGACTTCTGCTCCTCCATCTGCTGCATGCACGCCATAAAAGAGGCCCTTGTCGCCAAAGAAAAATCTATTGGAGACCTGGAAGCCGCCATCTATTACATGGATATGCGAACCTTCGGGAAATCGTTCCAGCGCTACCGCGACCAGGCGGCTGTTGAACACGGGGTCCGGTTTGAAAGGGGACGAATCCACTCCGTAACCGAAGACGTTTCAAGCCGCGATCTTGTTGTAAGCCATGTGGACAACGCCGGGAATCAGAAGGAAGAGCCTTTCGACATGGTTGTTCTCTCAGTGGGTCAAAGACCCGCATCAGGGGCGGCAGCCCTGGCGGAAATGGTCGACATCCCCCTTAACCCGTGGGGTTTCGTTGAAACCCAACCATTCTCATCGACCAGAACGGAAAAGGAAGGGATCGTCCTGGGAGGCTCCTTTTCAGGCCTCAAAGATATCAGCGAATCGGTCATCCAGGCTTCCGCAGCCGCCCTATCAGCATCCCGCGTCATTCACAGGGCGGGCGGCAGCCTGGTACCTGAAGTCTCATCCACGCCGCCGCCAGCCGAAATTCTGGTAGAATCTCCCAGGGTGATGGTGGCTGTCTGTACCTGCGGCGATGATCTTTCAGCGCTTTTAGATCAGGAACGACTTGCCCGAACCCTTGAAACAGATCCGGCAGTGGATCAGGTTCACTTTCTTGAACAGACCTGTACCACAACCGGATGGGAAAACCTGACTGAACTCGCGGAAAAACAGAAGCCGAACCGGATACTGATCGGGGCCTGCCTGCCCTATGTCTACGCTCGAAAAATCAGGGAACTGGGTCAACGTCTGGAACTTGACCCCGCCCTCATAGAAGTCGTCGATATAAAGCTGGGGGCTCAACGCTCAGGGCCTCAAACCGAATCCCCGTCTGATGATGTTAAATCGGCGTTTAACAACGACGTATCGGCCATTATGGCAATGGGTCTTGCCAAGGTCAAATGGAATGATCCAACCCCTTCGCCAAAAGTGAAGATTAATCAGAATGCGCTGGTCATCGGGGGGGGGATTGCCGGAATGACGTCAGCCCTTGCCATCGCGGATCATGGCTTTCAGGTCGATCTGGTGGAACGGGAAGAGGCGCTGGGCGGCAATCTCATTTGGTTGAAAAAAACGCTGGAAGGAAACGATACCAACACGATCCTGGAAGAAACATTGCAGAAAGTGGAAAAACACCCCTTAATCAAGGTTCACCTTCAAAGCCAAGTACTCAGTTCATATGGTCAGGTGGGGCGTTTTAATACAACGATTGAAACCGAAGCGGAAGGCACCTTTACACTGGAACACGGCGTGACCATCCTGGCCGCCGGAGGAGCCGAAGCCACAACAACCGCATACGGTTACGGTTCCAGCAAGGCCATTGTAACGCAAAAAGATCTGGAACAAAAATTAGATGACAAGACCTTTGACCCGGTCCAATTCAAAAACGTGGTGATGATTCAGTGTGTCGACTCCAGGGAGGAACCGAGAAATTATTGCAGCCGCATATGCTGCGCTTCGTCTTTAAAAAAGGCGCTCTATCTCAAAGAGCAAAATCCTGATATCGCCATTTATATTCTATACCGGGACATCATGGCCTATGGGTTTACCGAATCCTATTACACCGAGGCCCGAAAGGCCGGCGTTGTTTTCATACCTTATGACTTGGCCCAAAAGCCAGAAGTGTCTGCGACCAACGGATCTGTCCAGGTCACCGCCCTTGAACCGTTTCTGGGAAGAAAGGTTCAGATCGACGCCGACCTGGTCGTTCTCGCGACCGGGGTCGTCCCTACCCTTGCCGCGGGTCTGGCGTCAGCCTTTGGCGCGAAATTGGATAAGGACCATTTCTTTGAAGAGGCAGATTCGAAATGGAGGCCCGTGGATTCGCTCAAAGAAGGCGTTTTCGCCTGTGGTCTGGCGCATTCCCCCAGCAGCTTGAAGGAATCCATCGCCACTGCCGAGGCCGCTTCACAGCGGGCTTTAAGAATACTGGCCCATGAACAGATGCCCACTGGAAAAGTGGTGGCCGATGTCCGTTACAGTCTATGCTGCCAATGCGAGAAATGTATCGAGACCTGCCCCTATGGCGCCCGTTTCTTCGACCTTGAGCTGGAAAGGGTGATGGTCAACGCAGCCATGTGCCAGGGATGCGGATCCTGCGCCACGGTATGTGCAAACAGCGCTTCGATCCTGTCAGGATATACAGACCAACAGATGTTCGATGTCATCGACTCGGCATTTGAAGGAACGTTCTAAATTCAATTTTAACGGGAGATTTCACATGAACCAGTTGGAACAAATAGAAACTGAAGAGAGATTCGAAGCTGTTCCTGAACCTGTCGTCGATCCGCTGGCCCCGGTACGTGACATGGTAAATTCGTGCATTCAGTGCGGCACCTGTAGCGGTTCCTGCCCCAATGCCTTTGCCATGGATCTCACGCCGCGGCAGCTCTGGTATAACGTGCTGAGGGGAGAGAAAGAGACCATTTTTCATAGCAAGACCTTTTCCCTCTGTTCGGTTTGCTACTACTGCACACTGCGATGCCCCAGGGGTCTTCCGCTGACCGAAGCGATGAGCACGCTCAAACAGATATCTATTAAAGAGAATCCTGCGTTATATAAAATGGGCATTCGATTTTATCAGAATTTTTTAGAAAGTGTTCGTCGCCATGGCCGTGTCAGGGAGATGGAGTTTATGACCCTTTTCTTTCTTTCCATGAAGAACCCTTTCCTTCCCTTTAAGTTTACCCCTTTGGGAATGAGATTGATGGCCAAGGGAAAGGTCTCTCCGGAAATCCCTTCAAAAGGTCGCGGTGCATTTGAGTCGCTCTTTCGCAAGGTTGAAGAGCTGGAGAAAAACTAAAGAAGAATTCAGAACTCGAATTTCGGGGTGTAAATATGAAATATCTATATTATCCAGGATGTTCACTTGAGGGAACGGCTCGTGAATACAACTTCTCCACGCAAGCCTTTATGCAGGAAGTTGGGGCGGATCTTTTGGAGCTCGAAAACTGGACCTGCTGCGGCGCCAGCGCTGCCGAAGCCATCAGTCCACTGCTTTCTCTGGCCCTTCCGGCCTGTGTTCTGGCCATGGCTGAAGCCATGGACGGCGCGGAAGATATCCTTGTTCCGTGCAGCGCGTGCTATCTGAATCTGAAAAAAGTTGAGGAAAAGACTCGAAAGGATGCAGACCTTCTGGAAAGAATCAACATTGTTTTAAAAGAGGAAGAGCTTCATTTGCGCGGTCAGATGCGGGTGCGGCACCTTCTTGATGTGCTGTCCCAGGATGTGGGGCCTGAAAAAATATTTGCCCGTTTGAAAAAACCGCTTGTCGGTTTGAGTATAGCCCCCTACTACGGATGTCAGGTCCTCCGTCCGTATGCTGTTTTTGACGACCCTGAATCGCCCACCTCCATGGAGCCGATAATTAACGCCACGGGAGCGACGATTCATGACTGGGATATGGGCGGCAGATGTTGCGGCGCGGCCAACATGACCACCAAGCAGGACGTGGCCCTGGAACTCGTTGCCGAAATATTAAAATCAGCCAAAGGCGCTGACGCCATTGTCACCGTCTGCCCCATGTGCCAGATGAACCTGGAAGCGTATCAGAAAAAAATTAACAGCATGGTAAATGAAGACCTGAGCATGACGATTCTCTATCTTCCCCAGCTTCTGGGTCTGGCCATCGGTCTGTCCGAACAGGATCTGCATTTGAAAGATAATCTTGCCGTCACCGACGATTTTCGAAAAAAGCTGCAACAATAATGGATCCGGGTTTATCGGAATTCCGCTCACTCCTTAATAGGTAGTGTCCATCCACCAATCCAAAATGAACACGATGGATGGACACTAGGTAGATTCTGATAAATCGCTGACCAAATCAGCAATCGTAATCGCGTCCAATTTTTCGAACATTGCCTGAGTCGCCGCCTGCCAGGCCAAACGAACTCGACAATCTTCAGACATTTGACAATTCCCCGGAAGGCTGATGCATTTCACCAGGTCAACCTGGCCTTCAAACAGCCTCACAATTTCACCCATGGTAATCTCATGAGGTCCTTTCGCCAGCATATGCCCACCTTTGGGCCCCCTCACGCTTTTGACCAGCTTATCCCTTTGTAAGGGGCGAATGAGCTGTTCCAGGTATTTGACCGAAATATCCTGGCGTTTGGAAATCTCTCCGATCGATATCGGCCCCCGCTTATGATACCGGGCCAGGTCCACCAGCAATCTTATTCCGTATCTGCTTTTCGTCGACAGTTTCATTTAAATTATTTAGGCTTATTCCCACTCTGAGAATGGGTATCCTGCACCGGATCTCTGTCCGGCAACCGGATGATAAATCTCGAACCTTTGCCCTCTTCCGACTCAACCTGAATTTCGCCCTTGTGGTCGTCAATTATTTTCTTGCTGATCATCAAACCCAGGCCGGTTCCTCTGGTCCCTTTGGTACTGAAAAACCGTTGGAATATTTTATTTGCGGTTTCCTTGTCCATGCCGCATCCATTGTCGATGACCTGATACTCGACTCCCCAATCATCCACCTTTGCGGACCGCAAGACAACCTCCCCCCTTCGATCTGAAGATTCGATGGCCATGCACGCATCCATGGCATTGGCCACCAGATTGAGAAGGCAGGTATGAAGCGCGTCCGGATCAAAACAGATATCCTCAAGAGTTTCATCCAGATCGATTCGAAGTTCCATTCCCAGCTCTTTGGCTTTAGACGCCATTAAGTTAAAAATGTCGTCAAGAAGACTATTTGGGTGAGACATACGGCAGTGAAGCGCTCTCTCTTTGGCATAGTCCAGCATGTCCATGGTCAGTTTGCCGATTTTATCGACGTTACGCTGAACCAATTCCCAACCGTTCATCAGGTAGGTTTTGTTATCGAGCTTGATCCCCTTCTCCAAAACAAAAATACCCCCCTTGAGACCACCGGCGATATTCTTGATGGCATGGGACAATCCCGCTACTGTTTCGCCGACCGCGGCAAGTTTTTCACTTTGAACCAGTTGCTGGGTTTTCTCCCGGACCAGCCGCTCGAGGTCCTCGGTATATTCCTTGAGCTTCATCTTCATGGAGATTCTTTCCCGCGCCCTTTTCAGGGCAACCTCAAGGGCCTCGTCATTAATCGGCTTGGTAATAAAATCAGCCGCATCATACTGCAAACTCTTTATGGTCAGATCAATATCCCCGTGTCCCGTGATCATGATCACTTCCGTGTCAGGGCTCTCCGCTTTAATGTTCTGCAGCAGTTCAATGCCGTCCATGCCGGGCATCTTAATATCTGTCAGAACGATCGGTGGTTGAATTTTTCTAAAAATTTCCAAAGCTTCCTCACCGCTTTCCGCGGTGCTCACTGCGTAGCCGGCATCCATCAAATATATGCCGAGGACCTTCCGAATACCCTCTTCATCGTCCACGAGCAAAATTTTTTCCGTCATTATCACGCCTCGTTTAGTAGCGGGAATTGAACAACAAACTCTGAACCTTCATTTTCATTGCTGATAACCTTGATGGTTCCGTCGTAATCCTGAATAATACCGTAACTGATGGAAAGGCCTAATCCCGTGCCCTTCCCCACAGTCTTGGTCGTAAAAAAAGGCTCGAAAATTCTATCGCGCGCGTGATCGGGAATCCCCGAGCCGTTATCCATCACCGCAACCGTAACTTTCTCATCCTGAACACCTGTTTTCAGGTATATCCGCTTGGGTTCTTTCCCGGATGCCTCCTGCTCCCATTTTTCCTCGATGGCATCCCTGGCGTTGATCAGAAGGTTGACAAAAACCTGCTCCAGGCGGTTGGCGTCGGCCAGGACGGTTGGCAGCTTCGGATCTAAGTCCTTTACGACCTCTATGTTTCTCAGTTTCAGCTGCTGGGAAAACATATCCAGCGCTTTAACGAGGGCCTCGTTGACATTAACCTGTCGCTTCCTTACTTCGGATTTTCGACCAAACTCTCTCAGATGGCTGATGATCTTGGATGCGCGGTCCACATGGCTGTCGATCTCTTCCGCCATGGTCTTCAGTATATCTTCCTTAATTTTCTGATCGTTGCTGACCTTTTTAATTAAAAAGCTGCTGGCGGTTTTGATGACGGTTAAGGGCTGATTCAGTTCATGGGCGATACCGGTCGCCATCTCTCCGAGAGTGGCCATCTTGCCGGCCTGAATCAGCTGCTGTTCCGCCATCAAACGATTCGTTATATCGCTGGTGGTTATGAGCAAAGCATCATGTCCCATATATTCAGAAGGCGAAATACGAATATCGACAAAAATGGTTCTGCCGTCTTTGGTCATCTGCCGCGTCTGGTTTATGATGTCCAACTGCTTTATATGTTTTGAATAATGGTTTCGTTCAAGAGGTCTTTACGATATTTTCTTTTTCGAATCCGTAAACCGCCGTAACACTGTTGTTGCAATCCAGTATTTCCAGACTTTCTGCATCCAGGACAAAGACCGGCTCCGGGATATTGTTAAATATGCTGCGGTATTTTGCTTCAGATTTCCGGATCTCCTCCTCCAGAACCTTACGTATGGTAATATCGATATTCATCTCCATGACCGCGGTGATTTCACCGTTGTCGTCTCTGATGGGTGTGGTCTGGACCAGCCAATGAGATGGTGAACCGTCTTTGGTTATTCCGGCCTCCTCGCTGTAATGGGATTCTCCGTCTTCAAACGTTTTAAGTACCGGACAAATCTCACATCTTTCCGTTCGGCCTTTGTACACTTGATAGCAATAATCTCCGGGTTTGGGATCGAACTGTTCGATAAATTCTTGATTGTACCGGAGCAATCTTAAATCCCTGTCATGAACGGTGATATAGCAGGGAACCTTTTCAAAAAGCTGCTGATATTCGTCCTTCTGTAGATTAAGCTTCTTCTGTTTTTCTCTGATTCTTTGTCCCATCTGATCGACGGCGGATGCCAGTTGACCGATTTCATCATCCCAGCCCGTGTGCATGGTATAGTCATATTTCCCCTGCCCGATGAGACGGGTCCAGGTAATCAGCCTGTTTATCGGTCGGTTCACAAATACCAAAAGAAAGGTCCATATGATGGCGGCTGAGGCAAGGAAAATAATAATGGCCAGCAAAATAATCCGCCTTTCATAGGAGAATATCGCCCTGTCCGTCTTTTCCAGAGAGATCACGACGTCCAGCAAGCCCAACACTTTTTTATCTGCAGGGTGGAAATGACAGCCGTTCGAAGAGCAACCCGGTTCGTTGTAAATGGGGCTGATAATTCCCAATTGTCTGTAGCCGTCCGGGGATTCGAATATTCGTGTTCTCTCCATAATGTCGAGCGATTGTTGGGGCGGTTCGGTTCGGTGGCAGATATAGCAGGCGTCATCTTTGATATTGGTTGTCAGATCAATTTCTTTAGTCACATTTGAAAATTGTATCTCCCCCTGCTTATTGTAGATTCTGATATTTTCGATTTCTTCATGCCGCCCGATATTCTTGATTATTTCATTAATTTCTTCTCTGGAATTGAGCTTCATGGCATAATGGGCACCCAGTTTGATGGTGTCCGCCAATCGGTTGACCTCTGCTATGGTCTTGGTGAATGTACTTTCCTTTTGATAGTTGATATTAAAATAAGCCCAAATGGATATACTGAGCAGCAGCACCAGTCCGACGGATAGCGTGAGTCGAACCGTAAGGGTATTAAAAAGTTTCTGAATCTGCTTAAACATGATTGTTATCGCCCACTGATTCTATTTTAAAAATGTGAAACCAACCAAAAAATCTTGGAATTTAGATAACTTTCCCATCAACGGGCAGTTTTATAGTGAACACCGTTCCCTTGTCAAGCTCACTTTCCGCGCTGATGGTTCCTTTGTGCCGACTTATAATTCCGAAAACAACGGAAAGGCCAAGGCCGAGTCCTTTACCCTCTTTTTTCGTGCTGAAAAAAGGGTCAAAAATCTTATTCAGATGTTCCTTGTCAACACCGCACCCGGTATCCTCCACTTTTATTTCAACCAGGCCTTTATCCGGAATAAAGGAACTGCCGA
>JBHPCZ010000115.1:0-10409 GCA_042573625.1 Thermodesulfobacteriota bacterium
GTTCTTTTTTACGAGCCTTTAACCACGAGTTCACACGGTTTAAAAGATGATTATCCCTTGAGCGGTTGAACAGCGAAAACTTCCCGACTGCTCATATATCTAACTATCCGAAAAAAAATCAAAAAGATAATGGGGCGGGCAAACAATACTCGCCCCATTATTCTCATAAAAACAATGTTCATTTAACGTATGGGTTTTAATTCAACTCTTCGGTTTTTTGATCGATTCTCCTCCGTGTCGTTTGGATGAGCGGGCCGGGTTAATCCATAACCTGTGGTTGTCAGTCTGTCCGCTTCGATTCCGTGACTCGTAAAATAGTCCCTGACTGACCTGGACCGTTTCTCGGAAAGTCCCATGTTGTATTTCGGGCTTCCCTGGTTACAGGTATGCCCCTGGATTTCGACACGAATTTTAGGATTCTTTTTCAGTACGGAAACTGCTTCATCAAGCATAGGGTAGGCATCTGATTTAATCTTATCGCTGTCTAAATCAAACAGCAGAATCGATTCGTAGGCCCAGCATCCTCTTTTGTCCACTGTGGCTCCCTTTGGTGTGTCGGGACATTCATCCATATAGTCGAGAACCCCGTCACCGTCGGAATCAAACGGGCAACCCCATTTGTCCACTTCAACGTCTTTGGGCGTATTCGGACATTGGTCCAGGTAATCCGGCACCTCATCACCGTCGGAGTCAAGGGGACAACCATTTGTATCTACTGTAACGCCTTTGGGTGTATCCGGACATTGGTCCAGGTAGTCTGGCACTCCATCACCGTCGGAATCAAGCGGGCAACCCTTTGCGTCTACTTTAACACCTTTGGGCGTATCTGGACACTTATCGAATTTGTCAAAAACGCCGTCGCCGTCAGCGTCCGGAAGCCTGGTTAGAAATACCTTCTCCACAAAATCTGCCATACCGTCGCTCGAATTGATCTGATCCGCGTTGATCGAAAATCCGCAGCCTCCTGCCTGGGCGATCTTTTCCATTAGCTCCTTGCCACGGGCATCATCTCCAGCCAGTACCGTGTAAATGCACAACCTGTCTCCATACTGCGCTTTTATCTTCTGGACAGCCGTAACGCTCTTGGTGTCCGTTTCTTTCCCGTCACTTATTACAATCACAGCAATATTGCCTTGTGCCGGTTTCAGATCATCAGACACTTTATCCAGAGCATTCCCCAAAGGTGTCATACCACCACCATGAACACCTTCGGCAGCTGCTCCAGGCGCTCCTTTTGAATATGAAGTCATTCCGTAGACAAGAAGGCTGTCATTTCTGAACATCTGCCCCAAGGTCCTCAGCCCGCCGGTCAGTTCCAGGTCAGGAATGGTCTGGTCCAGACGCCACACAAAGCCTTTGGCAATATCTATTTTTTTCATGCCTTTGAAGGCGTCCAGCATGCTGCCGGATACGTCCATAACGACCAGAAAAGTATTTACCTTTTGTTCGTATTCACTCGACTTCAGTTTGCTGTTCAGATCCTCTGCCGTGAATGAAGCCCACGGTTTCGGTTTCTGTAAGGGTTGCTGGGCTGCGCAACCAACCAGCAAAAGAGTGACCATAACCAAAACGAGCGATTTTGTCCGGTAAGCCTTCATAGCGTATCTCCTTTCATAAAGTTGTTATTATTATCGAAGTATAAAAGATGATTATTGTCTGGGTATTGAGATAAGTGTTTCTTATATTCATTCAGGATAGCCATCTGTAGCTTCCTTATAGCTTAACAATCCTAAAATCCTTTGAAAAGCAAAATAATAATGAAACAGATGATCAATTTATTGAGGGGTCGGGGAGTTTTCCCCGTTAAACGCTCCATGGCTAATCTTTTTTGAAATTGTGTAAACTCGTGCATAAGGGTTCGTAAAGAAAGAACAGAGACCTTTATTGAAAAAACAGTGGGTTAATGTCATGACGGCATGTTTCCCAGTGAAAATATATAAGCATGCGTCTGTTCTTTCTAACGATCCCCTAATGCACTCAAACAGTACACGCTTTAAAAAAAGATCAGCCATTCCGCTGGAAATAAGGCTTTATAATAAAAACACCCCGACCCATCAATTTGTTATAAAAGGGGAGATGGAGTTTAAATTACAGATATCATCAATTTTGATTGACAAGTCAAGTTCGCCTTGTTGCAGTTAAGGTTAATATTTCAATACCTAAAAACGATTGATTCAAGACTAAATGCATGAACCATAAATTCAAACCATCCACATGCAGAGTGAGTGAACCGGATGTTGTCTGAAATTCATGAAATATCAGGTTAGTCCGCTTCATCATTAATTTCAATGTTACCCAGGTAAGGAGTTGCGCCGTATGGCATTTTGTCTGTTGTAAAATTAAAGGGTTTGGTAATCATAGGGTCGTCGTGAATTTTCCTCAGGAAATTTTCGCGAAATTTTGGGTGGGAAATACTGGCGATGGCAAGGGCCTTGTTGCCCAATGTCAATCCGCGCAGATCGGCAATCCCGTATTCCGTCACCAGCACCACACCATCATACGCCGAGGCGGTGAGACTGATTCCCGGTGGATGCATAACACTGATTTTGGATTCCCCCTTGTTGGTCAGACTTTTCATTGCAATGATCGGCGTGCCGATGGAAGGATGGTTGATGGCGCGAATAAAATCGGGCTGGCCGCCCACACCGCTGTAGTATCGCCGGGGATCGATGAAATCGGCCCAGACATTGCCGAACAGATCAACACCGATGGCGGTGTTTATGGACACGAATGGGCGGTTGAGGCGAATGCTGTGAGATGCGTTGGTAAAGGACGCCGGCCGCATCTGGACGTCTGAGTTCATGTGGACAAAATCGTACAGCTCCCGGGAACCCATGATCAGGCTGGTGGTGCTGTAACCTGTGTTATTCTTTTTTCTACGATTGGTGACGATACCGGATTTTTGCAAAAGCATCAGGCCGTCACCGTAAAGTTCGGTCTGAATCCCCAAATCCTTCGGGTTTGCATCTTTGATGGTGCTCACCACCGCATCCGGAATTTTTCCAATACCCGCCTGGATAGTTGCACCGTCACAGATGAAGTGCTCTGTAATCAGCGCACCGATTCGTTGTTCCTCCGGAGACAGGTTTTCAAAATCCGGTGCCGGAAAGTCGTAAACCGGTTTTATACCTTCTTCCACAAGATAATCAATGGACCGTGCGTCCACAATGCTTTCGCCCTGGGTAAACGGCATATCCGGGTCCAGCTCGGCGATAACGATGCTGGCGTGATCAATCGCCGTATGAAGCGCTTCCACTGACAGCCCCAGACTGTACTCACCGGTGCGCGGATATCGGCTGACTTTTATGATGGCCACATCCGGTTCATATTTCTGCCCTTTGTCGATCAGACCCTCTATGTTGGCCAGGGTGCAGGGAAGGTAAAAGGCCCGGCCCTCATTGGCTGCCTGCCGGACCGGTCCGCCGGAAAATATGGAGTAGGCCATAATGCGGTTTTGAAGACCTTTGTCTACATAGGGCACCGGTCCCTGCAACAGCGTGTGTACCATCCGGATAAACGGCAACCGGGGGGAACCTGATTTTACAGCGGCGGTCAGTACTTCGATAGAGGCGGTGGGCGTGGCTGCATTCGACCCGATGTAAAAGGTCATCGCATCCCGGTCCTTGAAGCCGGTGGATATGATATCTGCGATATCGTCAAGTTTGATGGTTTTGGGGGACATGTCCACAGATGACTTTGCTTTATTTTTCGTAAACGGGTTAACGCTCTGGTTTTCTACATAAATATCATGTGATGATACCTAATTGAGCGAAAGTCGAGGATGCCCCAGATGCAAGGCGGAAAGGGTGAAGCTGTAGTAAACTACCGCGAATCCTTTCCAACGCGGCAGGTGGGGTATCATCGGCTTTCCCAACGGGCAAACAAAATTGAGAAAAAACTGCATCATCATATTTCACTTGGTAGCGGTATATAAATTGAACCACACACTTAAAATAAAAGTTGTAATTTAGAGCCTTTAAAAGATTCTATCGATTTTTTTACGCTCATTTAGGGTAATAGAATCTATGATATGTAAAGGGTATCGGTAAAATGATACTCTTTTGAATGGTGACATTCGCTGATTTTTCAAAGGCGGCTCAATTAGAACACTTTTCAATCAGGATGGTTAAACCTTTTGCTTTTGACTCGGCGTCGGCTGCACCCATCGGTTTTTGCTTCCGTCGTAGAACCATTTGTCCGGAAACCCGCGTCGTGTAAAAAAAGAAGGATTGTCCGCCCATTGAATCAATTCTTCGTACGCATGATGAATTTTCATGAATGACATATTGTCGCCGCCAAGGTCCGGATGGTGTTTCTTCGCCTGAAGGCGATACGCATTTTTTATCCGCTGTTGCAATTCAGGGGAGTTAAGCGCGGATCTGTCCAGCTTGAGATGAATCAGCGATGTTCCCTGAATGGTTGGATTTTTTATTTCCGAGGGTTTGACGGCATCCGCCGGTACGTTGTTTCGATCGGCCTGCTCTAAAACATAGCGCGAAGCAAGGTATTTTTTATTGCTTCGCCGCTTTTCAGCCCACCACGCATTGCCGAGGATATCGGCCATTTTGCTGAAGTCTTCGGAAGGTTTATTGCCCGGCGAACGGGGATAGATGAAACTGAATATCTCTGAGGAGCCGTAGCACAGCACATCCATAATATTTGCGATATCAGTAAAATAAAAGGTCGCATACCGTGTGTTTAACGCCTTTAATAGTCCCGTTCTGATATTAAGCTTGTACCGGAGTCTCTGCCTGCAGTCTATGGAACAATATTTTCGTCTGACCATATTTTTTGTCGTACCACAGGAAAGGCACCAGGTTTTTTTCTTTTCTTTTGTTAAAGATATTTTTTTGTCCCGAGATTGTTTCATGGCCCGTAAGCATAGCAGGATTTTATGTCAAGATGAAGGCTATTTTTTCATATCGACAAATCTGACGCTCGACTATAACTCAGAGGCGGGATGCGGTGTTTCTACAGTGTGTTCCCCGTATATTTCAAAAAGCTGGGACAAGAGCATGCCCGAGAGCATGAGCGCGCAGCCGAATATTCCGCGCGAGGTAAAGGTTTCGTCCAAAAAAAGCCACCCGCCTAATGCCGCAAAAACCGCTTCCAGGCTCAAGAGGATGGCTGCATGGGCCGGATGCGCATATTGCTGCGCTACAACCTGTAGCGTGTAAGCGACACCCACGGAGAGAGCCCCGCCGTAAAGAATCGGAATGGCTGCCTGAAAAATTCCCTGAAGCGATATCATTTCAAAAATAACCGCGGTGATAAGGCTTAAAATAGAACATGTGGCGAACTGAGTAAAGGCCAGCTTCAGGGAATTTATTCTGGGTGAAAGCCACCCGAGAATAAGTACATGCGCTGCCCAGAAAAAAGCGCCGATAAGTTCTAGCAGATCACCGAAGGAGATATTAAATTTGCCCGTAATACTTAAAAAATAGAGTCCTATGGCGGCGAGAACCGCACCAATCCAGGTTCCGAAAGTGGGACGCTGTTTCCACAAAAGACCGAGAATCGGAACGATGACCACGTAAAGCCCTGTTATAAAACCGGCATTGCCTGCTGTTGTGTAAACAAGCCCCACCTGTTGCAGGGACGCGCCGATATAAAGGAATAATCCGGCAAATCCACCGCCCAGGGTGAGAGCTCTGATACTCGGATCTTTCGAATTTTCTTCAGTATGATGTTGCTTTTTCCGGTTTCTTAAAATAAACGGGACAAGGACTAAGCTCCCCAGGGCAAAACGAACGCCGTTGAAGAGAAAGGGGCCCACATACTCCATTCCCGCCCGTTGTGCCACGAAGGCGAATCCCCAGATAGTTGCGGTCAGGAGAAGGAGTGCGTCGGATTTTAAAGTCTTTGATTTCATAGATGTTCAGCTGGTTCGCCGGGTTTGATGAACCCATACCCGAGGTCGCCATTTTTAAATGAGTGCGACAATACATACACAAAACGTTCAAGTCAAGCGCCGATCGGATTTACATATTCAGCGTTTTACAGTATAATCGTGATGTTTCAAGAGACACGAATTGAGCGGGAGGAGCTGAAAGATGAAGATCAAAATTCAACAACCCGGCAAAGAAGAGATTGAGAGCAAAGGGATTACATCCTGGCCGATATGGGAGAAAGAGGTGTCCCGATTCGACTGGCATTATGACAGTACAGAGGACTGCTATCTGCTGGAAGGAAAGGTCGTCGTTGAAACAAAAGATGGGGAGACGGTAACCTTTGGAAAAGGGGATTTTGTCACTTTTCCGAAAGGATTGTCGTGCATCTGGGATATCAAGGCGCCCGTAAAAAAACATTATAATTTCAGATAGGAAAATCATATGGCACCCATTAGAATCGGTATCATCGGCGTCGGTAATTGTGCCAGCGCCCTTTTGCAAGGAATTCAATACTATCGGAAAACAGACCAGAATGAGGCCATCGGGATTCTGCACTGGTCCATAAACGGATACACGCCTGCGGACATCGAAGTTGTTTCTGCATTTGACATTGATCAGAGAAAGGTCGGCAAAGATGTTCATGAGGCCATTTTTGAACGACCGAACTGCACCGAGAGGATTGTCTCAGAAACGCTCGGTACAGCGGTTAAGGTATCCATGGGCAAGATACTGGACGGCGTTTCTGAGCACATGAAAAACTACGAATCGGATTACACTTTTTTGATTAGCGATAAAAAAGAGGCATCCCGAAAAGAGGTTGTCGAAATTTTAAAAGCGTCCGGTACGGAAGTCCTATTAAACTATCTGCCCGTCGGGTCGGAAGCGGCGACTCAGTTTTATGCAGAATGCGCTTTAGACGCCGGCGTCTCTTTTATCAACAATATGCCTGTCTTTATCGCGAGTGATTCCTTTTGGGCCGGGAAGTTCGAGGCGAAGAAAATTCCGATCATCGGAGACGATATCAAATCACAGATCGGGGCGACGATTATTCATCGCGCTTTAACGAACCTGTTCGAAAAACGGGGAGTGAGACTGGAAAAAACATATCAGTTGAACACAGGCGGCAACACCGATTTTTTAAATATGCTGGATCGGAACAGAGTGCATGCCAAAAAGCAATCCAAAACAGCGGCCGTGCAGGCGGTTATGAAAAAGAAGCTTGAAGAACGCAAGATACATATCGGACCCAGTGACTATGTCCCATGGCTGAAGGACAACAAAGTATGCTTTATTCGAATGGAGGGCAGGATTTTCGGCGATATGCCGATGGATCTTGAGCTGAGACTCTCTGTTGAAGATTCGCCCAATTCCGCTGGCGCTGCCATCGATTGCATCCGTTTATGCAAACTTGCCATCGAAAGAAACATCGGTGGTGTATTAGAGGCACCATCCGCCTATTACTGCAAGCATCCACCGGTTCAATATACGGATGATATTGCATTTTTATTGCTGGAAGATTTTATTTCAAACAAATAATCCGGATATTGCACGCCTCGGGCTCTCCCGAAGGGTTAAAAATCTCGAGAAATCGAATATCGAATAAAAAACCTCCGCTACAAACCGTCATTTTACATCTAGAGGCTAAGTTACATTTAACAGTTTAGTTTTATGGTGATTGTAAAGCCTTCACGAAAATTTTAATGCAATAATGATAAAAACCGGAATCATCCCCCAAAACACCTCAACACGAATTTCTTTGGTTCGACATGCCACAGTGCACAACCCATCCTATATTTTTTACGGCAGACTTCCGGGGTTTTCTTTAAGCAAAAAAGGGCGTATAGAAGCCGCTCGGGTGGCGGCGGCGTTAAAAAACCTGCGCATCGAAGGCGTTTTCAGCAGCCCGCTGCTTCGCTGCCGACTGACGGCGGCTGAAATTCTCAAATATCATCGCCATATCAAATTGAAAAAATCGGCCTTGATTACAGAAATCTTTACCCCTTTTCAGGGTCAGCCTGCGGATATCGCTGATTCCAGGAACGGGGATGTGTATACCGGCGCGGACGCAAGGTATGAACAGCCGGAAGACATTTTGAAAAGGGTTCAGAAATTTGTATTCAGAACACGGCGCCGATTTTCCGGTAAGCATGTGGTGGCAGTGACCCACGGGGATGTTGTTCTGTTTATGCTGCTGTGGGCGGGCAACTTTCCGGTGACAGCGGAATATAAGAAAAAATTCGCCACGCTCGGACTTTTGAAAGAATATCCCGCTCCCTCATCGATTACCACATTTTGCTATTCAACGGATACTGAAGACGAGGGTCCATCCGTCGCCTATTATGATCCGGCGGTCCACTAGCAGCTTTAATCCATAAATCTATTGCAACCTAACGAAGATGATTTTACCTGAACCTTGCATAAAATTAATGAGAAGCTCAGTTTACATTTAAGTACATATGGTTTATAAGATTTTTGGCCATAACCATAAAATAATATGCCCAACAGGCAAAATGGATGATGGCTTTTTTCTCATTAATTCTCACCCTGAAGCGAGCCGGAGGCTTCCATTGCCTTCGGCATGACTCCTTCGGCGTCTACGTTATTCAGGGCTTGCAATAGCATGCTATGGCTGCGCTCTGAAATGCCTGGCATATGGAAGCCTCCGCTTCGTGCAAAATTCAGGTTTTAAAATAGTCACCTTCTGGTATTTTTCATTTGCATTGAACACAGAGGAGCAGGCTATGATTCATTCCCAAAATGAGTTAAAAACCCGTTATAGCTTTTTCGATTTCTTATTCTACATTTGCCTTCTATCGGTTCCGTTCGTTACAGCATTCCTTGCAATCCTTAAAAGCTCAGTCTGGTGGGCGATTACCTTTATCGGATTGGCCGTGTGTATTTCAGCGCTTATTTTGAGATTCTATTGTACCCACTGCCCCCACTACACCCGAGAAGGAAAATATCTCAGGTGCATTTTTTTCTGGGGCCTTCCCAAGTTTTTCAATAAAAGTCCCGGAACACTTGATGTTGTCGACAAGGTGGTCACTTTCAGCGCTATAGCCTTACTGCTGATTTTTCCATTATACTGGTTGCTAATGGGACCTGGTCTTCTGATAGTTTACTTACTGTCACTTGTCGGGTTTGGTGCTGCCATCTATCGTAACGAATGCGAACGCTGTATATACTTTGAATGTCCGGCGAATAAGGTCCCCGAAGCGTTAACAAATCAATAACTTGGATAAGGGCAAATCCGTTTTACGTGATCCACATTTTTCATTTTTATGATATATGTAATCTGAAAGAATTAGCTTCCGGTTGCGTTCATGGCAAGATATCTGTAATCAGCACGAATAGACTACCAGATGTGTTTATTGTATCACAGGTTTCACAAAGCCCCACTTTTACCAGAAACTTTCAATGTAGCTGTCTATTTTATGCTAAGCTCCAATTTTATAAACTATGAAATCGCAAAATGAAATTAGAGGTGATCAATGAAAATTCTTTTTGCTGCACCAGAGAATGCTTGGGGCGGTTTTTTAGGCTTGATCCAGGCTGAGCTGCCTGAGCATCACTTCGAGTTCACCGGTCGTTTTGCGGTCGATACGTTAAAAGGCTTCGATGTATTGATTCCCACCATGTCTTCGGTATCACAGGAGGTGCTTGAAACCGGAGACCAATTGCGACTTGTCCAACAGTGCGGTTCAGGGCTTGAGATGGTTGACCTAGATGCGGCACAAAGGTGCAATATACAGGTTGCCAATGTGCCAACAGATATTTCTGGAAACGCTGATTCAGTGGCTGAATTGGGCATCTATATGATAATAGGCCTTTCTAGAGATGTTCGGGGAATGTCAAAAAGCTTAGCAGAACAGAATATGGGCCAACCACAGGGAAGGGCTTTGAACGGCAGGACAATCGGGCTCATCGGTCTCGGGGGAATAGGACGAGCTCTGGTAACAAGGTTAAAAGCCTTTGGTGTTCACCTAATCGGTATCAAACGGCATAACCCTAAAGACGCCATGGCAAAACTTGGAATGGATTGGGTAGGGGGGATTGAAGACCTCAAGAAATTGCTGTCGAGATCTGATTTTGTGATTTTGTGTCTGCCATTGACTCCCGAGAACAGGAATCTTATTGACCACAATGCCTTTTCATCCATGAAAAACGAAGCTTTTTTAATCAACCTTTCCAGAGGTGGGTTAGTGGACCGTGATGCACTGGAAGATGCCCTTGCATCCGGAGAAATTGCTGGTGCTGGCCTAGATGTTTTCTGGGAGGAACCACCGGATCCGAATGATCCGATTTTCAATTATAACGTTATGGCCACGCCTCATATCGCTGGCTCCACGGATGTCTCCATGAGGGGAATTGTGAAAGTCGTCGCCGAGAACATCCGCAGATTGGAGAAAAACCTTGAACCGTTATATCTGAACTAATTTGAACACGATATGATACAAGTGTTGTGATATCTGCAAGTGCGCCACGAGCGCACTTTTAATATATAGTCAAAAGTGTGTG
>JBHPCZ010000116.1:0-10398 GCA_042573625.1 Thermodesulfobacteriota bacterium
CGATGATATTTCCGGTCGCCAGCGGTTTTAAATATCTTTCTTTTTGCGCTTCGGTTCCCAATCGATGAATACTTTCACAGACAATGGAGTTGTGCACGGACATGACCACGGCGGTTGACGCGCAGGAGTAGGCTATTTCCGAAAGGGCGAGCACGTAGCTCACGGTGTCGGCACCGGAACCGTTGTACTCAAAAGGAACCATCATCCCCATGAATCCGAGTTCTCCCATAGTTTTCAGATTCTCAGCGGGAAATTCGCCGGTTTGGTCTCGATCCGCAGCGGTAGGCGCCAAAACATTTCTTGAAAATTCCCTGGCCATGGTCTGAATCATAAGTTGCTCATCTGTAAGTTTGAAAGACATGGGTTATATCCTTTTAAGAAACTGAAAAATTAGATGCCAATCAATTAATTGTCAAATCTCGAAAAACTATCTTATGGTCCATAGACAACAACGATAAGCTCAGCTTGTTCTTCACCGATGTTTCTGATCTTGTGCCGTATGCCCGAGTTAAAGTGAAGGGACTCATCTGCATTGAGAAGATTGACATGATCCCCGACAGTCAACTCGATTTTTCCTGCCAGCACATAAACAAATTCTTCGCCTTCGTGTTGATACCCGACGCCCTTGTGATCCTGCATCGGGTCAATGGTGACTTTAAATGCTTTCAAATGTTTGTTCTCGGCACCCGGCGTCAGCGTCGTGTATGC
The DNA here is from genome assembly GCA_042573625.1 of Thermodesulfobacteriota bacterium. Classification (GTDB taxonomy): domain Bacteria; phylum Desulfobacterota; class Desulfobacteria; order Desulfobacterales; family UBA11574; genus JBHPCZ01. The sequence goes on from JBHPCZ010000116.1 coordinate 709, forward strand.
GTAATTTTCAGTCCGTTTGGTATAGGCTTTGATCCGGCTCTTTAAACTTGTTTCCTGCTCCCTCAAAAAAAAGCCGGAATCGATTTCCAAAGCCCTGGAAAGTTGCAAGAGCGTTCCTACGGGAGGTATTTCCTTGCCGGCTTCGATCTTTTTTAGATAATCGATGGACAAACCGGTTTCATTGGCCACACGATCGAGGGACATTTTTTTTCTGAGCCGCTCTTTTTTTATTTTTTTCCCTACCGGAACGATGGGGTCTGTTTTCTTTTTTGCCATGGCGCCTCCTTAGTTAGTGTCCATCCATAAATGGTCTTTTTGCCCAATCTCTACGTTATGCTCACAAAATAATCCTCGGAATATTACACATATGCACCCCAAGGGCATTTCCTTCGGTGCACCTGCGGTTATTTTTTTCGCATGCCTTGACATAGAACAAAAATCCTCATTTCTGGAAGGGCACTATTTAGTTTCCATTATACTTACAGGACGGTTACTTATATTCATAGAATCCTCGCCCGGTTTTCCTGCCCAGCCAACCGGCTTCCACATATTTTCTGAGCAGCGGGCAAGGGCGGTACTTTGAATCTTTGAATCCGTCGAAAAGGGTGTCCATAATGGCGAGGCAAGTATCCAATCCGATAAGGTCCGCCAGGGCCAGCGGCCCCATGGGATGATTCATTCCGAGTTTCATGACCGAGTCGATATCTTCACGTGTGCCGACGCCTTGGTACAGACAGTAAACGGCCTCGTTGATCATGGGCATAAGGATTCTGTTGGCGATGAAACCGGGGTAATCGCCGGCTTCTGCGGGTATTTTACCAAACTTTATCGAAAGATCCCATGTGGTTTTAAATGTTTCGTCCGATGTTCCAAGTCCACGTATCACCTCAACCAGCTTCATCACCGGAACCGGATTCATGAAATGCATCCCAATGATTTTTCCGGGCCGGTGGGTACAACTTGCAACCCGTCCGATTGGAATGGAAGAGGTGTTGGTTGCAAGAATGACACGGGGAGTGCATATTTCGTCCAGTTCTTTGAATATTTGGAACTTGATCTGTTCATTTTCGGTAGCGGCTTCGACAACAAAATCGACGGACGCCATATCTTTGATGTCTACACTGGGTTGGATGCGGTCCAAAACAGCATTCTTCTCTTGGTCGGTCATTTTGTTTTTGTCTACGCCACGCTGTAACAACTTTTTAATGGAACCAAGACCGCGCTCAACAAATTCTGTCTTGATATCGTTCATGATGACATCAAGACCGCTCATGGCCGCGACCTGGGCAATTCCGTTTCCCATCAGACCCGCACCCACAACACCGAATCTTTTAATCTCCATGCAACCTCCCTGGGAAAGCAAACAGTAAATTTCCCATTTTTAAATGTAATTTACTATTAATTTTGCTAAAATCGATAAAATTCGAAATTCGAATATCGAAACACGAAACAATGTCCAAATTCTAAATTCTAATGTCCAAAACTTTAAAATAGAGATATGTTACAACAAAACAATTGGTTTTGAAAATTTGAACATTCGTATTTTGAATTTGTTTCGGATTTCGTGCTTCTGATTTAAAATTCATTTTGGCCAAGCTGTTCTTTCTCTGTTTTAAATAGAAAACAACAAAGCATTTTTACGCCCGTTTTAGTATTAGGGCAACCCCCTCACCGCCGCCAAGACAGAGAGAAGCAACCCCGATCTTTTTATCCCGCCTTTTCATTTCATATAAAAGGGTGACAAGGATCCGGCATCCGCTGGCGCCAATGGGGTGGCCCAGTGCCGCACTTCCCCCGTTCACATTGACCCTTGCGGGGTCCAGATCGAGTTCCTTTAGTACGGCCGCCGTCGAGCCGCTGAAAGCTTCGTTGATTTCAAACAGGTCCACATCTTTTATGGATATTCCTTCTTTTTCGAGACATTTCGGAATGGCCCAAATCGGTGCCACCAGAAGGTATTTCATGTCCAAACCAAAGGATGCCTGAGCACCGATGGTCGCCATGATCTCACATCCCAATTCTTTTGCCTTTTTTTTCGACATCACAACCACGGCGGCAGCGCCATCGCTGATGATGGACGCGTTTCCTGCGGTTCCCACGCCGTCTTTTTTAAATGCGGGTTTCATCTTTGACAGGAATTCATAACTGGTCTCTCGGGGACACTCGTCTATATCAAAAATAAAGGGATCACCTTTCCGCTGGGGGATTTCGACGGGAATGATTTCCTCTTTAAAGCGTCCTTTGCTGATCGCCTCAAGGGTTCGACGGTAGGATTCGGCGGCGTATCGGTCCTGATCTTCACGACTGATGCTGTATTTTTCCGAACAAAGTTCATTGGAAATACCCATGTGAAAATCGTTGACAATGTCCCAAAGCCCGTCGTGAACCATGTGGTCTTCAAGTTTGTCCGGTCCCATCCGGTATCCAAAACGGGCTTTTTTGAGAAAGTATGGCGCCATGCTCATGTTTTCCATACCGCCGGCGACAACAACATCCGCGTCACCGACCTGAATGGCCTGGGCCGCGAGCATGACCGATTTTAAGGCGGATCCGCACACTTTGTTGACAGTGATACATTCGGCTTCCCATGGCAATCCCGCCTTCACCGCAGCCTGCCGGGCCGGGTTCTGGCCGTATCCGCATGGGAGAACCATTCCCATGATCACTTCGTTAACGTCATCCTTGGGTATACCGGCCCGTTCAACCGCAGCTTCAATGACGATTGCACCGAGCCGGGTTGCTCCGATATTCCCCAAAGAGCCGTTAAAGTTTCCCAATGGCGTTCGCACCGCGCTAACGATGACAGCTTCTTTCATTTTCCCTGGTCTCCTTGTCGCTTTATAATATTTTAACCTTTTGACAATATCAGTGCATGCAGGAAATCCGATTCAAGATCGTGTCAAACTCGTGCGTAAGTGAGCATAAAGAAAGAACGGGTGATAGTTTTTTAAAAAATCTATTAAGCGAGGATATCATTTAACATATAAATAAAGTACTATTTTGCCGTTCTTTCCTAACGCTCACTAACACACTCAAACAGTGACACGCCTGTGAATCGGATCACCTGCATGCTTATTAGATTCCTTTTCAATACCTTTATTGTTATGTTGTTTTCATGCCATACGAAAATTTACATATTGCGCCGATACTGCCCCCCCACATCATACAATGCCTGAGTAATCTGTCCCAGGGAACAGACTTTAACCGCCTCCATAAGCTCTGAAAAAATATTGGCATTGGACAGGGCGACATTCTGGAGACGCTTCAGCGCCGCCGGTGATTCCTTTTCGTTGCGCCTTTTAAACGCTGCCAGTCTTTCGAGCTGGGATTGCTTTTCGGCTTCGGTCGCTCTCGATAGTTCAACACTTTCTGATAGTTGTCCGAGAACGGTATCTGGATCACGAAAGGTGTTTACACCGATAATTGGGAGCTCTCCCGTGTGTTTTAAATTCTCATAAACCATCGATTCCTCCTGAATTTTGCTCCGCTGATAACCGGTCTCCATGGCTCCCAGGACACCTCCGCGTTCGGTAATCCGGTCGAATTCCATGAGGACCGCTTCTTCAACCAGCCGCGTCAGTTCCTCGACAATGAAGCTTCCCTGGATCATATTTTCGCTCCTGGCCAGACCCCACTCACGATTAATGATGAGTTGGATGGCCAGCGCCCGCCGGACCGACTCACTGCTCGGTGTGGTAATGGCTTCATCAAAAGCGTTGGTATGCAAGCTGTTGCAGTTGTCATAAATTGCGCAAAGCGCCTGGAGGGTTGTCCGGATATCATTAAACTGTATATCCTGGCTATGCAAGGAACGACCGGATGTCTGGATATGATATTTCAGCATCTGGGACCGAACCGAACCGCCGTATTTATTCTTGATGGCAACGGACCAGATGCGTCTGGCAACCCTGCCGATGACCGTATATTCTGGATCCATGCCGTTGGAAAAGAAGAAGGATAGATTGGGTGCAAAGCTGTCGATGGGCATCCCCCGGGACAGGTAATATTCCACATAGGTAAACCCGTTGGCCAGCGTTAGGGCCAGTTGCGTGATCGGGTTGGCGCCGGCCTCGGCAATATGGTATCCTGAGATGGAAACGGAATAGAAATTTCGGACATTGTTTTCTATAAAGTATTCCTGAATATCCCCCATCATTTTCAGCGCAAAATCAATGGAAAAAATACAGGTATTCTGCCCTTGATCCTCTTTTAAAATGTCTGCCTGAACCGTACCCCGGACATTGGAAAGCGTTCTTGAATGGATTTCGCTGTATTCTTGCTCTGAGGGCTTTCTCTTCTTTTCGTTTTTGAATGCGTTCACCTGCTGGTCTATGGCGGTGTTTAAAAACATGGCAAGCATTATGGGAGCGGGACCGTTGATGGTCATGGAGACCGAGGTATTGGGCGCGCACAGGTTAAATCCGTCATAAAGAATTTTAACATCATCAAGTGTGCATATGCTGACACCGGCAGTTCCGACCTTGCCGTAAATGTCCGGGCGTCGGTCAGGATCATAACCATACAGGGTTACGGAATCGAAAGCCGTAGACAGGCGCTTGGCTTCATAATTGGCGGACAGGAGCTTGAATCTGCTGTTGGTTCTTGCAGGATCACCTTCGCCGGCGAACATCCGTGTGGGGTCTTCATCAATCCGTTTTAAAGGAAAAACGCCAGCCGTAAACGGAAATCGACCGGGCACATTTTCTTTCCTCAGCCATGTGTAAATTTCACCGGGATCTTTAAAATTGGGGAGGGCAATTTTCGGGATCCGGGTCAGTGATAATGATCGGGTGTAAAGCGGAACCCTCATTTCACGATTTCGAACATGGTATATGAGTTCGTCTTTTCGGTAAATTTTCCTGAGATCTTCCCAGTCATCAAGAAGCCGGGTCGTTTCGGAATCCAAAGAGGCCTCGGCTTTTGCAATTTCCTTTTTAAGACGCTCAAGAAACTCTGATGGATCTTTCTTGGAGATATCATCGCTCAGGATCGCTGCGGTCTCTTCGAGGTGCCAGATTTTCCGCACGGCGTCTGTTTGAACTTTTGTTTGCCGGTGATAGTCTCTGACCGTATCCGAAATTTCAGAGAGATATCGGGTACGTTTCGGGGGGATAATGATTGTTTTAGACGTGGATATCCGGGTTTCAATTCTCGGCAGATCCGAATCAAACTGGACACCTGTTTTTTCCGTCAGTGCATCCATGACCCCGTGATACAGTGCCGTAACACCATCGTCGTTGAATTTGGACGCGATGGTGCCGTATACCGGCATCTCCTCCGGTGATTTATTCCATGCCTTTTGGTTGCGTTGTACCTGCTTTCTTACGTCACGTACCGCATCTTCGCCCCCTCGCTTTTCATATTTGTTCACTACGATAAGATCGGCAAAATCGAGCATGTCAATCTTTTCAAGCTGGGTGGCGGCCCCGAACTCACTGGTCATTACATAAACAGACAAATCGACCAGATCGATAATGTTCGAATCGCCCTGTCCGATACCTGCTGTTTCGGCGATTACGAGATCAAATCCTGCGGCCTTGACGACGTCTATGGTTTCGGTCAGGGTGTCGGGAATTTCTGTGCTTGATTCACGGGTTGCCAGGCTGCGCATATACACCCTGGAATTTCCGATGGCGTTCATCCGTATCCTGTCGCCCAGGAGTGCGCCGCCGGTTTTTCGACGTGATGGATCACTGCTGATGATCGCCAGGTGAAGATCTTTGAGGTCGTGAAGAATTCGCAGAACCAACTCATCTGTTAAAGATGATTTTCCGGCACCGCCGGTTCCGGTAATGCCGATGGTCGGTGTTTTCCGGCCGCCTATTTTTTTCAATATTTGGGATCTGAGATTGGCAAGGTGCCCGTTTCCCTGGGCCTTGGCCTGTTCAACAGCGGTGATAAGGCGGGCAACATTGAGTTTGTTATCCGGGGAAAGGCTGTCAACGTCACATTTTTTTTCCTGGACAGTCGAAAAGTCCATATGCTGAACCATATGGTTAATCATGCCCTGAAGTCCCCATCTTGCCCCATCTTCGGGAGAATATATTTTGGTTACCCCGTATGCTTCTATTTCTCGAATTTCTTCGGGCACGATAACACCGCCACCGCCGCCAAAAACCTTAACATGGGAAGCACCGGCTTCTTTTAAAAGGTCTACAATGTACTTGAAGAACTCGACATGACCGCCCTGATAACTCGATATGGCCACACCTTGGACATCTTCTTGAATGGCGGCATCCACAATTTCCAAAGCAGAGCGGTTATGCCCCAGGTGTATCACTTCAACACCGGTGTCCTGAAGTATTCGACGCATAATGTTGATAGAGGCATCGTGACCGTCAAAAAGAGATGTTGCCGTAACAGTCCTTATGTTGTGTTTGGGTTTATATACGTCAACTTCAGCACTCATACTCCCTCCTTGTTATATAAACAGACCCAGGATAAACTCGGTTTGAAGTGCTATATAATCCTCAATACTGTAATGACGTGCCAGAAACCAGCGTCGAAACGTCCACATGTGGCCCAAGACGGAAATGTTGTGGGCAAGGAGTTCCATGAAGCGTTCATTCAGATGAGGCAAATCACCGGTTGAAATGAGTCGCGCCAGCACTTCCATAAAAATACCGGTAATCCGAACCTCATTTTCAAGTACCTTTTTGCGCCATTGCGGCGGTAGAGACTGAGTTTCCTGGTATAACAGCAGAATATGATCACTCATGCGATGGCAAACCATGAAATACTCGCGAATCACTTCTGCCAGGGGATTGTCGCCGTCAGTGGCTCTGGTCATGGCATCCGACACGCCTTGCTCGACCTCGGCATGAATGGCCTTGCAAACCAGATACAGAATATCCTCTTTGGAGGAGATATATTCATACAAAGAGCCGATGGAAAAACCGGCAGCACTGGCGATCTCACGGGTTGTGGTCTTGTGAAACCCGTTTTTAATGAACAGTTGAACCGCAGCGTCTACAATTTGACGATGCCGACGCCTGACAAGGTCAGGGTTTTTGATCTGGATGGCCATTCCTTGTGTTGCGTCCTTTGGGTCCATGGTAAGCCTCAAACGTATTTTGTGAAAATCATTGCGACCATTTTAAAAACCTGACTGAGCGGTCGTTCACAAATGTTACCACGCCTATATTTTTTATGTCAAGTTTTTCAAGAAGAACAGCCATCTTTATTAAAGCCCGACAGGCCGAAACACTTGCAATGGATTGTAAATACGAAAATTATGGATGCACCAGGAATGTTGAAAAGGTTGAGTCAGCGCGTATCATAAATATATTGACAACGTCGGTGGCAAAGGGGTAGAGTTGAAAAGGGATTATGACTGAGCGCTCGCTCATATTTTTAGGGCAAAATGTCGGCGGTTCTGATTTTGCTCTCTATCGTTCGCAAACTGAAATATTATGCGCTTAACATTTTTTTCCTTTCAGTATTTATGGTATGATATTGTTTGCATGTTGACAAATAGTGATGTTTTTTATCAGGGATTATAACGTTAAGGAGGTTAAATCATGGAAAATCAGCCCATTCTTGTTGAAAAAAAGGATATGGTCGGAACCATCACACTGAATCGGCCGGAAGCGATGAACACATTCAATGTCCCTAGCGCCAGAGCGTTGAATGACGCTCTGATCAGTATGGATAAAGATGACGAAGTGCGCGTAATGATAATCCGTGCCTCAGGAAAACATTTTTCAACCGGCATCTCTCTTCCGGAGTTTCAGGGGAAGAGCCCCAAAGAACTCCGGGAGTTTTTGCATTTGATGGATGAATTTTACCACACCATCCCACGAATGAAAAAGCCGGTCATTGCCTCAGTCAAAGGATATGCGCTGGCCAACGGCGCAGGACTGGTGTTTGCAAGTGATCTTGCTGTGGCGGCAGAGGACGCCAAGTTCGGGACAACGGCCATCAACGTCGGCTTGATCTGCTTGGGGCCGGCCGTACCCCTGATGCGTCAGGTCGGCAGAAAAAAAGCCATTGAAATGATCCTGACCGGAGACATTATTTCCGCTCAGGAAGCAGAGCGGCTCGGCCTCATAAACAAAATCGTACCCCCTGATGAGCTGGATGCCGCGACCATGAAACTTGCCGCCAGCATCGCCCAGAAAAGCCCCCAGGCCGTACAGATCGGAAAGACCGGCATTTACGGTATGTCAGAAATTCCTTACCATCAAGCCCTTGACTATATGGATGAATTGTTTGCGTCGCTCTGCGGTACAGAAGACGCCCGGGAAGGGATAGACGCTTTTCAGGAAAAACGGAAACCGGTATGGAAAAGCAGGTAGTAGAGAGTGGAATGGTGATGCCGAATATAGAACGGTGAATCCGTGGTTTTGAGCGCACAGAGAGATAATTTAACCGGAACAGGAGATTTGCATTGGATTTCGATCTGACAAAAGAGCAGGAAATGATCCGAAAAGAGGTGCGGAAGTTTGCTCAGAGCGAAATCGCGCCAATCGCCGGCGAGCTTGATGAAAAAGAAGAATTTTCCCCTGTACTGACTAAAAAGATGGGGGAGATCGGCCTTTTCGGCATGTTTGTTTCAGAAGCGTATGGCGGTCAAGCGATGGACTATCTCTCCTACATCATCGCGGTGGAAGAGATCGCAAGAGTGGATGGATCTCAGGCGGCAACCATCGCAGCCGGAAACTCCCTCGGAATCGGCCCCATATATTATTTCGGGACCGAAGAACAAAAGAGAAAGTACCTTCCTAAACTTTGCAGTGGTGAAGGGCTCTGGGGCTTTGGACTCACAGAACCGACCGCCGGTTCAGACGCCGGCGGAAGCAAGACCACTGCCGTCCTGGACGGGAATGAGTGGGTACTGAATGGATCGAAAATATTCATAACCAATGCATCCTGTGAGCTTTCCATGGGGGTTACGGTTCAAGCGGTTACCGGTGCAAGGCCCAGTGGGAAACCGGAGTACACGTGCTTTCTGGTTGAGCATGGAACTCCCGGGTTCAAGGCTGTGCAGATACACAAGAAGATGATGTGGCGGGCCTCAGACACTGCCGAACTCTATTTTGACGATATCAGAATTCCCAAAGATAATATTCTGGGCACAAAGGGAGACGGTTTCCACCAGATGCTTTCAACCCTTGACGGGGGCAGACTCTCCATCGGCGCCATGGGGGTTGGCGGTTCACAGGGAGCCTACGAACTCGCCCTGAAATACGCCCAAAAACGGGTCCAGTTCGGACAACCGATTTGTAAATTTCAGGCAGTTGCGTTTAAGTTGGCGGATTGCGCTTTAGAAATTGAATGTGCCCGAAACCTACTATACAAGGCGTGCTGGTTGAAAGATCAAAATCGGCCTTTTGAAAAAGAGGCGGCAATGGCCAAGCTTTACAGTTCGGAAGTTATGGGCAGGGTCGTGAATCACGCCGTTCAGATTCATGGCGGATACGGCCTTATGAAGGAATACAATGTGGAAAGATTTTACCGTGACCAGAAACTCCTTGATATCGGAGAGGGGACTTCAGAAGTACAGAGAATTGTCATTTCGCGCTATATCGGCTGTTAATCCGGCTTGATGGAATTCTTTCTCAAGTTTCGCGCCCTAAATTATATGAGGGGGCAGGGAGTTTTTATCATAAAGCTTTATAAATTAGCGAAATGGGTGATCAGATTTTAAAGCGTGTGCTGTTTGAGTGGTTTAAGGATCGTTAGAAAGAA
>JBHPCZ010000117.1:0-10306 GCA_042573625.1 Thermodesulfobacteriota bacterium
GTTTCAGTTCAAAATATCATATAAATCCGTTCTTCATTACTCACATTATAATTCAATTTTAATTATATTTTGCAGTGCCCTTAATTCAGCGGTTCATCAATATTGAACGATCTCTCTTTTGAAAGTGTACCGCTTGAGACTCTGATATAGTAAGCCCCTGGCGTCAAACTCATCGGGATATTCCACACATATCCGTGTTGTTTCAATAGATCTGTTTTTGCTTGCGCCGTTAGTCCGCTTGCTATTGTCACTACATGCTGGTGATTGGAATCAAGAAGATCTATGGTGACGGGGCCGGGAAGGTTGCATACTTGTTTCCAAAGAATTGAGTGATTTGACCCCTTTCTCCAGGTATATAGACCATTTGGCTGTATCAGCGACAACGGAGCCCCGTAGACAAACGCATCACCGATGGTCACAGTCGCATTATCAAGTGTGCTGACCTTCGTCCGTACAGCGATCGCACCGGTGTATGGACTGGTGAAGTTATAACTTCCGTCGTTTGGAGTACTTGAAGTTATATTTCTCCATACAGCAAATCCTCCACCGGAGGTTGATTGTACAAAATCTATCTTGAGATTTGTATTGGGTGGAAGATTGGAGGTCCACTGGATCGTGTGGTCGGTGTCAGAACACCACCCCTCACTTTGATTAGGGCTTGTGATAGTGATATCAGGGCTTGACGGCGTGGTAAAAGGTTCATCTATGTCTATCGGTTTCTCTTTCGTTATAGTACCGCTTGAAAGTCTAATATAATAGGCTCCTGGAGTTAGATTTGAAGGAACCGTCCATTTGTATTGTTTAACCTTTACGTTTGTAAAAGCTGTAGCCAATGGCGTTAGGGCGCTTGCTATAGTCAGTGCGTGTTGATGGTTGGAGTCAAGAAGCTCGATATTCAGCGGCGCAGGAAGGTCGCATACCTGTTCCCATTTTATGGTGTACTCCGAGCCTTTCCTCCATATCCAGGTGTCAGTTTCACTGATCATCAATTTTAACTGCTTCCCAAGCGTCACAAGAGGGCTGATGCCCGAAACAGCATCATCAAGCGTGGCGACTTTAACATATATACCGATAGATAGAACCGGTGTCTGGGAATCGTTCAGGCCGCTGAATTGATAAGTTCCATCATTGGGTGTATTTGAGGTGATATTCCGCCAAACATAAAATCCGGTCTGATCTTTTCTTAAAAGTTCTATCTTCAGATTTGAGCTTGAAAGTAAATTTGAATCCCATGTTATGTCATATTGGGTGTCCGGACACCAGCCGATATGCTGTATAGGTTCAGCTACATTGATATATGGCGGTGCCTGAGGGGTGCTGCCTGATGGCGTATCCTCTGTTTGCTGTTCAGATTGCTCGGCAGTACCACCTGTATCTTCCTGGCCACTTTCATGTGAAGTAATCGAAAAATATCTATCGCTTTCATCTACTGTTTTTCTATCTCTTGTCTTTAGAACTATCTTATACTGATCCCCTTTTAATGTTTTACCCCTTAACGTATTATCGACCTTCCATCTGTAACTGCCGGATGTTGGTTTAATATTTCTTGCAATCGTTCCAATCGTCTTGTTTTTATCTGTCAAATAGATAGTTACATCGTCGCGGACATCTTTTGCAGACCATCTTATTTGATATTCCGAGCCTGTTGTTATCAATTCCCCACCGTTGGGTGAGAGTATTTTAATACCTGATGATATGGGTCTGGCTGTCGCAGGCGCGGGCCTTTGTGTAGATTTTTTAACCTCTGTTTTCGGTGTGACCAATGGTGAAGTTGACTTTGTACGGCCGGATATGATTGAGAAATATCTGTCACTTTGATCAAATACTTTTCTGTCACCGGTTTTCAGAACGATCTTATATCCATCCGCTGTTTTTATCCTGGTTTTTAAAACTTGGCCGACTTTCCATCTGTAAAAACCAGCAGATGCTCTAACGCCTCTGGCTATTGTTCCCAGGGTTCGGTCTTTATATGTTATATAAATTGTTATGTTGTCGCTGACACCTTTCACGCGCCATTTTATATTGTGCAAAGCGCCTATCCTTATCTTTTCACCGCCGTTTGGAGATAGCAGTTTGATCGAATTGGTTATTGGCTGAGGCATACTTCGAGGTTTTATAGCAGTAGTTGCAGATAAATTTGAAGTTGAAAAGAACACGAACAATGCTATGCCTAAGAAAGCTGCTAAAATACCTTTAATCTCCATTTTGTACTCCTTTTCAAGTTCCCAGTTTTTATTTGGTGGAGACGATCTTTTTACCCTCTGTTCACCTGATTTCTTAACTTTCCAGAGCACCTAAACGTAACAACCTTTCTTGGTGGCAACATCATATCTTCACCGGTTGCAGGATTCCTGCCGCTGCGTTCATCCTTTTCCTTCACACAGAACTTGCCGAACCCACTGATCAGAACATCTTCTCCGGCTCCTAAGGTTCTTTTAATGATTTTAATCAGGGTTTCAAATGTTTCACAGGATTTTTGCCGTGAGAATCCGCTTTTCTTACTGATTTCTTCGATTTCGATAATGTTAGATTTTATAACTGTCATGATCGGAGGGCCTCTACTTAATTATGGAATTTATTTTGTTTGGATGTTTTCAGTTGAAACATGTTTTTAAAACTTTGCATCTGAAAGCCATTTTTCACTTTTTTACTAATTTGAAATCCTCGAAAAGGGATGCAACATTGTTACTTGTGATCTCATCTATTAGGTCATAATGAAAAATATCAAACCTATTATAAAGGTTGCAATGATGTATTTCATATTTCTGATGTGAATTAATTCACACTTTTCCAGATATCTTGATAATCACAACCACGACTGAATTGCAGATAACTTACAATAAACACAGCCCGAAGCCGGGCTATCAGGAGTGCATATAACATCAAAACGAAAAGAGCAAACCCTGTAAAATGGATTTGCCCTTGATGAAAAACGATATCACTGTATTCTTTAACGCCTTTTAATTACGGGAAATAGCAGATATCTTCTATTACAGAATTTGTAATTTTAGTAAAAATCAAAGGCCACAATTTTCGGATTATCGGCCTGAAATGAGACACTTTGTATAAAGAGATATTTATGGCTAACGGCTATAACAGCAAAAACCCCGGAATTTGAAAAATCCTGGGGTATTCATTGTGACATTATGTGAACTTATATTTTCTTGAGGTGACACTTTGAACAGGTTGTTGGGGCACCTCTTTTACCAGTTTTTTTGTTTACATCCTTGTGGCAATCCTTGCATTTGTAGTGAATCGCCTCGGCATGATATGCCAGCCTCTCTTTCTTTGAGAGCTTCGGCGCATCCTTTCCCTTGGGACGTTCACCCGGTTGTTTGTGGCACTCGATGCAGTCTTGTACGTTGTCCCCCGCTTTCAGAGCGATCGGTTTGTTGTTCGCATCATGGTGACAATCGCCGCAGCCGTTTTTGAAAAAGTCCGGGAACTTTTTCGCGTACTCGTCCATGTGCTTTTTGTGCATAAACGTGACGATACCCTTGGTATGTTTTGCATATGCTTTGTTGTTCATATTGATAATATTCGGAAAAGCGATACTCTCATGGGCACTTGATCTAACTTGGTTTGACCGGATATCCAACCTCTTTTCCTCACCATCTGAAAGAGTCTCAGTTGTAACAATTTCACCAATCTTCGGTAATTCAGCTATAATTTTTTTCTCACTCACACTTTCATGAGAAGTCTTTGCTTGCTCCGATTTCTCCGAGCACCCAGACAGGACACCAAACACTATGCCAATAAAGAGAAATGGACAAAAGCTCAACAAAGTAAAGTATAAACTAACACTATATCTATTTTCCTGCATAAAAATATCGCCTTTTCTATTTTTCCATTCACCAGGTTTAAAACCTTCGCCTTTGGGGTACTCCCTTTGCGTCAAAAATGCAATTGGGGCTCATTTGCGATAAGTTGGAGATATCTGAAACCTTAACATGGTGCTGACTGGCAGGTCAAAAGTACATATATCTTACAATTATCACAGCCCAAAGCTGTCCTATCATGATTACATATATCATCAAAACGAAAAGGGCAAATCTTGTGAAAATGATTTGCCCTAATTGAATTATGTTATCACAACTTTTTTATGTAAAGGGGTCAAGTCTACATTTGACCTTTTTAAGGTTGTCCTGCTTTTCGCGCGTTTTGTTTTTGTAATATTTGTAAGCATACAAACTCTTTGGTGATAAAGCCGAAATAACATTCCCCTCGGCGGATTTAGGACTAACGGTCAAACATAGACTTGATAATCATATAAAGGACTCATCGTCAAAGAGGCTGTGTGGCCGTTAAGATTTATCGCCTTATCGGGTTGCACGTCAAGCGTGACATTTTCCTTCCGGACCGCTTCGCTAAATGCCACTACAACCTGACGTGCTTGAAAAATGACACCTCAACTGATTAATGTGGGAAAATAAATTTACCGATAAACCCATAACCCACAATCAATCAGGAGGTGTCACGTGAAAGCTTATGCTGGAATCGATTTGCATTCAAGTAATAATTACCTTGGCATTATCAATGATAAAGATAAAAAACTTTATGGGAGACGGCTGCCAAACGATTTAAATCGTGTTTTGACGGTGCTGGAACCGTTTAGAGATCAGCTTGAGGGTGTCGTGGTTAGAATTCAACTTACAATTTGGTACTGGCTGGTAGACGGGCTGCAGGAGCACGGCTACGATGTCCATTTGGCCAATCCATCGGCCATCAAGCAATATGAGGGGTTAAAACATACCGATGACAAGTGGGATTCGTTTTGGCTGGCCCATATGTATCGACTAAACATATTGCCGGAAGGATATATCTATCCCAAAGAACAAAGACCTGTACGCGATTTACTTCGAAGAAGACTATTGTTTGTTAGACACAGAACAGCAAATATTTTAAGCCTTCAAAGTACGATTACCAGAAATCTTGGAATTAAGATTTCGGCAAATAACATCAAAAACTTAATATGGATGATGCTAATGAACCATTCGATTCTCCGAACTTTGTGTTCATGGCCCAAAATAATATCTCTACAATTGAGTATTTGGGAAAGATTATCAAGGGTATAGAAAAAGAAGTGAAATCTCAGGTTCAACTTCGCAAAGAGTTTGTGATGCTGACGAGCATCCCTGGGATTGGATTAATTCTGGGTCTCACAATTATGCTTGAAGTAGGTGATATAGGACGGTTTTTCAAAGTCGGCAATTACTCTTCCTATTGTCGCTGTGTAAAAAGTCAAAGGCTTTCTGACGGCAAGCAAAAAGGTGAGAACAACAGGAAGAACGGCAATAAGTACTTAGCATGGGCTTATGTTGAAGCAGCGCATTTTGCCAAAAGGCACATCTCCAAAGCCCTGAGGTTTTATCAACAGAAAATGGCTAAATCCAACGGCGCTGTTGCCACCAAGGCCCTTGCCAACAAATTGGCCCGTGCTTCCTATTTTATTATGCGGGATCATGTGCCGTTTGATGCAGATATGCTTTTCAGATAATCAGTTTGGGTGCGGCAGTGAACCGGTATAGGGGTTGGTATTAAACCACAAGACTTGATTGGTATCTGCTGCACCCACATAACAGACGGTGATCGTTTTTTGACTCTGATTTGCCCATGCCGTGAGTCTGTAAGGGGTTGGCTAATAACCATAAGATTTGTAATACACCAATTGAACACGGTATGGCACCGAAGATTTTCTGGGGTCCGATTCTGCCGTCGTAGCCATAGGCTACTATGGCGAAATCTGCATGGACCAGGGGCAGTGTTTTAAGCATTGTGCATCAAAGCACAAATTTTGGCCTAAAGCACAATCGCCTTGAACCTGATGGGTGACTGGTGCGGATCAGTATATGCTGGCCGAGAACCGACAAGAAAGAAATAACGGGTGCGGATTAGGACGAAAACGATGTCGTGCTGTTGTGAGTAAAGATCAAGAAAAAATGACCAGTTTTTTTAAGGGAGAGGTGTTTTTTCCTTGACCTGCCCTTTAATGGGTGACCCCTATTGTTTATTAGGATGCAACCCCTATTTCATTGCCAAACTACTGATAAAGGATTTCTGATTCCTGGAATATCATCCGGTTCCCAATGCTGGTAGAGGTATCGGCACTTGTCACATGGTTTTTTTTTAAACGCACACCGGGTCGCCCAGCAACCAATCTCCCTTTTCCTGTTCAGGACCAACCGCCACAAGTGGTCGGCAGCGGATGCTTTGACCATGACCAGATCGCCCGGTTGCAGATATCCCGAAAGATATTCATTTGCTTCCGGCAAAAGCTTGAATGCCCGAATTTTGGTTTCTGGCAATTTTGTCAGCTTCTTCAGATAGTCGGGAGCAAAACGCCCCACGAAAATCACTTTATCCATCACCTCCGAGGCCGCTGTGGCAAATTTCTTGTACTTACTACCGCTATGACCCGGAAAATCTGATATGCTTCCTATTACCGCAATTTTTCGTGTGGCACGGGCCGCTTTCATAAAATCGATAATATCCGACATTGAATCCCAGGGGGCTTTAAAATCATCCCGAATAAAAGTAATGTTATCCGGATGAAACTCAGGATTCATCCGCCGTGTTATCGGCTCCAGATGCTCCAATGCCCCGACCGCCTCAGAAAGGGGAACATCAAAAGCCAGGGCCATGCTCAGAGCGGCCAGTGCTGAACCTGCAAGATGGGTACCAAGCAGCCGGGTCTTTACAGGCATTGCCTCGTTGCGGTAAGACACCGTAAAATCCAGCCTTGAGGGCCAATCGGACCTGACATCAGTTGCCCTGACATCCGCCGGCTCCAAGAATCCATAGGTGATGATCCGTGCCCGAGTTTCATCTTTCATTGAGAGGACCAGTGGATCATCGGCATTGAGAATCGCAATGCCTGAAGCGGGCAGTGCATGAACTATTTTCACTTTCTCCTTTCGGACGTTCTCCCTGCCGCGGAATGCTTTGTAATGATCATTCCTAACGTTGGTGACAATGGCGACATGAGGTTTCAATAGAGAGACGTTCTGTTCAAGTTTTCCGGGTTCCCATGTGGCAATCTCCATGATGCAGAACCGATGCCAGAAACGCGAGCTTAAGATCGTCAGTATTACGGCGAGAAATATATTGTAACTGTCAAAGCTTTTGACACCCCGGAAGCGGGTTGAAAGAATATTCGCCGCGAGATCCTTTGTCGTCGTCTTGCCGCAGCTTCCGGTAACACCAATGAATGTAACCCTTCGCAGGCACTTCCTGTAGGCTACAGTCGGCCATAAGAGCAAATTCGGCAAGATATCAAAATATAATTTCTTTAGTATCTTTTTTACCATCAATATAAAAAAAATCAGGAGTTATTCTTAATTTGAGAAGCGACGACCGCGATAAGAAAACACTGTTTCTTTTTGACTAACGAAGGCATACCCTGCTGGGGTTGAGCGCAGCGAAACCCCAGTCACGGTTCATGCCATGGTTATCTTTTTCTTATGATTTATGATACTTGAGGCCACAATGTTCCTCTATGGCCTCAAAGTCCTTATCGTTGTGAAGGAGTGGTATGTCGTTTTCAATAGCGACTGAAGCGATCATGCAGTCCACGGATTTTCGAATGGTGATACCTTTACGACGCAGGCCCCTGTAAATTTCAGCAGCCTTCAAAAAGACGGGATAGGGCATTGGCAAAAAGAGTAAGTTGTTGAAAAGATCTCTCGTTTTTTTGAACTCTGAATCCTTCCTAATTCCTTGGAGTACTTCAGTTAGGACAATACCGCAGGTGCATATGTCTTCACGATCTCTTATCAAGTTCTCTAAAGCGACAACGTGGCCTAAAGATCGTGCAGCAAAAAAGTCGATCCAAACAGTAGTATCAACTAATACCATCATAATTCACGACCGCGACGCCACTCATCAAGACTTCCCTTCCAGTCAACATTGCCTTTGAGTTTAAGAATCTCAGTTTGAGCTTCGTGTCTAAGAAGTTCTTTCAAGGCATGATCAATCAAAGCTCTCTGGGTTTTAATACCTGTAGCTTTCATACAGTTTTTTACGAGTTTATCATCAAGCACAATATTCGTACGTTTCATTTAGGAACCTCCTCAAACATTTTATACACATTATATCACATAAACTGTGTATTACAAGAAGGTTTTTAAAGATAACTAGTATTATTGGACCTAAATATTTTGACAAACGGGTACGATTAGAGTCCAATAAAATTCATAAAAGCTGAGCGTTATCTAACGTAACTTCTACCTAATTTAATAAGTTATACTCTATTGTTCTCAAATCTATTTGCGAATTAAGGGAACAGAAAATGTCGCATAACCCATAAATGGATTATTACATTTTTGTCATGAAATTTTTTTGATCAAGTTGTGTTTACTTGTCAATATCGTCTTTAAAAATGGTTGCATATATCCCCAAAACACAAAACCTCACCTCTGTAAGAAATGGGGTCTTGATTCAATTCATGGCAACCTCTCGATTGAGGGTTATGTTAAGGGCTCAAAAACTTCTTTGTCGATGCTGTTCTGTTTCATTGAATGTTCCCCGGTTTTTGCGTGAACGGCACGACCTGCCTGAATAGTTCAGATACAATTTAATGAAACTTGTGTCAATGCTGTAAATTATTAATCAAAATACGGACTTAAAATGCTGAAATGTGGGAATAGAGTAAGAAAATAAGGGTTCTTCTCCAATTTAGTTGGCGAAGAGGGTTCAAGGGTTCAAGGGGTCAAGGATTCAAGGGTTTGTTTTCTAAAGACTTTATCAGCGCCTTTAACATTCTTTCGATTTCTGCGATGGCTTTATTTAGTGTGCCCAATTCACCTTTTTCAATTCAATCTAAATCCCCTGCTAATAATATCTGCGTTTCCAATTCGCAAACAGAACCCTAAGATATGTAAAGCATCCTAACGTAATCCAAGGTTGTCTTTCTTCCTTTGGGAATTTTGCTGTTATTCTATAAAGACCCAAACAGATCCCTCGAATGCTTGAACCCTTGACGCCTTGAATCCTTAGGATCACTCCAACTCTTTTGGAGGTGATCCTAAATTAAAAACCCCCTCCCTCAGTTTTTTTAAAGTGCGTTTGAAAGAAGAGAAGGGGTTTCAGGGAGATTCTCCCCTGTTTAAAGGAATAGCAATTCATTCAAGCCCTACCGAATTGCGTATCTCTGTATAAAAATATCCAACTGAGATATCTGATTGGGTATCATATCCCCAAATTGCACGCCTCGATGCATAATTTTTAAGTGATTGAATGAAGAGTTGTCGGTTGCATCTGATATCCAGGTGCATTTAAACGGTACATTGGCCAAATACGTAAAACTGACCAGGCCCCTGGAAAACAGTATGCTCAACTCAAAAGGCTTGTTTGATTCATCATTCCTGTTAGCATATCGAAAAGCAATTCCACCTTTACTGATGTTTATGATTTTACCCCCACAAATATAACTACTGTCGGGGTTTGGTCGTATTATAGCAACAATTGCCCCATCCTTTACCTTAAACCGCTTATGATTCCTTCGCTCTATTAACCCTTTTCTGTCAGTCATTTCAGAAGAACCTGTTGTAATGAAAATTTGGTGCAACGTTAAAGTATAGGCGCTGCCGGTCTTTTGTTTTCGGAAATTATCTCATAATGAACGATCGCTGATTTCACCTTTTGTTTTATTTCACCATTATCCAAGGGCTTTTTGATATATTGATAAACGCAACCAGGATATATGCAATCTAACGCCTCTTTGAAATCCACATAGCCGGTCATGATTAATCCAATTGTATGGGGCGACTTTTCCTTAACCCTTTTTAACAATTCAATACCATCCATTTTTTTCATAGAGTGCTCAGCCACGACAACGGAAAATTCCACTAAACCTGCCATGCTCAGTGCGTCATCCGGGTTATCAAAAACAAAAAGGAAATATGGTTCATCCTTGAATATCCATTTCAGAGACTCGAGCACATTGACGGAATCATCTACGAACATAATGCTGTTTTTCATGGTAAAGGCCCCCAGTAAAAAGGATTCTGGGAATTACTATTACAACTTACATGCCAAGAGATGCTTTTCAGGTTTCAATTCCTTGAGCCTTTATTTCACGGAAGCTTACGGGGATCTCTTAAATGGGCGGGGAAGTTACCAGGCAAGGCGAGAAATAAAAAATGCCCAAAAAATTGGGCATCGTGCACAAAAATATGTGCAAATAGGTGACACTCTTTAAAATGAAAATATTGATGATATCACAACATCAGGTCGATTGGATCGAAGTTGTGTTATAGTCGGGTAGACTGGAGGAATCTCACCTCCAGTCCCCCACAGTACCGTACGT
>JBHPCZ010000118.1:0-10264 GCA_042573625.1 Thermodesulfobacteriota bacterium
TTTATTGTTTTGTTTTCTTTTGTTCTCTTAAAAAAACATCAATAGCTTCAATCACCACGCCTTCGATCTTGTAATTGTTTTCTGAAGCAAAGGCTTTCACTCTCACGAAAAGATTTGCCGGTATTCTTACGTAATGGGCTTTGGTATTATCTTTAGGGTTTTCTTCTGTCATTATTAAAACCTTTTCCACAAAAGGGGGGTAGGGAGATTTATTTACAGATTTCTTGCCAAAACCGCTGCTTTTGGTCCGTTCATTTCAATTGCATATATCTTAAAAACCAAAAAGGCAAACCCCGTGGGATGGATTGTCCTTATATAAAAACGACGGTAGGAGCATCTATGTGCTTTATTAAGGGCAAGATTGATTCAAGTGTTTGAAAGGATTATCATTCCTTTAGCTTTAATTTAAAAAAACCTTCTTCTATCTTGATGTCTTCAACCCCATCCGAAAAAGTTTTCCAGAAACCCGTATCGGCACCAAATTCTTCAACCAGATTTATATTCTTTATTCCTCCCAGCCAGGCATTTGGTATGGGTACACCCATAATAGTAATACCTTTAAGGATGACGACAGGTTTGCCCTTATCGTATGTAAAAACCACTCCAGTTCTAACACGGAGAATTTTTCCTCCAAACATAGGAAAATCTTCATCCACAGGCAATAGAAGCTTTGCACTAATAAGATTGTCAGACAAATCAATTGCCAATTTTTTTGCGAGATCCGTATTCTTTGCCAGTAATGCGTTGAGCTCCCTTTCAGTGAAATTAATCTCCCTTTTGATGCCTTTTTCACTGTAAGGTTCCGGCTCAAGAGAAGCATTTGGATCAAACCGGTCTGATTCGGATGATTTATTAGGGATGTCGTTTCTATGTGAATTGACAGCAATCCCTATTGAATCAAGGTTTTCTAGTTTGGCAGTCAAAACTTGCTCCTCGTGAGGATTCAATGTTACAGGCTTAAATTCCGATGGGAAAAAATAGGTTTTGAACACCAAGATGGTTATCCCTGCGGTAACAATAACGGCAATGACTATTAAGCCAAAGACTTGCAAAAACCCAAATCGTTTTTTGGCTATTTCTGAAGCAACGCTATGGTTGTTTTCCTCCATGTTCATGCCTCCATTAGACCTACACTTTATCTAATTTCCATTAGATTAAAGTTTCAAGTTAACTTGTGGTTCCTTGCCATAATCACAACAATGCTAAATTACATATACCTTACGAAACTGTCGAAAAAGTCCAAAAATGGCAATTTTAACAATTTCGCATGTAATGAAATCAAATGGTTACGAACACCAAATTCACAGATTTTGGGTTTTTCGACAGTCTCTACAAATATCACAGACCGAAGCCTGCTCTTATTGATTACATATATCATCAAAACGAAAAGGGCAAACCCCATGAAATTGATTTGCCCTTATTGAAAAACGATAACACAACTTTTTTAAGCTCTCAAAAACCTGTCATATATTGCAGTTATCTGTATTACTCAATCGTCATACATATCTAAATCAGGATAATGTTCTTTTGCACAATCAGGACAGATGCTATGGCTGATGTCGGCTGGTGAATACTTATAAATATAGACATCAACCTGTTCCCAATAACCTTTGTCATCTCGAATCTTTTTACAAAAGGAGCAGAGAGGTAATATCCCTCTTAATGTTTTGATCTCTTTTAAGGATTCCTGAAGCTCATTTATCAGTTGTTCACGCTCTTCCTCAGCTTGTTTTCGATCGGTAATATCACGGGCTATGCCACTAACTCCGATTAGGTTGCGATAAGAATCATAATGGAAATTACTTGTCCAAAGCATATTGTGGATTTTTCCGTTTTGGTTAACCTGTCTGTTCTCTATAGTTCCACTTGTTTTATGCATTGCAACGATGTCATTAAACCAATTATGAGAATGCTCTTTATCATCTGGATGAATAAAATCAAAAGCCGACATACCGACACAATCTTGTGGAGACAATCCGAAAATTTTTTTTGAAATATAGTTTACAAAAATAAACTTACCATCTTTGTTCACTCTTGTTATCAAGTCATCCGTTCCTTCCACGATATCACGATATCTCTCCTCGCTCTGTCGCAGATCAAGACTATAAATCTGCTGCAGAAATGAATAAAAGATAAAAGCCCACCACATTGGAATTAATGCTCCAATTAAATCTTCAAAAGGGTCAAGGGCTTTAGTTATTCCAGACCATTCCATGGTAAGGCAAAAACTATAAAACAAAGTGAAAACGAAAAGACCTGCTGTTAACAACTTAACATCACGGCTTAAAGTGCGTTTCCAGCCGATTAATAGGATTATCAGCGCCGCAAGGGATGTGCAAAATGTGATAAGATCAAAAATAACTATAAGGTTCATAACTTGATTCCCTGTTTACCCCCAAATACCACTCTCCAACACCAAACAGCCATTAGCGTTGAGCTGCAAGCGTAACTCAGATGTTCCAAAAAGTTTAGTGACCTCCCCCAGAAGAAACTCTCAATAACTGTTAGAACCCAGCCTGCCAAGAGGCAATAGAACCCTGACACAAGAAATTTCCACTCTGGAATGCGTTTAATTCTCATTTGATTTGCTAAAGTAAAAATGAAGACTCCGCCACCAAGTATAAGCATTACAATTTCATTTTCTTGTATCACTTTTCATTCCCCTACCCAATTCGCATTGATGCTTTATATGATAATCCCAATACGGAGACAACTTACAATAAACACAGCTCGAAGCCGTGTTATCCTGATTACATATATCATCAAAATGAAAAGGGCAAACCCTGTGAAAATGGGGTTGTTCTATTTATTAATCTTTTCTTTTATATTCTCTAAGAAATATATCCAGAGCTTCAATCACAACACCTTCTAACGTGTAATGGTTCTCTGAAGCGAAGGATCTCACTCTATCTGCAAGGTCTGCTGGTATTCGTATGTGGAGGTCTTTGGGATTGTTTTCTGTCATTATATGTTCACTTCAACTCCTGAGAAAACAAGATCGGTCAATCCTTTTGTATACTAGTAAAAAGGTAGGTGTTGGCCGGGGGCAAAAGATTTCCCTTGCCCTTTAGGAAATATATCGCCTAACTTTCTTAAATACCCCCGGCCAAGAAGCAGCCTTAACGGAGCTTGTCTTATATAGCACGAAAAACAGGTGATACTCAAATACTCATATTTCCAAAGATTACTCTAAATTCAGAGAAACACGCTGTACAGAAAAAATTCATTGATTTTGGGATTAAACGCATCCACCATTTTCGTGGAATCCTTTGCCCTGTTACCTTGCCGCATTTAGGACATTTCTTTAGCCTGATCTTCTTTTTTTTCATCTTTCATTTAATAAACAAAGACATTGATCCTCCCTGATCTGTTCAACCTCACCAGTGTAATGCGTTTTTATTGCTGATCCAGAACAGTCATTAAATCAAAGCATCGCCTTCATCACCACAGTATAGTCTCCCTTTTTAGGGCCTGTTGTAATTGGTTTAATGGCTGAAACAATGCACGTATCATTAAACACAACGGTTGGTGAATAGAACCGAACATCTTCTATCTCTTTACCGACTTTTAAGCTATCAATCAGAGATTGTTTTTCTCCAGAGATTATTACACTGATCATTTCGCCTTGTTGAAAACTAATAGCAAGTTTAATACCCTTTCCTTTCTCAGGGCTTTCATCCATAGGGATTTTAATGCTTAGGAGGTCGATGAACTCTTCTTCAACAGGCTCATCTTCTTTAACGATCGAAGATGCTTCAGGCTTGGGAAGAGTTTCGCCCATTCCCGTTCGGTGTAGCGTGTCCTGAAAAAAGAAATGCACCTTTTTCAGCTCTCCCGGAGAAAATCTGTCGCTGAAATGCCATTGATGGTATTGGGTGATTGCATTCTCTAAAGAGGAAAGCCCAATATGGCACCTGAAAATATTCTTGGCAGCAGCAACACGGTGATCATCGCTTTCTAATAATTTATAAAATTCATTTAAGGCCTGTTCAAATTGTCCGAATACGAGTAAAGCTATTGCGTTATCAAAGGTTGCTGATTCGGTCTCCACATTGCTTGACGAAGAGAACAACTCCTTGACAAGACCCAATTCCGTTGTGGACATTTGAACCGATGCCTTCCTTCCTTCAAACCGACAAGCATCATCTTCCAGATCCCTCATTTTTTTTGAAACAGCAGACAGCAATTTCTCCTTGTTTTTAATTTGGGATTCATTTCGGATAAGCTCCGCCAACTCAATACATTTCCTTTTTGCCTCCTCATATAAGGAATGTGAGCGATATATTTCTATCTCCTGTGTGAGGGTTTTATATCGAGTTTTTATATCCATCAATTTGGATCACATTAGTACATGACTATTAGAAGGTGATCGTTTTCATTCAACTTGTTCTAAACATTGGCAATAGGCTTTTCATCAAACATTTTTGATGAATATTCAGTTGAGAAGGGTTTTTGATATATCGTCAAATTCATGCTCAATGATGCTCTGGTTCTTTAGCTGTGAAACCATATAAATGACTTTTGAAATGAGTAATTCACGCACAAGATATCCAATTGCAAACTTCTGATCACTCTCTAACTCACGAAATTCAAACTGATGGATTACTTTTTCTACCAAAGGAACTGTCACCCGATTAATCTCCTTCTGTGAACAAGTCAGTTCGGAATCTCTATCAACTCCCCAAACTGCGGGCACAATATAGGTGATTGATTCATTTAACAATTCCATTGCATACGTTTTGAAGATTTCCTTAGCTGCTCTGTTTACCAACGGATCAACGATTCTTGAGATTCTCAGGACATCTTCAGGTTTTTCCTTTTTCACATCTTTCCAAAAAAAATTGCGAACTCGTTGTAACACTCCACGCAATAATAACTCTTCGTCCATGGAAATACATACATCCACCATCTTAGCGGGACTTCTTGTCCAGACATTTTTCCACATTTAGGACATTTTATAGGTTTAGTCCTTGGGTCTGTCTCATCTCTATCAAAAAATCCTACTCAAGAGTGTAATGCTGAAGAAAATAGCCTAACAGTCCTGACTGAATAGGTGTCATTGCCCCGAATTGTATTCTCAACTGCTTCATAGGCACTGAGCTGAAAGGAATATCGCCATCTACTTCAATGTCCACAACAGATTTAACCGGCACTTTCTTTAAATAGAACTCATAAACGGTAGAAAATATTTCCATCTCAGTCGAACCACTTAACGGCTCATCATGCCCAATATATTGAAAAGTAAGTCCACTCTTACTGATGTCTTGGATCTGTCCCATTTTATTATCAGAAGTTAGGAGGGCAAATACACCTTCCTTGGCCTTCAATCGCTTATGTTTCCTTCGTTCAACAAGATCGTTCTTGGTGGTCATTGCGTAAGCTCCAGTTCAAAGAAAATATCACGTTATAAGTAAGGGGTGACTGAACAGCCACCCCTTGCGAAGAAGATGCAGGAAATTGGAGGTGCCAATTGGAAAGACTGACTTTCCTGCAGGAATTTACATTAGCTGATTTTCAACAATTGTCAAGACTGGTTTTTATAGCACTAAGTGCTGAAATAAAATACCCGTTGTTGACAGAATGGATAGTAATTTCTTAGGCTTGTTGAGGGAAAATAATTCCGAACTAGGTCTCAATATATAGTGGTAGGAGTTTATAGGTAAAAGTACAGATAACTTACAAATATCACAGCTTATAGCAAATTGCATATATCGTCATCTGTTGGCTCGTTTCAGTCCGCCAATTTTTCCGAATCTGTCAAGAGTAAATATCCTGGTCCAGAGGGCCAGGCTTTGGGTTACCCCTGGAAGGGGATATTTTACTGTTGAATGGATTAAATCCGAAATTCGAATATCGAAATCCGAGACAAATATTAAATTCGAATGCTCAAATGCTCAAAACAATCAAGAAAGTATCATTTCATAACGGTGAATTTGTTTTGAACATTAGAATTTTGGTCATTAGAATTTGTTTCGTATTTATCCCCGTCGGGATGCTTCGCGCGGATTTCGTGGTTACCCCTTCGGGGTGCTTCGCGCTAATTTTGTATCAATTTATTTCGGCAGAGCCGGAGAACTCTGACCTGGCCCAAAGGACCAGGTTTTCAAGGGCTAAATAAAGATATGTACGCCCCCTATTTTCTCACGGGTACAGGGATTACAGGCTCTGAACTTCGCTTTCCATGATACTTTCCGGAACTGCGTCATTTTTGCGCTCATCGGCAGCACATTTCTAATCCTGATTCTTGTGACTGAAAAAAAGGAGAAATAAGGGGCGGTCCCCTAAAATGGGCAACATGCCTGACCCATGCCGCTCTTATTCTACAAATTGCTCAAGTGTCGGCGGCGGTTCGATACACCCCCGGACGGTCTTCCATTCGCATTGGGCGTTCAATTCAACGCCTTCTTGAATGACCGAAATCGGGTGGTCTAAAGAGACGACCACAATGATAAGATTCGTATGGATGGCGGTGAACCTCAGTGCCGAGTTGAACCGCGCACCCCGGGCCCGATTCTCGCCCGCAACGGCGAGCCCGTCCAGAAGGCAGGCGAACCCGTGAAGTTTCAGGTCCGCCCCGATATGAAGCGCCCCGTCTAGTTTTGCCAAAGACTCCGTGAGTTTTAGAAAACGCTCCTCTCTGAGATCCAGTGTTTGTTCAGATTTCTGCCCTGCAATTTTGATGGGCGCATCATTAAAGTCGATAACCAGAGTGCAGCCGTACTTTTCTCTTTCGGCCGTATGCACAATTCGGGTGATAACCTTAAAGAGGTCATTCACGGTGGCCAAATCCAGATTCGATTCGAGCAACGCCTCTTCCACCTCCACCAGCTTGGCCTGGCGCGTTGTCGAATGAAAACTTCCGTTTGCAAAACTGCATACCAAATCACCTTTTATGTCCAAGAAACCGTATTCACCTCTGAAATCGGCAGTGATGCGAAACGTCTGTTCGGTGTCGGCAGAAATTCCGACGATGGTTTTACCGTCTGAGATCAGTTTGCGTTCCGAGTTCTCAACACTCTGGAGGAGCTTACGAACATGCTTGAAATTATTAAGGTTTGGCTGTTCTAAAAGAGGAAACCGGGCTAAAAATTCCATTCCCAAAACGGCTTTCGGTTCAACAAAAGTCAGTTCCCCCAGAGGCCAGGCCTTTTCTTCACGCGTCCTGGAAATACTGAGGACAGCATCCAGAATAGGATATACCCGTATCTGAGTATCCCAGCCCAGAAGAATGTTCATTTTATCGATAATATAATCCCGAACCGCATGGGTTGCATATTCCCGAAGGACATTGCCGGAAGTTCTCGTGTACAGGGGATCCCTTGTGGCAAAATCATGCGAAAGGAGCCAGACGGCATGTTCCAGCCAGCATTCAGTGGGCCCGATGCAACACATGTCCGGATGATGCTCCGTAAACCACATCTGGTAGAAAATCGAACGTGATCGGCCGCCGCAGGAGATCAATCCCGCAAGTTGAAGGTTCTTCAGGGGATGGATATATGCTGAGAGCATGTTTTGAAGGGTTTCTTTCGCAACATCATGACGCCATCGATCCGATTGAAGATAAAACTCTTTTAATATGGGCTCATGGCCCTGCAGCAGGTTCTGTGGATCGTAGACGCGAATCGGGTCTTCAGGCGTGATCGCATAAATGAGTGCCGCCCGACTCGACCCCGAAAAGTGGGCAAGACCGTCCCGAAGCCCGTCAAGCGTATGAAAAAGGCACAGGTTTCTGAAAGATTCTGTGATCATTCTGCTTCCGGCGATTGATTCGCTTTAAAATTGGATGAAAACCGTATTTCAAAAAAACATTTAATCACTTTTTTTCTCGCCCGCTCCCCTTCGCCTATGCTCAGGGTCGCTTGAGCCCACAGAGTCTGATAGAGAAGTATTAAGAACCATTTGTGTGAAAAGCATAATATGATCAATTGTCAAGAAAGACCTCGTTTGATCGGAATCCTCCTCCCTGCCCAGTTAAACCTAGAATCGTTTAACCGGGGTCAAGGATTCTGACCAAGAAACTCAGCGCACTCTGTGAGCTCTGTGAGAGATGGATATTTTGTAGAGAGCAAAAATCGGGCCAGAGATTGGCTTGAAAGGAATACTCGCATTTATGGATACTTATCGGGAAATGTCTTTCCTGGAGGAATAAACGGGTGTCTACAATCTTTACAAATTGTAAAAGCAGGGTCCAGCCATGTGTGTTCGGCCAACACATGATTAACAGAATATCAATTTAATGCACGAATCAAGGTTTGATCCCGTTATTTCACTGGTTGTTGTTTTTCTTTAATCACAGATCAAGGTGTGACTCCGTTTATGTAACCCCTATAGTTCCTCTACGGCTTTGAAGCGGGATCACCGGGATTTGTACCGGCGGCAAATTCGTTGTCATTGGTAAAGCCGTCACCGTCTGAATCCAATTCCCCCAGCGCCGGGGTATATTTGTCGCCGGCCGGGATACCTGTCTTTTGATAATCTTTTCCGAACGGATTTCTGGCGCCGCCGCCCCGGAGATTGATATGACAGGTGGCACATGAAAAATTTTTGCCGCCGTCCGGCAGCTTAGACAACCGGAAGGGGCGCGCGGAAACATCCGAACCGGTTGAAAGGGATATTAGCGTAAACATTAAAAGAATCGAAAAAAAACAAGCGGCACGATTGCCAGGTCTATTTATATTCGGCATGATTCCTCCCATTGATGAGCATTTAAGGGTTGTCTGACGGATTCAAGAATATGATAAATAATTTTATATCCCCTATACCGGCACTTGTAATACTTCTTCAAATTCGGCGGAGTCATCTATCAACAGACACAACCATACAAGATGAACAGACGAATCAGTATGGGTTTCCCAGAATGAGGGGACTGCATTTTTAAACGCCTCGGCACAAATATTCTTGGGAATACCAAAAATACCGGTACTGATTGCCGGAAAAGCAATCGAACGCCAGCCTTTTTTGTTCGCGAGCATCAGACAATGGGTAATTGTTTTTTCCAGTTTGATCAATTCATCACCATCGCCCATGCGAGGCCCGACAGCATGTATAACGCCCTTGAACGGCAGATTTCCTGCCCGAGTTGGAACGGCCATGGTCTCCGGAACCCTGCCGATTTTCTTCATAATACGTTCACAGTCATCCTCCAGGGCGGAGCCGGCTGCTTCCGAAATGAGACGAGCTACGCCCGCACCGTGGGATAAACCGCTGTTTGCCGGATTGACGATGACATCAACCGGTGCGCCCAAAAGATCTCTGATCCCGATTTTGAATTCTTTTCCGTGAGAAAAGGTTAATGATATCTCGTTCATTATTCACCATCCATGGTTTGGCCCTGATGCCACGGCTTCAACCGCAGATCAAGGTATTCCGACCACATTTGACTCCGCATTTCATCAATGGCCTTAAACCTCTCTTTCAAAACAGTGAAAAGTTCGGATTTTCGGTTTCTCATCTTTTTTTCCAAATCAGCGCAGATGTAACGATGACATTCAAACGGTCTCGATTTTGGGTCGAGAACGCACCCAGTCGAGTCTAAAAATCCACAACCGTTCACTTTTGAGGTTTCTCTTTTCCACCTCGATTTTCGTCCAGACAGCTTGAAAAAAAGAATATCCTTTTCGCAGAACAGGTAATGGACCTTTGTACAGCAGGGGCGGGAACATTCAGGGCATATCTCCGCCACATAATGTTTCTGAAGCGCGATGACTTCAGAGAGCATGCTTTCTATTTTTCTGACCATTACGATATCATCCGGGGCGACCATGGGACGATGCACTGCCCCAAATCAAATCCCTGTTTTTCATCCATTTGCATTCACAACCTCCGGCTTTTTTTTAAACAGACCAGCGCTTGCGGTTTTTGTCCGTTTGCAGGCGGGAAACTTAAAATCTGCAGTTGTCGAAGATGCCGGAGATACAAGGCATCAGGTGTGAAGCTGTATTGTAATACTGCAAACACCTTATAACGCGGACGCCGAAGGAGTCAAGTCGAAGACTATCCGGTATCCTCGGCAATCCCAAAGGATCAATTGTTGTCGAAATAAAATGATAGTATTGCCCATATTATTTATCCGTGCATAATTGAATTTGCTCTGATTAAAACAAAGTTTCAACTATATGAAATTGTAAATATCCTGGTCCAGAGGGCCAGGCTTTTCAGGGCAAAATAAATACTACGTTTTCCCCTGATCCCTGACACCAGCTTCAAATCAAAGATCAAGATTTGATCCCAATCACTTTCCGAAGCGGTGTAAGATGAGAACCTA
>JBHPCZ010000119.1:0-10222 GCA_042573625.1 Thermodesulfobacteriota bacterium
CAAGGATTCGAGTGAAAAGCTTAAAAATAAAAAGCTGGGGGCTGACATCTCAGATTAAAAGGGCTGCTGTGTCAAATCCTTTAAATATCGCAGGAGGATATGGCAGGAAGATAACTGCAGACGACTTGAGGTCATTATACATTGTTTATGGTTCTATTTGCGAATTGGACAGCTCCTGATTTTAGGTGATTTAAATTAGGTAAATAAAGAAAATTTAAAGGCTCTCAAGGGTGATACAGAGGAAGTTGAAAGGATGCTCAAAGCGCTGATAAAATCGTTGGAGAAGAAATGCTTGACCCCTTGACCCCTTGAATCCTCGAACCCTTTTCTCCAACTAAATTGGAGAAGAACCATAAAAAAAATTTATACCTCATGGCTTGATAAGATAATTGCGAATAAATTTTTCATAAAATTTGCGCATCTAATATTAACCAATTTGTTCTATCATTATAGATATATCCGGAATTAATTTGGTTTTTTACAAGATTCCAGAATCAAAACAGCATTTAAAAAGAGGAGGCAACAATGAAAAAAAGATTATTCGTATTGGGTTTCTTCATTTTGGTTGCAGGAATCGTTATCGGCTCACTGGCCTTTGCGGACATGCCGGAACCTAATCCGGCCGCGCTATGGGACTACATTACCAAAACGTCGCCATACACGAAATGGTCATTCTGGGCGGATCACCAGGGTATGCAGCCCGGCCGCGCGCCCCATGGGCCCCTGCATAAAGTCTATGTCAATGACCGGGCCCTGAACTCTGCGAGGCCGCCGCTGCAATACGGTGCCATACAGGTAAAAGAGAATTACAGCAAAGCAAAAGAGCTGAAAGCCATCACCGTGATGTACAAGGTCAATGGATACAACCCTGGCAGCGGGGACTGGTTTTGGGCGAAATACTCACCCGACGGCAAGGCCGACAATTTCGGAAAACCCGCGGGGTGTATCGGCTGCCATGGGGTCCGTGCAAACAATGACTTTGTTACGATCCACGAATTTAAATAGCATTTGATCGCATAAGAGGAATGTTAGAGAGGCGGCATCATGCTTTTTATCCATCCGGTTATCCAGTGTTCGGCCACTTTGTTGGCGCTGTATGTGCTCGGTATCGGCGTGCAGCGTTTTCGCTCACTTCACCTCAAGCAGAAGGTAAAGTTCAACTGGAAACGCCATGTACTCCTGGGGCAAATCGCATTGATTACCATGCTAACCGGAATGCTGGGCGGCGCTGTTATGTCATATGCGACCTGGCATGGATTTCTGGTGACAGGAACCCACGGCAAGGTCGCCCTGGTGATGCTGCCCCTGATCCTCTTCGGGCTCTTTTCCGGTCTGTACATGGACCGAAGGAAAAAAAAGCGCACACTGCTTCCATTGATTCACGGCCTTAACAATATGATTGTTTTGGCACTGGCATTGTATCAAATCTCAAGTGGCCGGTGGGTTGTCAACGTTTACATTTTGGGCAATTGACCCGCCGATTAAACTGATTAATTCAATCAATTTAAGGAACATATTATGTTAAATTTCAGTCTGCCCCCCGAACAGATAGAAGTACAGAAAAGAGCACGAGAATTTTCATTAAATGAATTGTTGCCGGTGGCATGGTATTTTGATGAAAAAAATGAGACCCCTCTGTTTGTTCTGGAAAAGGCCTTTAACGCCGGATTGATGAATACGGACATACCCGCAAAATACGGCGGCAAGGGATATGGGATGCTTGAAGGCATCCTTTTGACGGAGGAAATTGCCGCTGTCTGTTCGGGGTTTGCCACCTCGATCTTCGACAACTCTCTTGGTTTGGAACCGCTGATCCTTTCCAACAATGAACCTTTAAAAGAAGAGTTTCTTTCCAAATTCGCCAAAGAATTTAAACTCATCTGCTTTGCCACCTCCGAGCCCACCATGGGGTCGGATGTATCGGGCATCCGCTGTGAAGCCAAACCTGAGGGGAATGATTACATTCTAAACGGGACCAAGTACTGGATAACCAACGGCGGAATAGCGGACTACATTTCGGTGTTTGCTACCGTAGATCCGAAATCACAGCATGAAGGCATCTGCGCCTTTCTTGTTGATATGAAATCGGAAGGGGTAACCAGGGGAGAGCACATCCCGAAACTCGGCCAGCGTGCTTCAAACACCGCCGGGGTGAACTTTAATAATGTCAGGGTCCCGAAAGAAAATGTCCTTGCCCCGCCCGGGGAAGGATTTGTGCTGGCCATGAAAACATTCTCCCGTACCCGTCCCGCCGTCGGCTCCCTCGCTATCGGGGCCGCCCGCTCCGCCATGGAGTTTGCCATCGATTACGCAAAAAAACGTCGCGTCTTTGGTACACAAATTTCGAATTATCAGGCCATTCAGTTTAAAATCGCGGAGATGTACCAGAAAATTGAAACCGCCCGTCTCTTGATCTGGAAAGCCGCGTGGGAATCGGACAGTGGGATGGATCCAACGATTACGGCGTCCATGGCAAAGTTTTATTCAACCGAAGCCGCCTTGGAAATTGTCAACGACGCGCTTCAGATATTCGGCGGTTATGGATACACGAAAATGTTTCCCCTTGAAAAGCTGTTAAGGGACATTCGCCTGTTTACGATTTATGAAGGTACCAGCGAAATCCAACGTTTGATCGTATCCGGCCATGCCATGCACGCGTACCAACCGGTAATGCCCCCGCTGGATGACCTTCCCCTGCTCAAAGACATCGGGACGGACGGAATGTCACCCCCCGGCAAAGAAACCACGGCCTGGCGATGCCGGATGTGCGGGCATATTCACCACGGGGAGGCGCCCCCGGGCCACTGTCCGTACTGCTTCTTCCCGGAAAGTTCATTTAAAAAGGTATGGCCGGCGGAATAAGATGGAAAAAGGAGAGTATAATGGCAAATTTTGACTTCGACATCGGTGTTATCGGCGGAGGAGCTGCCGGATTGACCGTTACATCCGGTGCGGCTCAACTGGGCGCCAAAACCCTTCTCGTTGAGAAGGAGGACAAACTGGGTGGTGACTGCCTTCACTTTGGCTGCGTTCCAAGTAAAACCCTCATCAAGAGCGCCCATGTGTATCATATGATGAACAGCGCAAAAGAATACGGCCTGCCTCAAGCCGAAGTGCCGCCGGTTGACTTTAAACGGGTGGCCAAAAGGATAAAGTCGGTGATAGACGTCATTCAGAAACATGATTCCGAGGAACGATTTTGCGCTCTGGGGGCCAGGGTGCTCTTTGGAGACCCAAAGTTTATAGACGAGCATACCGTCCGGCTAAACGGGAAAACGTTCTCGGCAAAAAACTGGGTCATCGCCACGGGATCCTCTGCCGGTGCCCCCCCCATACCCGGCCTGGATCAAACACCATACCTAACCAACAGGGAAATCTTCTATCTGGACCATCTCCCCAAATCGATGATCATTTTAGGCGGCGGCCCCATTGGAACGGAAATGGGCCAGGCGTTCAATCGGCTGGGCACCCGCGTTCAAATCATAGACCGCGCCGATCAGATTTTAGGGAAAGAGGATAAGGACATGGCCGACGGCGTCATGGCGGTGATGCGTTCGGAAGGCGTTGGTTTCCATTTGAACGCTTCCATCGAGGGCATTGAAGATTTGGGTACAAAAAAACAGGTCACCATAAAGGATCCACAGGGAAAGACCGTCAGGCTCCACGCCGAAACCATTCTGGTTGCCATGGGAAGATCTCCCAACACCGGAGGCCTGGGGCTTGAAGATATTGGTGTTACGTTTGACCGGAGCGGCATCAAGGTAGACAAACGACTGAAAACAAGCCAAAAGCATATTTACGCTGCCGGCGATGTCAACGGCGGCTTCCAGTTTACCCACGCCGCCGGCTACGAAGGCGGCATTGTGATCAGCAATGCCATATTCCATCTTCCCCGAAGAACCGATTATACCTTTCTCCCATGGTGTACGTATTCCGATCCTGAATTGGCAAGCATCGGGATGAATGAAAAAGCGGCTAAAGAAGCCGGAATCAACTATTCTGTCTGGACCGAGGCATTCAAGAACAACGACAGAAGCCTGGCAGAGGGAGAAAAAGTGGGTCAGATTAAAATGATTCTGGATGAAAAAGAAAAACCGATCGGTGTTCAGATTTTGGGGCCCCATGCCGGCGACTTGATCAATGAATGGGTGGCGGTTCTGAACGGCAAAGTCAAGCTTTCCACCCTGGCTTCCGCGGTGCACCCATATCCCACCATCGGGGAAATCAATAAAAAGGTGGCAGGGGCTTACTTTTCTCCAAAGATATTCTCCGATAGGATTAAAAAAGGGCTGAAGTTCTTTTTCCATCTGAAAGGAAGAGCCTGCGGACCGGACAGTTGTGAAGAATAAATTTGGATAATTTAACCCGAATATATTTGAAAAAAATATCACGAAAGCACGAAAATAATAAGACACGAAAAAATATTCTTTCGTGCTTTCAAACTTTCGTGTTTTCGTGATTGGCTATTAATTTTCTATAAAAAAACATAAGTTTTATTAACAACTTAATAGAAATGTGGAGGATAACGTGGGCGCATACTACAAATCGGAAGACCTGGCGAAATTTGAAGATATCGGCAAAGATGCACCTGAATTGGCCAAGAAGTTTTTTGAGTATTACGGTGCCGTGTTCTCCGAAGGTGAGCTTACGGAAAGAGAAAAGGCGCTCATTGCGCTTGCCGTGGCCCATGCCGTTCAGTGTCCATACTGTATTGACGCCTATACCCAGGCCTGTCTCGAAAAGGGATCCAACCTGGGTGAAATGACGGAAGCGATCCACGTAACAAACGCCATACGCGGCGGTGCTTCGCTGGTTCACGGCGTCCAGATGCGTAACATTGCTGAGAAGTTATCCATGTAGTAACTATTCGGTTTAGCCTCTAAGGCACAAAGACACCAAGAAAAATACGGTTTGCATTGACTCATTTCTCTGCCGTTCCACAACAAGGCAGGTAGAATATAATTATATAATCTTAGTGTCCTGGTGCCTTGGTGGCTAAATACCTTAGAAGTAAGTTTAGGAAAAAATTAACACCTGCGGAGAAAAAAAATGTCAAGCGGGCAAACATTAAGTCAAAAGGGAGAAGTGACGCCAAGAGAGACTGCCGGTATCGTACCTTTCAGTTTAACCCTCTCACGACACGACCGCAAATTAAATCGGGACAAGACCCACACACTGCAAGTCAATCTTGGTTTTCTATGCAATCAGACCTGCCGGCACTGCCATCTGAACGCCGGACCCGGGCGTAAAGAGAATATGGAGCCGGGAATCGTAGACGAAGTGTTATCCTACGCCCGGCGAAGCCGATTTGAAACCATTGACATTACCGGCGGTGCTCCTGAATTGAACCCGAATATTGAAAGGCTTATTGAAGAGGCCTCTCCCCTGGTGCCAAGGATTATGCTGCGGTCCAACCTGTCCGTCCTGAATGACGGGAAAAGGGATCATTTGATGGATCTGTTGAAATCTTTTCGTGTGGTCATCGTTTCTTCCTTTCCTTCTTTAAACGCGCTCCAGACCGACTCACAGCGAGGTGACGGCATCTTTCAAGTCAGCATCAATGCCCTTAAAAAGCTAAACGATATGGGGTACGGGCACGAAGGAACAGGCCTGGAGCTGAATCTGGTATCCAACCCCACAGGGGCATTTCTCCCGCCATCGCAGATTGAGACGGAAAAGCGGTTTCGCAACGTGTTAAAGAACAAATGGGGCATTGTGTTCAATCATCTCTTTAATTTTGCAAACGCACCCCTGGGCAGATTTCGCCAGTGGCTCGTAAAGTCGGGTAACTACCAAAAATATATGGAGAAACTCTATTCCAGTTTCAACCCTTGTGCTGTTGACGATGTTATGTGCCGCACTTTGGTCTCTGTTTCCTGGGACGGATACCTTTATGACTGTGATTTTAATCTTGCCAGAGGCATATTTATGGGGGGACGAAAAGTTCATGTGTCTGAAATGGAAGGCCCTCCGGAACCGGATAGCCATATTGCAACCGCGGATCACTGCTATACCTGCACTGCGGGTTCGGGATTTACCTGAGGCGGCTCCATTGAAACCTGAGGTCAGGTAAAGAATGTAATCCGGTCTTCAATCATCACGTTTCACTTTTCACGTTTCAAGAAAACCACGGGGTCGCGCCTGGGGTACGCCGAATGCCTCGATACCGAAATCGAAACCAATATCTCTTAATTTATTACCCGTATATCTTTGGCATGGGTACATTTATACAACATCGGAGATCGGGTCCTCATTTCTCCACGTTAATGCTGTATTCTTTCAAGAATCAAGACCCCGTTGTTTTTCCAGTATTCTGTCAAGAGTCAAGACGCGACCCCATTGTTTTTTTCTTGTGCCGGGCTCGAATCGTTTTTGCCAACTCCTTGATCTCGCCAAGGTCTTTGGTCATTTCGTTCCATCCATACCAGTAAGCATAGTCCGGGTTGACATGAAAAAAAGCCTGATAAGCACGCATCCTGTGTTTCATGTACATTTGCACCAGTACCTGATCTATATAGGAAAGATCCTCAAGGTTCTCGTCCCAATTGGCGCCATTGGTATGCATGAATGTCAATAAAAACGGATAATTGTGGGGGTAGCCTTTCGGTTTTTTGATAAGACCGTCCTTATAGAGAGCCGCG
Source organism: Thermodesulfobacteriota bacterium (assembly GCA_042573625.1). Lineage (GTDB taxonomy): Bacteria > Desulfobacterota > Desulfobacteria > Desulfobacterales > UBA11574 > JBHPCZ01. The sequence goes on from JBHPCZ010000119.1 coordinate 6,642, forward strand.
ACCGTCTCGATGGCTTCAGCCATCAGGCGATCTGATTTCTGTAGGATGGAATCGCCCATCTCAAGCTGCTCACGGGCATATTTTTTCGAATGGCACTCGGAGCAAGTCTTGATCATCTTGTCACGTTCCTTTTGCCATGATTCCTGGTCAAGCCGGGCCATCTGGACTGCCTTTACCGCATCGAGGATTGGGGTGGGCTCGCCAGTTTCAGGATTCAAAACGCCAAGCGCCTTGAGGATAGTGACCCGGTCGGCAGCCGCCTGCTTGTCTTCCGGCAGAGGTAAACGAACGCCGAGGAAGCCCCAGGCTGTGTGATTTTCGTGATTGCCGGTAGGCATATGACAGCGCTGGCATGTCGGGGCTGCAGCGTCCTGAGGCAGGTCTCCGTCTTTTTTGGCAAAATAGCGCTCACCATGCTTGGAGCTTGACCACATTTCCCATTGGGGATGATCATAGCCCATATGGCACTGCTGGCAGGCACGGGGATTAGAAGCCTCTTTTTTCGAAAAGCTGTGACGGGTATGGCACTCATCACAGGAGTTGTTCTGGTACCTGTAGCCCTTGTCCCGCAATTCCTTTTTCTGCTCCTCGGTCTTGATGCCCATATTATGGCAACCGCCACACCCCCGACCACCCTCAATGAGCTCATCCGGGGCCATATGCGTCGCCGGTATGGCGTTTAACGAAGTCCAGCCGAAATTATGTTTGCCTTTAGAAAATTGATTAAATTGTTCCTCGTGACATTCAGCACACACCGCTTCATCAGGGAGAATGGCCTTGGTATAATCTTCTGCTTTTTTATGCTCTTCTCCATGACAAGTACTGCAGGTAATGTCATTTTCTGAATGGCCACTCACCTGCCAGTCCTTTACCTGGCCCGGTGATATCTTTGTGTGACAGGTGATGCAGTTCTCGTTGGACAGGGCATTCCCAGTCAAAGAAAATAAAATGAGTAGCGCGCCCATCAAATAACAGTAAAATTTCTTCATTTGTTCCACCTTTCAATTAATGTGGTAATGATTTTTTCATTTTGAAAACAACGGGGTCGCGTCTTCACGGGTTGTTGCTCAAACCCGCAATTTCAAATTCGGTCATAAATTCTCGGCCAGATTTTGTGCCTCAGAACATCTAAATTCGAAAAGATAATTTATGCTGTCCGTTATTGATTCTTTGAAGTAGATAAATAGCTCCTGTGAGAACAAGGGGGACGCCCAGAGAACAAGGGGGACGCCCATGAAATTATGCGTTTCTTGTTCTGCTAATGTTCATTGCGATTATAATAAACAAAATGTTTGAAAAGAATATTTGCACGGACATCCCTGAAGTTCCTGCGGTTTATTGAAGAGTACACTGCAGCCCCGCCAAGCGGGATCTACGTTGCGCTCCGACAAGCTGCTGGGAATGCGCTCGCTGTTTCGGTTCAAAAAGCGGTTCCGAATAAATACCATTATTACCGAAAAAGGCTGCGGTATTATTTGGATTTTTGTCAAAAATACGGTTTTAGACAGTCAGACACAAAAAGCCTGTTGCATTTTATAAAGAAACTAAAAGAGAAAAAGCAAACCGATCTGCAACAAAAACAAGCTGCTGATACAATATGCATATATTATGGTGAAGAAACGATACGTGAAGATAAGAATGTTTTATCTAAGACCAATAACAAGATAATATCAAGTAAAAAAAACAACTTGAAACCAACGAACGCCAGTTGGGTACCGGAATATAATGATTTGAATTAAGAACCGGACAATCAAAGAGGCCAAAAGTTCTCTAGATCTGCCTTGACTCCTATATTCAGCGTGTAAGGATTTGAACACCTTGACGACAAATGAGAAAAACGCTTTTTTATTGAAAATATTATAGATAAGGTTGAAACTGCAAAACGATTTAGGTAAAATGATTGAACAGGGAACAACCATGAAAGTAGAACACATAAAAATATTTGTACTAACGTTTGCCCTGCTTATCGGCTCGCTGACCATGGTTAACCAAAGCTTTTCGCAAATCACGGTGGATCACGGCATATATGCAGCCTTGCTGGAAAAATATGTCAAGCAAGGGCAGGTAGACTACCGGGGTTTTAAAACCGACGAAGCAAAACTGGATCAGTATCTCAAAATTCTCGAAAATGTCGATTCCAAAAACCTGTCCCTGGATGAACAATTTGCATTTTATATCAATGCGTATAATGCCTGGACCATCAAGCTGATCCTGAGCGGTTATCCCGGCGTTAAATCGATTAAGGACTTGGGGAGTTTTTTAAAAAACCCGTGGAAAAAGAAAATTTGTCGTATTGACGGGGATGCAATTACGCTGGATGACATTGAGCACAGCATCCTGCGTCCGCGGTTCAAAGATCCGCGGGTTCACTTTGCCATCAACTGTGCGGCGCTGAGCTGTCCGCCGCTGATTTCCGAACCGTATCAAGGCAGCACATTAGACCGGCAGCTCGATCATTCAGCCAAAAACTTTATTAACACCCCGCAGCAAAATTATCTTAAGGGCAACACCCTTTATGTCAGCAAAATATTTAAATGGTTCGCCCAGGATTTTAATAACGACATCATCGGCTTTTTTATGAAATATGCTGAAAAAGAATTGAAAAAGGAATTGGAAGCCCAAAAGGGTCGGATCAAGATCAAATATTTAGATTATGACTGGGCTCTCAACGGCAAATAGTTTCCACCCAGAAATGGCTCTTTTTCCGATGGGCGGCGTTCTCCGCGGGTTTTCGCCTGCCTGCCCCGCCGTTAGGGGGGCAGCGTACTAAGGAATAATTAGATGAAAATGGCAGAAGAACAACCGAAAAAAAAACGCCCAAAAGCAGTGCTAAAGGCGGTAATGCTTCTCGTTTTTATCGTTACGGCGATCTGTCTGATCCGTTTTACTCCAATTAAAAACTATCTTTCGGCAGAAGCTTTGGGGCGTTTCCTGGATACCGCCGGTATCTGGGCCCCGCTGGTCTATATTGTGTTTTATACGGTGGGCGTATGCCTGTTTGTGCCGGGCACCTTGTTGACCGGATTGGGTGCCGCCATCTTCGGCGCATACTGGGGATTTGTATATGTGTGGATCGGAGCTATGATTGGCTCCAGCGCCGCTTTTTTTATCGGGCGAACCCTGGGCAGAGATTTTGCCGCCTCGCTGATCGGCGACAAATTGAAAAAATATGACGACGCTATCGAGCGTAACGGGTTTGCCGCTGTCTTGTATCTTAGGCTTGTTTATTTTCCTTTTACACCCATGAATTTTGGCATGGGTCTGACCAAGGTCCGATTCTGGGACTATTTTGCCGGAACAGGCTTAGGCATTATTGTGGGAACATTCATATTCACGTTTTTTATCGGAACGCTGAAAGATGTTTGGGCGTCAGGGAACTGGGGAGAACTTATCTCGTTTAAGGTCTTCTTCTCCATAGCGCTGTTTATCTTTTCATTTTTTATCCCCAAAATTATCAAAAAGATCAAAGGTGAGGTAAATTGAGCAGTCGGGGAGTTTTTGCTGTTAAGTCGCTCAATGGATAATTATCTTTCAAACCGTGTGAACTCGTGTATAAAGGCTCGTAAAAAACAACAGAGGCT
>JBHPCZ010000011.1:0-46178 GCA_042573625.1 Thermodesulfobacteriota bacterium
CGTAACGGAAATCGCCGTGGAAAAAGGGGTAAAGATTTACACCATCGGTGTGGGGAGCAAAGGCAAAGCGCCATTTCTAATAAAACATCCTGTCTTGGGCGAGCGTTATGTCTATCGACGGGTCAACATTGACGAAACCACGCTGAGAGATATTGCAGACAGAACCGGAGGACTCTATTTTCGGGCGGAAAATATCAAAGGCCTGCAAGAGATCTATGAGACCATCAACACGCTGGAAAAAACAGAAGTCAAAGTAAAGACGTATGCGCAATACAGGGAATTTTACATTTTTTTTCTCATTCCGGCCTTTGTGATGTTGGTGTTTTGGATTATTTTGTCAAATACGAGATATTTGGGGATTCCATGAAGTTCGCCAGGGTTGAGATGCTTTTTTTTATCTGGGCAGTACCGGCGCTTTTCCTGGTCTTTTTTTACGGGATGAGAAAACGGCGGGACATCCTTTCCCGGTTTTCATCAACAAGAGGATTGGAAGCCATTGCACCGGATGCCGATACCACACGGCGATGGATAAAAGCCGGGTTGATGCTCTGGGGCCTTTTGTTTGTAGCGATTGCTATTTCCGGTCCTCAGTACGGGTTTAAATGGCAGGAAGTCGAACAAAAGGGTGTTGATATCATCATTGCATTAGACTGTTCAAAGAGCATGATGGCAACGGATATCCAACCAACGCGTTTGGATCGAGCCAAACGCGAGGTTTACGATCTGCTGGGGATGCTCGAGGGGGATCGGGTCGGCCTGGTTGCTTTTGCCGGTACGGCTTTTCTTCAATGCCCGCTGACACTCGACTATGGCGCCTTTCATCTTTTCCTGGGAGCGCTGTCGCCTGATTTTCTGCCGGTCGGCGGTACGGATATTGCCGGCGCCTTAAATAGCGCTTTTTCAGGTTTCGATGACAAAAAGAACACGGAAAAAGCGGTGATTCTCATTACCGATGGCGAGAGCACCGGAGGTGACCACTTAAAGGCCGCTGAAGCGGCCCAGAAGGCCGGCATAAGGGTTTTTTGCATTGGCGTGGGGCAAGACGAGGGTGTTCCCGTTCCGGACAGCCAGGGCGGGTTTAAAAAAGATATTTCCGGGAAAATTGTCCTGACAAAGCTGGATGAAGCGATGTTGAAGAAGATTGCCGTGATGACCGGGGGTACATATGTCCGGTCAATGGCCGGAGACATGGATCTGGATGTAATTTACACGAATGACATCCGGGGAAAGATGGAAATGACAACCCTTTCCAGCGGAAAAAAACAGATTTGGGAAGATCGGTATCAATGGTTTCTCTCGCTGGCCATTGCCGCTCTGATGGCAGAGCTTTTTTTGCCTGCAGTCAGAAAAGTATCTGCATTTGGCTTGCTTTTTCTGCTGTTGTTGAGCCCCTCGGCGAATGCCGGTGATTTAACCGATGGATTGGACGCATATGAAAAAGGCAATTATGAATCTGCGTTAGAAGCTTTTATGGATGCCCAGCTTGATGATCCGGAACGGTCTGAAATCTTATATAACATCGGAAATGCCTATTACAAGCTGGGCGACTTTAACGCCGCAAATCTGAGTTATCAACAGGCCCTGAAAACCGAGAAAGAAAACCTCAAACAGAAGGCATGGTATAACCTCGGTAATACCCATTACAGAAAAGGCGCGCTTGAAGACGCCGTAAAAAGCTATACAGCGGCGCTTGAAATCGATCCAGATGACGCGCAGGCCAGGCAGAACCTGGAGTTCGTCAAAAAAAGGATGGAACAGCAAAAAACCGAACAACAACAGAAGGACGATAATTCAAAAGAAGACAAATCGGGTAAAAAGGACGACGCGTCGCAGCAAAATGGGCCGAAAAGCGGTCCGGAAAACCCAGACGAAGATCAAGCCGGAGATGGCCAGACAGATCAGGGAGAATCCAAAAAAGACTCATCCGCCCCGGAATATGGAAATGAGATGAATTCAGCAGGTAATAATGACGAAAAGCAGCCGGATTTGGAGAGTGAAAACAAGCAAGATCAAAGACGGGCCGAGGCAGGAAAAACAAGCCCTGTCGTAAGCACCGAAGATAAAAAACAGGCGGAACGACTCCTCAATCGCCTCGAGGACAAACCTGGCGGCGCAATGATTCCTGCCTACCGGGACCGGCATGTTGAAAAGGACTGGTGATGAAGCGATATCCGGGTAGGGCTTTTCTTATCATATTCGTTATATTAATGCTTCCCGTGTTCGTGCAGGCCGCGAAGATTCAGGCCTCTGTTGACAGAACCCGGATAACGGCGGGTGAATCCCTTCAACTGACCGTGACCGTCAGCGGAAAAGACGCGGATGTGGATATCTCTCCCATAAAGGACTTTCAGGTGATTTCCAAAGGGAGCAGCAGCAGTGTCCGAATGGTCAATACGCAGATTTCCCGGGAAGTTGGATACAATTATATCCTGATCCCGTTAAAAGAGGGCCGATTAAAAATACCCCCGCTCACCGTCAAGGCAGATGGCAAAACCCATCAGACCCGAGAGATCGTCATCCAGGTTTCAAAACAGGCTCAAGGAGAGCTTGATACGCAGGATGTCTTTGTCAAAGCGCATATATCCGAGCAACACCCGTATGAAGGCCAGCAGATCGTCTATACCTTTGCCCTATACAATGCCGTTCAATTATCAAAAAATGCAAGATTCCAAGAGCCTGATTTTGCAGGGTTTAATCCAAAAAAAGTTGAGGATGAGAAAACGTATACAACCATCCTGTCCGGTCGGCAGTACAGTGTTGTGGAACTAAGGTATGTACTGGTGCCGCTAAAGGAAGGTAATGCGACCATTGGGCCGGCGGTTTTGCGTTGCGATATTGTCCGAGCCCAAAAGCGACGGCGACGGAGCCTTTTTGATGACCCGTTTTTCGGTGGCGCCCGGCTGGAGCCCAGGATATTCAAGACAGACCCTATTGCCGTGAACATCAAGCCCTTGCCGGCCTATACGGGGGATATCCAATTTTCAGGTCTTGTCGGCCGCGTTGAAGTTCAAGCAAAACTTGATAAAACGGAATTAACGGTCGGAGATTCCACCACATTATCGATTACAGTCCAGGGAACCGGAAATATCATGGATGCGGAAGAACCGGCTGTAAATGTCCCCGAAGCCTTTAAAGTGTACAAGGACAACCCGGAGGAGCGTATCCAATTGGAAGCAACGGGATATTCGGGGGAAAAAGTGTTTCGTCTTGCACTGGTTGCCACAAAAGCGGGAATTTACGCATTGGAACCGATTCAAATCGTCTACTTCGATGTTTCGAAAAACAGATATGCCGACCTGTCCACCCCACCCTTTCAAGTCCGGATCTATCCATCTGTCGAGAAAGACGATATCCAGGTTTACGCGTCTCCCAAAGATGAACAGCCTCCGGAGTTTAAAAAGAAAAAAGTGGAATTTACCGGCCGGGACATCCTCCCGTTAAAAGAGGAGCTGGATGCTTTGGAAAGTCAGCGGCCAATGTCTTTGCCCCGGTTCATCATCTTTCTTCTGGTTCCGGTTTTTTTCTATATGGCTGTGGTGGTCGTTTTTATGTTTATCTTGAAACAGGAAGACCTCCGGAGCATCATGGCTGAAAGAGCAGACAGGTTGTTAAAAAAGGCAACTCATATTGAAGTGTCGGCGGATGAATTCCTTTCCTGCCTGCACAAAGCCGTGATATCTGCCGTTTTTTCAAAAGCCGGTGTTAAGGGAGAATCTCTGACATACGCAGAGGCTGAAGAGATTTTGCGATCCAGCGGCTACGCTGATGAGACGGCAAAGCAGGCAGCTCAGCTGTTGGAAAAAATAGAATCGACCAAATACAGCGGATTGATGATCAGTTCTGACAGCAAGGAGGAACTTCTTTCCGAAACAAAACAGCTGTTCAGGAGTTTATCTTGATGAAGACCATGAAACATACCATCGCATGTACTACGATACTTCTCATTTTGGTGACAGGCGCCGCGGCTTCCGAATTGACCATGGCGTTCCTCGACGGCATCAAATATTATAAGGCTGAAGAATATGCCAAGGCTGCCTCGGCGTTTTCCGGCGTCGCGGACGCCGGTATCAAAAACGGCAAGCTTTTTTATAATCTCGGAAACGCATATCTGAAAAACGGCCGGCTGGGCCATGCTGTTTTGTGGTATGAACGTGCGTTAAGACTGATACCGGATGATCCGGACCTCAAGTTTAACCATGAATACGCCCTTTCTTTGATTAAGGATGAAGCTGATGATGGAAATCTTCCCATCTTCCGAGTTCTCTTTTTCTGGAAGCATCTGATGAGTTCGACGACAATACAGTGGACGGGGATCATGCTCAATCTCCTTGCCGTGCTTATGTTGACCGTCCAGGTTGTCCGGAAAAAAAAGAAAGTCAAAACAACCGCTTATCTGCTCTTGATTTTGGCGGGGATATTCATATTGACCGCCTTTTATAATTTTTATGAGACGGCGTATATCAAAAAAGCCGTTATTCTTCCTGAACAGGTATCGGTTCGGTCAGGATTAACGGAGAATTCGACCGAATTGTTTGTTCTTCACACCGGCACAAAGGTAAAAATAGAAAAAGAGAACAAGGCGTTTTTCAGAATATTTTTTTCAGATGGAAAGATCGGGTGGATCAAAAAATCTGATGCCGGCGTCATATAAGATTATCCCCTGCTTGAGCCTAAACAAAACCGAGAACGATTTTACTATCAGTGGTTTCAAGAACCTTAGAGTGAAGCCTTTTGACAATTTTACGAAAAAGTTCTTAGTAATTTGAATCGATTGATATTAAAGATTATCTCTGATAACGTCACATCGTTATAATTTTTTCCCGAAACGACTGATTAGCTTATAAAAAAAGGAGATAGCATGATACGCGTTGGGATCATCGGTGCAACCGGATATGCAGGGGCCGAACTGGTACGCATACTCAGCGGTCATCCTGAAGTAGAATTAACCATTCTGACTTCCCGGCAGTATGCCGGAATGAAGTTTAGCGGGATTTACCCTTCAATGACAGATTTTATTGATCTGGTTTGCGAGGAGATGTCATTAGACAATGTTTGTGATAAGGCGGATGTTGTTTTTACGGCGCTTCCCCACAAGCTTCCCATGGCGTTTGTACCCGAACTTCTTAACCGGGGGAAGAAGGTCATTGACCTGTCTGCTGATTTCAGGTTCAAGGATGCAGCAACCTACGAATCTTTTTACCAGCCCCATACTGCCAAGGATTTGCTTGAAACAGCGGTTTACGGCCTCAGCGAGATCTATTTTGACAGGATAAAAGATGCGACATTGATCGCGACGCCCGGATGTTATCCCACCAGCGTTCTTTTGCCGCTGATTCCATTGCTGAAAAGCAAACTGTTGGATACGAATACCATTGTCGCGGATTCAAAATCAGGGGTTAGCGGCGCAGGTCGAACCCTTTCGCTGACAACACATTTTTGCGAGGTCAACGCGTCATTCAAAGCTTACAACGTCGCCGAGCACCGACACAATCCCGAGATGGAAGCGGTGCTGAGCAGCGAAGCGGGGATACCTGTAAAGATTACATTTGTTCCGCACCTTGTCCCCATGACCCGGGGGATATTGACCACCCTATATGCAACCCCTGCAAAGAGTGTCAGCCCGGATGAGATTCGAGACTGTCTGGTCACTTTTTATGCCGGCCGTCCTTTTGTCCGTATATGCGCTGACAACAGACTGCCGGATACCTTCCATGTTTTCGGAACCAATTATTGCGATATCGGGTTTAGACTGGACGCTCGTAATGATCGCCTGGTTATGATTTCCGCAATTGATAACCTGGTGAAGGGTGCCGCGGGGCAGGCGGTTCAGAACATGAACATCATGCTCGGGTTTGAAGAAACAGCGGGTTTGATGGTTGTTCCTTTCCCTGTTTAGCGTCCATCCACAAATGGCCCTTTTTGCGCCGCGCGTTGTTCTCCGCGGGTTTCCGTCTGCGGCGCACTTAATGGTCAGCTTAATAGGCCCGGTCTCTTTCCCGAAGGCCCCCGTTCCCATCAGCGCCAGGCTAATTGTTACTATCCAGAAAAATAGAAAGATTTTTTTAATCATCGAGTCATCTCCTTGTTAAGTGATCGCGTGGAACCTGTTATCGCCATACTTCAGAACGGATGTCGGGTTTCACCTCCTTTCACGGATCTGAAAAGTTAATCGAAGGATGTATTTTTAGAATTTATTCAGCCCGACACAACAAAACTGATGAGAAGACAATAAAAATTTGCCATCTTGTATTTGCCGTTTCACACGTTTCCAGCTTTAACTTCTCATTATATTAAAATGTTATCAACCAGCCATGGAAGTTGTTATGAAATGAAACCACCGGTAAACAATATAATTTGACTTTTGGGATAAAATTTCATATCAACTGGTAGCATTTGTTAGCCTTTAGGGCCATTTTTAACAGGTTTCGGCGATGAACCACTTAATCGAGATGTAAGCATATTAATCTGTATCCTATCCCCTTCACAGGGGCTAATCTTAATTTATAGACTTTAAAAACTTATGAGAGGAGGACTGTATGGCATACAGGGAATACAAAGATCGTATTGGGGGAATGAACCACTGGTTATTTGCACAAGATGATTTTGAGCACATCATTGACAGACCTTTCAGGGGGGAGCAATACACAAGGGTCATAAACGGCTCGGGAATTGTCAAAGGGGAACAGAAATACCCCAAGGGGTATCAGGAAATGATCATTCCCGAACTCAAACGAAGAGCGGATTTTTTCAAAGAAGTCCCTGCGCTTAAAGATATCAACCCGGCCGATTCAAAAGTCCTGACGGTTTTGGTTGGTGATAGGGACGACCCGGCAGTTGCAGCCTCAATTAGCTATGTCGGGATGAAATCGGCCACAACAAAAATGTCCGGGCTGACCAGCATGATGGAGGAGTTTCCTTCTACAGTTACAACTGCCGAGATGTATGAAAACTTGGAAAAGTGGAACAATGACAGTTCAATTTCTATTTTAATGTTTCAGCTGCCCTTCGGCGGTCAGGCGGGAAAGGTCATTAATGCGACAGCGCTCTGCAACCGTATCGATGTTTCCAAAGACGGTGACGGACTCAATCAGGTAACCCTGGGACTGATGTCCTTAGGTGCCGACCGTTATTATGATTGCTGTACGCCCAGCGGTATGGTTGATCTGGCAAGCGTATATCTTATAAGAGAAAAGGGTGCCAAACTCCGCCCCGACGGAATCGCAAGCTTCGCTGGGTTTGAGGTTCTTGTGGCAGGAAGAAGTAATATCGTGGGCGAACCCCTCTTCAACCTATTGAAACGCTTCGATGCAACAGTACTCGGACCCCTGCATACGCGGACCGGATCCGGTGGATTATCAGACAAGGAAACACAGTTAAGAATAAATACCGAGCTTTCCCAGCGCGCTGACATTGTCTATAGCTGCATGGGTTTTCATCCTTATAAAGTCCATCCCGATACCGAATACTTTTTTACGTCCGACATGCTCAAGGAAGGGTGCCTGATGATCGATGCCTCAACATCTTTTCGAAAGGACGGCAGAAAACCTTACGGTGATGTCGACCCAGCGGCCCGTTCCAAGACGGATGCTTTTACCCTGGAGACAGGCGGTGTAGGACCGGCAACGGTAACGAAGCTTGTCCTCCAGGGCTGGCTTGGTATGCTGTACCAGAATATCGAAAAAGTCAGAAAAGCCCTTGAAGACAACAAATCAGTCGTCGTATCGACCTTTACCAAGCTCCTCGCATCCTATGCCGAAGCCAGTGAATCCGATGCGGCGGACAATGCTGAAACACTCTTTAACCGAGCCATAAATACTGACAGCCACCCGATGCACGCCGTCGATGCACTGCAATCGATTTTTCCGGAATTGATGAAGTAATATTTTCCTGACATGTAAGGCCCGTTTCCTAAACGGTGATGTTGACTTTGAAGAAGCCAAGGAGATTGCAGGATATATTACGCCTGTGCCGGGTGGTGTGGGTCCCATGACCATCACCATGCTGATGAAAAACACGCTGAATCTCTTAAGTCAAGCCTGGGGATTTGATAAGCCAAAACGGTTTGAACCTGAAGTATGATTAATTAGGGGGGAATCTATTTGTTCCCCCCTTTTCAATTCTAAATTGCTTAAAAAATAGAAAAAAAGGCCCAAAACCTTGACAGTTCCATTATCTACATGATACTTAATTTGATACTCATTTCCGAGTATTAGCACAAGCCGTTGAAATTGTTGATTATATTCTTTTGTCTCATTTAAGACACGGCGACTTAAAACAGGGAATAACTGCCTTTAAAGTTAAGTGACTATGCGCAAGAGAATCTCTCTTATTATAATGAGCAATACCGGATCTCCGGTAAAGCATCTGTCTCTGTCCAAGACCCTTTTACGTTTTTTGGGTCTTTTTTTTGCCGCAGGCATGATATTTTCCAGCTTTGTTATTTATGATTATTATCATCTGAAGACGACATTATCAGAAAACAGAGAACTTGAATGCAATATTTCCAATTTGTCGGATGAGATCGTCAGCCAGCGAAAACAGATTCAGAAGTTTGCCGATCAGATCAACTTGCTAAAGTCAAAGCTGGTTGCGCTGAATGATTTTGAAAACAAGATACGGATTATTGCCAACATTGAAAAAACCGATGATCAGGACAACATTTTTGGCGTTGGCGGTTCAATTCCAGAGGATCTTGAAGCACAGATTCCGCTAAAGAACAGACATAACAGTCTGATTCGAGAAATGCATGAACAGACGCAACAGCTCGAAACAGCGTCAATAGCCCAAAAAGAAGGCTTTGGATCAGTCTATAAATTTCTTGAAAATCATCGGAATCTTCTGGCATCAACACCCGCCGTCCGGCCCGTTCAAGGATGGATAACATCCGACTTCGGGTATCGTATATCTCCATTTACAGGTCTACGCGAATTCCACAAGGGCTTAGATGTCGCGACTCGGAAGGGCACCCCCATCATTGCCACAGCCGACGGGATCGTAACATATGTCGGTAAAAAAGGATTTCTGGGCAAAATAGTTGTCGTTGACCATGGTCATGGAATGGTAACCCGCTATGCGCATATTGACAAGGCATTGAAAAAGCATGGCGATAAGGTTAAGCGGGGAGATATTATTGCACAGGTGGGTACCACAGGGCGAACGACAGGACCCCATCTTCATTATGAAGTTCACCTGAACGGGATACAGACCAACCCAAAGAAATACATTCTAAACTAGTTTCCCAAAAAAATGGCAGTTTTCAGGACACTATCTGAATCCTGTGCTTTCCATATGTTACACTTTGAGACCTTTGTAAAAGGTTCAATTTTGCCTGCCCAGTTAAATCCGCATTTAACATTTAACCGGGGTTCAAGGCCAAGGAAGGCGAAAATTTTAACCACAGGAATACACCGAGTATTTCGAGGATTAAAATTTGAGTCTGACACCGGGATCGGGCAAAAGGGGACGTTTATCAAAGGTCTCAATTTCGTATTCCTTGTTTTCTCCTCTTTTTTATCTTTTCTTTCGACGCGATCAAACTTGACGGTTTCGCAAAAAGTCTGTTTTTGCTCAATGTCGTTCGCAAAATGACTTTTCACGATCTTATCAAACTTGATTCAACTCAAATATTTTGATTTTTATTTAAATGTGATATAATTCCTCAAAGAATTTGAAAGGAATATAGGATTAATGATTGCCAACCTGTTAACAAAAGTTTTCGGAAGTAAAAACGAAAGGGAATTAAAACAACTCAGCCCTGTTGTCGAAAAGATCAATGCCCTGGAGTCCGAAATTCAATCCATGAATGATGATCAACTCAGGGCGCAGACGTCTGTATTTAGAGACCGCATAAATAAGGGCGAACCCCTCGACGATATTCTTCCCGAAGCCTTTGCCACAGTTAGAGAAGCGTCAATGCGCACCCTTAATATGCGGCATTTTGACGCTCAGCTTATCGGTGGAATTGTGCTTCATTCCGGCAAGATTGCCGAGATGAAGACCGGTGAAGGAAAGACACTGGCGGCGACGCTTCCTGCATATCTGAACGCACTCACGGGCAGGGGTGTGCATATTATTACGGTAAACGATTATCTGGCAAGGCGCGATACCGAATGGATGGGACACATTTATCAATTTCTCGGTCTTTCCGTCGGTACCATTCTGCATGGCCTGGACGATGATGAGCGCAAGGCGGCATACAGTGCCGATATCACCTACGGGACAAACAATGAATTCGGCTTTGACTATTTAAGAGACAACATGAAGTTTGAAAAGGACTCGATTGTTCAGGGAGATCTGAACTATGCCATTGTTGACGAGGTGGACAGCATACTGGTTGACGAGGCGAGGACGCCGCTGATCATATCCGGGCCGGCTGAAAAATCAACAGACCTGTATTACCAGGTCAACAGCATTATTCCGGGTCTTTCCCGCGACGTTGATTTTACTATAGATGAAAAAGCCCGGTCCGTGATGATGACCGAGGAGGGAATTGCCAAAGCGGAAGACACGCTCAAGGTCGATAACCTCTACGATCCGAAATATATTGAGCTGTTGCACCATGTTAACCAGGGACTCAAGGCGCATAACCTTTTTAAGCGTGATGTTGACTATATCGTTAAACATGGTGAGGTTATCATTGTTGATGAGTTCACCGGCCGTTTGATGCCCGGACGTCGCTACAGTGACGGGCTGCATCAGGCACTGGAGGCCAAGGAAAACGTTAAAATCGAGAACGAAAACCAAACCCTGGCGACCGTTACCTTTCAGAACTACTTCAGGATGTATGACAAGCTCGCCGGCATGACAGGCACAGCCGATACCGAAGCGGCTGAATTCAAGAAGATATATGACCTTGACGTGGCTGTAATCCCGACGAACCAACCCATGATCCGGAGTGACAAGCCGGATGTGATCTATAAAACCAAAAAAGAAAAATATGAAGCAGCCATGGATGAAATTGTTGAACTTCACCGAAAGGGACAGCCGGTACTGGTCGGGACAATTTCCATTGACGTTTCAGAAAGTTTCAGCAAGAAATTAAAGAAGCGGGGCATTAAACATACAGTTCTGAATGCGAAAAACCATGGAACAGAGGCTGAAATTATTGCCATGGCAGGCCAAAAAGGTTCGGTGACCATTTCGACAAACATGGCGGGCCGCGGCACAGACATTGTCCTCGGCGAAGGGGTAACGGAATTGGGAGGTCTCCACATCATTGGAACCGAGAGACACGAAAGCCGGCGCATCGACAATCAGCTCAGAGGACGATCCGGCAGACAGGGTGATCCGGGTTCATCCCGATTTTACATGGCCCTGGAAGATGACCTCCTGCGAATATTTGGCGGTGAAAAGATCACCGGGATCATGGAGACGCTGGGCATGGAGGAAGGGGAGCCCATCGAGCACAAATGGATAAGCAAGGCTATAGAGAATGCCCAGGCAAAAGTTGAGGGGCACAATTTTGATATTCGAAAGCAACTTCTCGAGTATGATGATGTGATGAACCAGCAGAGAGAAGTCATATACAGACAGCGCCGTGAAGCGCTGGACGGTAAAAGTTTAAAACCGTCGATAATCGAAATGATCGCTGAAAAAGCAGGCGACATCGCAGACCTCTTTGCAGATGAAAGAACCCTTCCGGCAGAGTGGGATTTCAAGGGGGTGTCCAAAGCCGTTTTCAAGCAATTTAATTTTCGCCTGGGCGGTATTGATGGCGATAAATCGAATGGATTGAACAAGGAGGCGCTTTCCCGGTTGATCACAGATGCTGCGATTAGAGAATATGATGAAAGAGAAGCCGCGATCGGAGCGGAAGAGTATAGATATCTGGAACGGATCATCATGCTTCAGACCGTGGACAACCTCTGGAAGGACCATCTCTTGAGCATGGATCACCTTAAAGAGGGGATTGGCCTCAGGGGCTATGGTCAGCAGGATCCTCTTATTGTCTATAAAAAAGAAGGGTTTGAATTGTTCCAGGATATGATTTCCAGGATCAAGGAAGAGACATTGGGGATCCTGTTTAGAGTTCAGATCTCAGAACCTGAAAAGATAGATGAGCTACGAAAGCCAAAAGAACAAAATCTCGTATTTTCCAGTGGTGACGGGGCGGAAAAGAAAAAACCGGTCAAGCGAACCGGAAAGAAGGTCGGCAGGAACGCCCCTTGTCCCTGTGGAAGTGGGAAAAAGTTCAAAAAATGCTGCGGAAAGTAAAGAATTCAGACCCAAAAGATCCGGTTATTCAGGACCCGATAAAAGCCGGCTTGCGGGTGACTCAAAATATTCCAAGCCTGTGCCCTTTACAAGGTTGGGTATAAATGCTTATAATACTTTAGTCCAGAAAACCGATTCTCCGGATAGGGTTCAACATCAGGTTCATGCACGCCAGTCTGTTTCAACTTCAGTTCAGCAGCATAATGGGCACTGGATTTTGAAAAACCGGTGAAGGATCAGGGGACCTGAAGTTCGGAGGTTGATTCAATGGGGCAATTCAATCCTGAAATAGAAGAGGAAATATCTTCGGAAATTGAAGAGGATGTCCGTGAACCTTCCATGTATCGTGTATTGCTCCACAACGATGACTACACCAGCATGGAGTTTGTGGTAGAGATCCTGATGTATGTTTTTCACAAATCCTGGGAGGAATCTGCGCATATCATGCTGAAAGTCCACAAAGAAGGGATCGGGGTTTGCGGAGTCTACCCGTATGAAGTCGCTGAAACCAAGGTGGAAATGGTCGAAGCTTTAGCCCGGGAAAACGGGTTCCCGCTTAAATGTACCATGGAGAAGGATTAGTGCCATGATCAGTAAGGAACTGAGCGCAACTCTTGGTTTTGCCGTCAGGGAAGCTAAAAAAAGGCGCCATGAATATGTCAGTATAGAACACGTACTTTTTGCCATCCTGCACGACAGCTCCGGTGTCGAAATTATCGAACACTGCGGCGGCAGTGTTGAGAATTTGAAAGATATTCTTGAGGGTTTTTTCAACGAGAAAATGGACGGCATGCCTGAAGGAAGTGAATATGTTCTCCAGCAGACGCTTGGTTTTCAAAGGGTGATCCAACGGGCGGTGAATCATGCCCGATCTGCCGAAAAGTCGGAGGTGGCTGTCAGTGACATTCTGGCTTCAATATTTCTGGAAAAGGATTCCCATTCAGCATACTTTTTAAATGCCGAAGGTATTACACGTCTCGATGTATTGAGCTACATCTCTCATGATGTATCCAAATCGCCATTCACGGAAGGAGCGGGCGGATTTGTCAAGGCCGAGAAGGGAGAGAAAAAGAAAAAGGTTACTCCTTTAGAGGCCTTCACTACAGATCTCGTTCAGATGGCCGCCCTCGGGAAACTGGACCCGCTGATCGGCCGTGAACTTGAACTGGAGCGGAATATGCAGGTGCTTTGCAGGAGGCGGAAAAACAATCCTGTTTTTGTCGGAGATCCGGGTGTAGGCAAAACAGCGCTTATCGAAGGGTTGGCCCAGCGGATTAACGAGGGGACTGTTCCGGAGATACTTAAAAATATGCGTATTTATTCCCTTGATCTGGGGTCGCTGCTGGCCGGTACCAAATTTCGTGGCGACTTTGAGCAACGTCTAAAAGGGGTCATTGCCGCTCTGCAGAAGAAAAAGGACGCAATTTTATCTATTGACGAAATCCACTCGATTGTGGGCGCCGGGGCAACCAGTAGTGGTTCCATGGATGCATCAAATATCCTCAAGCCGGTTCTGGCGTCCGGAGACCTGAGGTGTATCGGTTCAACCACCTACGAAGAATATAAGAATCACTTTGAAAAGGATCGGGCTTTGTCCCGCCGGTTCGAGAAGATCGAAGTCACAGAACCCTCTGCTTCAGAAACAATTAAGATATTAAAAGGACTCAAGTCCCGTTATGAAGAACATCATGGAATTGTTTATACAGATCAGGCATTGAAAACCGCTGTGGAACTTTCCGCAAAGTATATCAATGACCGGTACCTGCCGGATAAGGCCATCGATGTAATAGACGAGGCCGGGGCGTTCGTGAAGCTATCCGGATCCACTCGCAGAAAAAGAATCAATCCTTCAGATATTGAAAAGATCGTGGCCAAAATGGCCAGAATACCGACGGTCAGTGTATCAACATCCGACAAAACAAAATTAGAGACGCTTGAGGAGAATCTCAAAAAGGTGATTTTCGGACAGGACGATGCCCTCAAATCCCTTGTCACTTCTATAAAACGCTCTCGTGCAGGCCTTGCAATCCCGGAAAGGCCGATCGGCTCATTTCTCTTTACAGGGCCCACCGGAGTTGGAAAGACTGAAGCGTCTCGGCAGGTTGCCATGAATCTCGGGGTCGAGTTCATCCGATTTGATATGAGCGAATATATGGAAAAACATGCCGTGGCCCGCCTCATCGGCGCACCGCCCGGTTATATCGGATTTGACCAGGGCGGCCTTTTAACGGATGGTATCCGAAAACATCCGCACAGCGTACTGCTTCTGGATGAAATAGAGAAAGCGCACCTTGATATGTTTAATATTTTGCTCCAGGTTATGGATCATTCAACCCTGACAGATAATACGGGTAAAAAAGCCGATTTTAGAAATGTAATTGTCATTATGACTTCAAATGCCGGGACAAGGGAGATGAACATGCAGACGATCGGTTTTGGTGATCATCCACATGATACCGAAGACAAAGGGAAAAAGGCTGTTGAAAAGTTTTTCAGCCCGGAATTCAGAAACCGATTGGATGCGACCATTCACTTTAACTCCCTCACGGTTGAGATCATGGAACAGGTGGTCGACAAGTTCATGGCCGAGATAAATGACCAGATCGCCGCCAAGAAAGTTGCGCTGGTCATCTCGCCCGAAGTTCGACACTGGCTGGCCAAAAAAGGGCATGATCCGCGTTACGGCGCAAGGCCACTTGGCAGATTGCTGCAAACGGAAATTAAGGATACGCTTTCAGATGAGATTCTGTTTGGGCGGCTCACCAAGGGCGGCACGGTGTTTATCGATATCGAAAACGATAAACTGACCTTTAACTATCAGTAAATCTGTTTATGGCTTATTAAGCCGAAAAGGAGGACGTATTCCCCGTCCCGATATAATCGAGACCGCAGGATACGCTTCAGTTCTCGATACAGGATGCTTGACATCCTGTGTCCTTATTGTCTTCATCCAGTATAGTTGGCATCTTTAATTCAATAACCAGCATTCGATAACCAGCAACCCGTATCCCGCATCCATGCCGGTTTTTCTCTTGTCTGATAAATTAGCTTTCCCTTCGCCCCAACTTGCAGAGAAAGAAGGCTTGTTGGCTGTCGGGGGTGATCTGAGCCAGAGGCGCCTTTTACTTGCTTATCGCATGGGCATCTTTCCTTGGTTTTCAGAAGCAGAACCGATTCTGTGGTGGTCACCTGATCCACGCCTGGTGTTGTATCCCAAAGAACTAAAGGTTTCAAAAACCCTAAAAAAAGTCATAAAAAAAGGTCTGTTCAACGTGACCATGGACCTGGCTTTTTCCGAAGTGATCCATCAGTGCGCGCAGGTTCGATTGGAGAATGATGAAGAGACGTGGATTGTCCGGGATATGATTGACGCTTACTGTAGACTTCACGAGTCAGGTTACGCACATTCTGTGGAAGCCTGGTATGAAGGAGAACTGGCCGGTGGACTCTATGGCGTTTCATTGGGACGATGTTTTTTCGGAGAATCGATGTTTACCCGTCGGAGCAATGCTTCCAGTGTGGCGCTGGTTCATCTTGTTCAATATCTTGAAGAATTGTCTTTTGATATGATAGATTGTCAAATTACGACAGTGCATTTACACCGTTTTGGAGCGAGGAAGATATCCAGGGAGCAATTTTTAGAACAGCTTGATAAGTCTCTGCAACTGCCGACGATAAAGGGTAAATGGGTGACGCAGGCGGCTACGAATTTCCATGAATGACGGAAAATGGAGAGGATTCCAGGGGTCAAGGGTTCGAGGGTTCGAGGGTTCAAGTGAAATGCTTAAAAAAATTAGGATTCAAGGCGTCGAGGGTTTAAGGGTTCGAGAGAAGTGATTAAGCATTATAAAGAGTTAAAAGTATTGATAAGATAGCAGCGGTTGAAAGGATGCTCAAGCCGCTTATAAAATCGTTAGAAAAAAGCACTTGGCCCCTTGAATCCTTGAATCCTCAAACCCTCGTCTGCCCCAGACAGGCTTGCATGCCTTGCAGGCAGGATTTTCTACAACTAATCTGGAGAAGAACCCAAAATTTTAACACTGGAGGTTCATATGGAAATCAAAACGGTCAAGATTATTAAAACAGATGAGTTGAACATGATCTTGGGACATTCTCACTTTATCAAGACGGTTGAGGATATCTATGAAGCGATGGTCAATACCGTTCCGGGAGCCAAATTCGGACTTGCATTCTGTGAAGCTTCCGGACCGTGCCTTGTGAGACACACCGGGACAGATGAAAAACTGGTTGAGCTGGCCAAAAAGAATGCCTACAATCTTTCGGCAGGTCACAGCTTTATCCTCTTTATGAGAGATATGTTTCCCGTGAATGTCTTGAATGCCATAAAGAATGTTCCGGAAGTTTGCCGCATCTTTTGCGCAACCGCAAATCCTGTTGAGGTCCTTGTCGTGGAGACAGAATTGGGACGGGGAATCGTCGGTGTCGTTGATGGATTCAGTTCAAAGGGTGTTGAAACAGAAGCAGATATCCGGGAACGGAAGGGCTTTTTGAGGGCCATCGGATATAAGCAGTGAATTGCTCAAACAGCTTCCCGGCCTAAACTGAATCATCCGGGATCGGGCAAAAGGGGGCGTTTTTCAAAGGTCGCTCATATGGACATGAGCTTGGCTTCCAGCTGGTTCTCCCTGAGGCTTATACGGACATACCCTCCCATACTCAGCATGCCCGGATTCAAAATCTTTGTCTTTCCGATAAAATCCTCGCATTCTGCCTCGTGAATATGGCCGGTGAGGCAGATGTCCGGCTGAACACGCTGGATAAATTCCAACACCGATCTGTTGCCCACGTTCTCTCCGGAGGGAAGCTCTGCCGCTGTTGACCCAAGGGGCGGATCATGCGCCACCAGAATCAGTTTCGGGAGGTGTTTCACGTACGCGTAACCTTCATTCAACCATTGTGCCAGCCTCTCATCGGGCACTTCAGCCGGTGTCATAAAAGGGGTTGGTGTGGAATATCCCACACCCATAATACCCACACCTCGGGCAATTTCTTTTCCTTTGGCGTGGATATTCCAACCCTTTTCTTCCAGATAAGAAGTGATACCAGGCTGATCCATGTTGCCGATCTGTGCATAGATATTCGGATTCAATTTAACCACCGTATTCATCAGCTCACTTGCCCTGCGCGGTCCGCCCCTGTTGGTTATATCTCCGCTGATGATGACTCCGTCTGCGGAAGCGAGGTCGGGGATCTCGTCTATAAGTGAAAGGTCTTCGTGAATATCGCCAAATCCTATCCAGAACTTCTCAGGTTCGTTCATAAGGCATTCCTTTTATAACCTGTTTATCATTGAAGCCATATATCCGGCGCCGAATCCATTATCGATGTTTACTACGGCAACATTCGAACTACAACAGTTCAGCATGGCAAAAAGGGCTGTTAATCCGCCGAAACTGACGCCGTAGCCGACGCTTGTGGGCACGGCGATCACCGGGCGGCTGACCATTCCCGCTACAACCCCCGGAAGTGCCCCCTCCATTCCGGCAACAACAACAAGAACCGATGCCCGGTCAATCATTTCTTTGTGGTCAAACAGCCTGTGTATGCCGGCAACACCCACATCAAAAACCGACTCCACCGGGTTTCCCATGGCCTCTGCGGTAAGATAAGCTTCCTTTGCAACAGGAATGTCTGACGTTCCGGCTGAGAGTATAAGTATGGTTCCTTTGCCCTGCTTTCGAACCTTCTTTTTCTTCCATATCAACATTCTGGCATCTTTATGATAGTCAGCATCCGGAAAGCGTGAAGTCACTGTTTCGGCTTTTTTTTCATCGATGCGTGTCACCAGGACAATATTTTCCTGGCGCAGCATCTTTTCCATGATTCCCGCGATCTGCTCTGCTGTCTTTCCCTGTCCGAAGATGACTTCCGGAAACCCCTTGCGCAGGGAGCGGTGATGGTCTATATGTGCATAGTCAATGTCTTCAAAGGATAGGTGCGTAAGCTTTTGGGCTGCGTCATCAACCGATGTTTTGCCTGCTGCAACATTGCGAAGAAGCTGATGTAATAATTCCATGTCCATGAGATCGTTTCCTTATTAAGGCGGAAAACCCGCATGATATCAAATTGCGAAACTTTTAGATTTTGATAAACTCGTAAAAATCAGTCTTTTTACGATACCGTTAGATTTTAATAAACTAAAAGAATCAAATCGGTCAATAAAATCCTAAACCGGAGAAAAAAAATGAAGATTGTCGCAATTATTCCTTCACGATACGATTCCACCCGGTTTGCGGGCAAGCCTCTTGCCCTCATCGCAGGAAAGCCCATGATAGAGTGGGTCTATGGGCGTGTAAAAAGAGTTAAACGAATCACCGATGTTGTGGTTGCAACAGATGATCAGCGAATTTTCGAAACTGTGAAGGGGTTCGACGGTAAGGCTGTCATGACCGGCAAAGAGAGCCGAACCGGTACCGACCGGGTGGCTGAAGCAGCAGATTTGATGGGCCTTGGCCACGATGATATTGTCGTCAACATACAGGGTGACCAACCTTGTATCGTTCCCCAACATCTGGACGATGTGGTCAACCCCTTTAGGAACGGCCTTGATCTTGAAATGAGTACACTGGCCTTTAAAATAGTTAATACGGACGAAATTACCAGTCCCAAGGATTGTAAAGTGACCTTTGATAACAAAGGATATGCGCTCTACTTTTCCAGATCACCGATTCCCTGTGCCCGGGATGCCGACACTATTTTTGACACCTATAAGCATCTGGGCATTTACGCCTATACGAGACGGTTCCTGGAAATCTTTCGAAGACTGCCCGAAGGAAGGCTGGAATCGATCGAAAAACTCGAACAGCTTCGAGCGCTTGAATACGGCTATCGCATTTTTGTGCAAACCACCCGGTATGATTCACCCGAGGTGGATCTGCCGGATGACATCCCAAGAATTGAAAAAATGATTGGGGCTGAGGCGTCTGAGACAAGGTTGCATAACGAGATAACATAGCGGTTGTCAAAATAACGTTTCATTTCAGCCGCCGAATAATTTATTTGTGCTTAAACCCTCCGCCTCTGGCAGAGGACACGGAGAGGTTCGATTGATCCGAGGTGCCCCGGTCAGAGCGGCTTCACTCCACCGGTATGTTGAATATCGAATATCCAATATCGAATACCGAAGGAAAACAGTCGGTATCCCCTCGGGTTGGCCGTAGGATACGGGGCTGTCGTATACCCAATGTAGAGCGGAGACCCCTCATCATTCGACATTCCTTGTTGGAAATTGGATATTCGGAATCTGCCAACGAGCGACGGTTTCAAAACCAACGGCGATGCCCTCATCGTGGGGGCTTCCTGATGCCTCCCGCTATGCGGGAGGAGAATTCACTTTAGCCCGGCTATAACTTCCGTCCCCGCCTTTCCGGCCACGGCCTTCTCAATATTTTTCAACGAAGTGATGACCGCTCTCTTTCCGGATTTTTTAACAAACTGCATGGCTGCTTCGATTTTGGGTTTCATGGAGCCGGCGGGGAAATGCCCGTCTTTTAAATATTCAGCAGCCTCTCCGCAGGTCATCGACCGGAGAAATTGTTGATCCCGGGTGCCGAAATGTAAAGCAGCGCCCTCAACGTCGGAGGCGATGAGAAAGATGTCTACACTCACTTCTTCCGCCAGTTTGGCGCTTGCCAGGTCTTTGTCAATTACCGCGTTGACGCCGTGAAAGGCACGTCCCTCGCGGATGACGGGGATGCCCCCTCCGCCGCAGCAAATAACGATGAAATCCATATCGATCAGCTTTTCGATTTCACGTTTTTCAATAATTGTTACGGGTTTTGGCGAAGCAACAACCCTTCGGAAACCCTTGGATGTTTTCATGAAGGGATACGAGACGCTATCAGTCTTTTCCGGGGAGAGGATCGGTCCGATGGGCTTTGTCGGCCGTTGGAACGCCGGGTCCTCTTTATCGACGACGACGTATGTGATCAGACTGACCAATGGTTTGAAGTCAATACCCAGTGCCATGAGCGCTTCATCCAGCGTGGATTCGATCATATAGCCGATCTGGCCCTCGGTTTGCGCCACCAAAATTTCCAGCGGCAGCTTCGGCACTTCGTCGCAAGATTCCTGCTGTAATAGTAAATTACCGACCTGAGGGCCGTTTCCATGGGTAATAATCGTTTTATAGTCTTTGGAAAGCCTGGCGATTTGTTGGATCGGTACCCGTAGGTTTTCAAACTGCTGTTCAATGGTCCCCTCCTGCCCCTTCTGAATCAGGGCGTTGCCCCCCAGTGCAATCAGGAGAATCGGTTTATGCTGTGCCGGTGATTTCACAGGTGCTATCCTCCAGCCGTTTTGTGAGAACCTCTTCCAGCGTTGGTTTGCTGTTGTCTTTGTATTCGTAACGGATTCGCAGCACCGGTTTATTGATGGTGATGAGCTGCGAAAGGTCGATGGGTGTTGCCGCCAGGACAAGATCGCAATCGGTGTTGTTAATCGTGTCCTCCAGGTCTTGAACCTGTTGGGAGCTGTAACCCATGGCGGGTAGAAGCGTTCCAATGTGTGGATAGGCTGCAAAGGTTTCCTTCAATGTTCCTACCAGATAGGGTCTGGCGTCAACCAGTTCGATCGCTCCGAAGCGTTGAGCGGCGATAACACCGGCGCCGAAGGTCATTTCCCCGTGGGTCAGTGTCGGGCCGTCCTCGACCACCAGCACGCGTTTACCCTTGATCCGGTTGTGCTCATCGGCCAGAACTGCTGAGTCCGCCAGTACGATCGCAGCATTCGGGTTGTGTTTTTGAATGGTTGTGCGGACCGCTTCCACCTTTTCAGGTGGCGCACTGTCCACCTTGTTGATCACCGCGATATCGGCCAGGAGCATGTTGGTTTCACCGGGATGATAGGCGGTTTCGTGTCCGGCCCGGTGCGGATCAAAAACCACAATATGGACATCGGGTTTAAAAAACGGCGTATCATTGTTTCCGCCGTCCCAGACAATAATATCGGCTTCTTTTTCCGCTTTTCTCAGTATTTTTTCATAATCGATACCGGCGTAGACCGAAACCCCCATTGCGATCAGCGGTTCAAACTCTTCTCTTTCTTCTATCGTGCAGTTATTATTTTCCAGATCATCATAAGACGAAAAACGGAGCGCGACCTGCTTCATCAAATCTCCGTAAGGCATGGGGTGACGTACAGAGACAACTTTTTTGCCCATATTCTGGAGAATTTGGATCACTTTGCGGCTGGTTTGGGATTTTCCACATCCGGTTCTTATCGCACAAACGGAGACGACCTGTTTTTTGGATTTGAGCATGGTGTATGGGGCGCCGATGATAATGAAATCCGCTCCGGCGGCGGTGACAATCGAGGCCTTGTGCATGACTTCAGAATGGGAAACGTCGCTGTAGGAAAAAGCGACCAGGTCTACATTGTTTTCGCTGATCAGATCGGCGAGCTTCTTATCGGGATGGATCGGTATGCCTTCAGGATACAGTTTGCCGGCCAGCTGTGGAGGATAAAGACGGTCGTCGATATCCGGAATCTGAGTGGCCGTAAAGCAAATGACTTGGTATCGGCTGTTGTCTCTGAAATAAACATTGAAGTTATGAAAGTCGCGACCGGCGGCTCCCATGATAACCACCTTTTCTTTCACGGCGCCTCCTGTATAACGGTTTCGATCCTCTCCAAAGCCCATTCAATCTGGTCTTGAGTAATGATCAAGGGCGGGGAAAAACGGATAATGTGATCATGGGTTTCCTTACACAACAGTCCTTTTTCTTTGAGCTTTTCACAGTACTGCCGGGCACCGCCCAGTTCAGGATGAAATTCCATGCCGATCATCAGCCCCTTTCCCCTGATCTTTCTGATTTTGGAACTCTTGATCTGTTTCAATCCGTTGATAAAGTAATCCCCCATTCTGGCTGAATTTTCGATCATTCTTTCCTCGAGTAAAACTTTCATTGCCGTGCGGGCAACAGCGCAGGCCAGGGGATTCCCTCCGAAGGTGCTGCCGTGTTCTCCGGGTTGTAAAACGGCCATGACCTCGGTATTGGAAAGCACGGCGGAGACCGGGTAGAAACCACCGGACAGGGCTTTGCCGATCAGAGTTAAATCAGCTTCGATGCCATCGTGTTCCTCGGCCAGCAGTTTTCCCGTCCGTCCGAGACCGGTTTGTATTTCGTCTAAGATTAATACGATGTTGTGTTTTTCACAAATGGCCTTGGCTTCTTTCAGATATCCTTCAGGCGGGATGATAACACCGGCCTCCCCCTGAATCGGCTCAACCATAAACCCCACCGTGTTGGCGGTAATGGCATCTTCCAGAGCATTTACATCACCGAAGGGGATAATTTTAAACCCCGGGGTAAACGGCCCGAACCCCCTCCGGGAATTGTCGTCGGTGCTGAATCCGACAATGGTAATCGTGCGGCCGTGAAAGTTATTCTGACAGACGATGATCTCTGCTTGATCGTTCGCAACGCCTTTAACCTTGTATCCCCATTTACGAACGGTTTTGATGACGGTCTCCACCGCCTCGGCACCGCTGTTCATGGGAAGGACTTTGTGGGAATTGGTCAATTCACACAGTTCACGATAAAACAGGCCCAGCTGGTCGTTTCGAAAGGCCCGCGATGTCAGGGTAAGCTTTTGGCACTGATCCACCATGGTCTGCATGATTTTTGGATGGCAATGCCCCTGGTTGACCGCCGAGTATGCGGACAGACAATCCAGATATCTGTTGCCGGCCACATCCCATACCCAAACTCCCTCGCCCCTGCTTAAGACGACATCAAGCGGTTTGTAATTGTGGGCGCCGAACTCCTTCTCTAATTGTATGTATTGTTGTGTGTCCATTCTTTGCCTCCTTCGGACAGGATGTGATCTATGATTCTCTGATCCCGCATTGAGGTTCCGGTAATTGTATATTCTTAGAATGATTAAACTAAACCGTCGGCAGGTTGGCAAGGTCTAATTGCGAAAATTAACCGAAGATCGACATGGCCTTTTATGCAGCGATTTTGTAGATCTGTCACAGTGAAACTCCACCCGGCAAGCTGCGGTGTATCTTCAAAGCCGGAAAACGGCTGCATTTTCCGGCCGGTTGCCTTTGGCGACCTGTAGCGAAATGAGCGCCGCACATTTCTATCACTAAAAATCGCGAGGGGAAAACCATCGTTTCCATGGAAATGTAAACGTTTGTAAAAGTAAGTTAAATCTGGTACATAAGATTTGAAAAAGAAGAATAAACATAACTATTTAGAGGCAACTCATGAAGGACAAAAAAAATCGGAAAAACCGCATTCCAGACAATGTGAAGAAGATTCATCTCGTGGCAGCGTGCGGCACGGCAATGGGGGCGCTGGCCGCCATGCTCAAGGAACTGGGTTTTGACGTCACCGGATCGGACCAGAACGTCTACCCTCCCATGAGCGATTTTCTCCGACAAAAAGAGATTCCGGTTGCCGATGGATTTTCAGAAAAGAACATTTCATACGGTCCGGATATAGTCGTGGTCGGAAATACGGTGAGAAAGGATAATCCGGAGGTCAGAAAAATGGAGGCGATGGGGCTTCACTACTGCTCCATGCCCCAGGCGATTAACCGGTTTGTTGCGGCCGGGAAAAAACCGATTCTCGTTACCGGCACCCACGGCAAGACAACCACATCTTCCATTATGGCCTGGGTTCTTTATCAGGCAGGCCTTGATCCTTCATTTGTTATCGGCGGCATATTAAAGAACTTTGACAGTAATTATCTTCTTGGAAATGGCGAGCACATTGTCATTGAAGGGGATGAATACGATACGGCTTTTTTTGACAAAGGGCCGAAGTTTTTGCATTATGATCCCTACCTGGCGATACTGACCGGTGTTGAATTTGATCATGCGGACATATTCAGAGATATCGATCATATAAAACAGGTTTTCAGTACTTTTATTTCCGGCATTTCCCCGCAGCGGACACTTTTTGCCTTTGACGGGGATGACAATGTCGCAGCGTTGATTCAAAACGGTCGATGCCGCGTTGTAAAATATGGCCGGGATAAAGACGCCTCCTGGCGGTTGGGCGCGGTTTCCATTGAACCGCCGTGGACCCAATTCGAGGTATTGAAACAGGGCAGGGCATTTGGAACCTTTAACACCAAGCTTATGGGAGAACATAACCTGGTCAATGCCTTGCCGGTCATTGCAACAGCGGATTCAATGGGAATATCAGAAAAGTCAATTGCCGAGGCTTTTGAAACCTTCAAGGGGATCAGAAGGCGACAGGAAGTGCGTGGCGAGAAAAATAATATCACGGTTATGGATGATTTTGCCCATCATCCCACCGCCGTGAAGGAGACCCTCCGCGCGGTCAGGCCTTTTTGTTCCGATGGCCGACTCGTGGCTGTTTTCGAGCCCCGAACCAATTCCAGTCGGCGCAATGTCTTCCAGGGGGTCTATCCGTTTGCCTTTGATCCGGCAGATCTCATTTGCATCCGAAAGCCGCCGATGCTGGATGGGATTCCTGTCTCCGATCGGTTTTCCTCTGAAAAGCTGGTGGATGATCTGAGAAAACGCGGCAAGGATGCGCACTATTTCCCGGATACCGAATCGATCATCGATTTTTTGGCTGAGGCGGCGAGATCGGGTGATTGGGTCTTAATCATGTCCAATGGCGGGTTTGACAATATCCATGAGCGGCTTTTGGAGAGACTGTAAATATTAAGCGGTTTTCCCCTATACGGTTTCAATCTTTTTTATTGGGGGCCGGGATAGTCAATTTAAACACAACGACAAAGGTGAGAACGATAATACCGAGGAGCCCGAACCATCCGGCGGATTTCAGGTGTGCCGTGTCGTAGGTGTCGAAAAAAAGGATTGGAACATTCAACGGTGGAAAGTCCGGGGTATAGGGGGAAAGCGCGATCGATCTTTTATAATCGGCCTCGGACAGCGTATTTCGACCCAGCTTTACATAGACCTTGGAACGGGTTGCGTACGCCCTTGCGGCACTCCTTGAATTTCCGCCCAAGCGAATGGCCATAGCGGCGTCGTGCAACGCCGCCTCGAGCATCCCTTTGAGGCGATATGCTTCTGCCCGGTAACTGTATGCACTTGCCAGATCAGGATTCAGTTGGATGGCGTTATTAAGATCATCGATCCCCCTGTCCAGCATCTCGTTGGTTTCGAACCGCCGCCGCTTCGTGTAATGAGAGACCAGATTTTTGAATTCCGTCCTGTATCCCCCGCCTTTTTCTTGTTTGAGATAGGCCGCCCCCCGCATCAAAAACGCATTCGCATCTGAAGGTTTCGATGCGATCACCCGGTTGTAATCCTGGATGGCTTTGTCAAAGCGTCGCTGAAAGAAGTGTTCTATTCCTCGGCCTTCATATGCTTCCGTCAGATCGGGGTTCAGTTGAAGCGCTTTGGTATAATATTCTATCTTCTTATAGGCCAGCGAGCTGTTGAGGGCACGGTTGTAATATTCCATTGCTTCATCAGCCCGGGCAGCCGCTGCCGTCATAAAAAAATATATCAGTGATAGTGCAAATATTTTTTTCACGTTTTTGAATCCTTTAGTAAACCTTAATCACAAAAATCGATTATGCAAATGTGAAGTGGAAAATGAGTTCAGGTTTTTGAAATCATACAGTAAATATCCTTTTTCTCCTCGAATTATGGTTGACACTTTGGTTTTGTTTGGTTAACCTCTTCTCTGAAAAAGGTTAACCAGTGGTCCGGTTGAAAATGAAAGGTCAGATACTCGACATATTAAGAGCAAGCAAGAACGTCGTTTCAGGCGAACTGATCAGCAAAAAACTCGGTATTTCAAGGGTTTCTGTCTGGAAGCACCTTCAGAAATTAAGAGAATTGGGGTACGATATCGCTGCGACCCCTAAAGGGTACCGGATGGAGAGTGATCCGGATTTGCTGTTCCCGTGGGAGTTTCCGGGTCGAGAGAAGAGAATCCATTATTTTGAGGAAGTGACCTCTACAATGGATATTGCCCGGGGCCTTGCACGGAAAGGTTGTCCCGACTTCACGACAGTTGTTGCAGGCCGTCAGAAAAAAGGAAGGGGCCGCCTGAAAAGAAACTGGCTCTCTGCAGTCGGCGGGCTCTATTTTACTGTGGTGCTCAGACCGGAAATACCGCCCGGGTTGACGCACAGGATCACTTTCTCGGCATCTCTGATCATGGCGAGAACATTGCGGGAAATGTTTGGCATTAATGCCATGGTAAAGTGGCCCAACGATATACTGGTGGAGGGCGGAAAGGTTTCCGGGATGCTGTCCGAGATGGAAGCCGAAGCGGATCGGGTTTCATTTGTAAATGTCGGGATCGGTGTCAACGTGAACAATGATCCCACACCAGAAGTGCCGGGGGCTTCTTCGTTAAAGCGGTTACTGGGAAGGGAGATATCGAGGAAATTAATACTTGTCCGATTCCTGGATGAATTTGAAAACAAGGTGAAAGACGCTTCCTTTGGCAACGTCATTTCTGAATGGAAGCGATATACGGTTACGCTCAATCAGCAGGTTAGAATTGTGACAACCCGAGACGTCACTGAAGGCATTGCCCGCGATGTGGATGAAGACGGCGCATTGGTATTGGAGCTTGAGGATGGGTCGATCAAGAGAGTTCTTTATGGAGATTGCTTCCATCAGGAATAATGAGGTTTTAATTAATCCATTAAAACTTCAACAACGATGATGATCCAAGCTTTGCCTTGTGCGTATTCACCGCCCGCTTCGCTTGAGACGCAGAGCGCGCAGGGAGGAATGAATTTTCCATTGCCGTTGAGAGGACGGCAATGGAAATACACTCAGTCCCGCTTAAAGCGGGACAAGAAAGCGACGCATGATAGAAGCTTTCAATAAACGAGAAATCAGATGTTATATTTCAGGAAGGTTTATGGCATTTTGCTTTTCGGCGTCTCAGCGAAAAGCAAAAAAGAAAAATCAAAAACTCTGCGATCTTTGCGACTCTGCGGTGAATAATGTTATTAAAGACCCTTTAAGGGGTGTTGACTTTTAAATCGTATCCTTATGAAAAAATCAATTAACATGGATCCCAACCCGCAACTCCGCATGACCGTGTATGCTTCACTTCTGGCTGCCTTAACTGCAGCCGGAGCATACCTGTCCATCCCGATTGGACCGGTCCCTATTGTACTTCAGAGTCTGTTCATTCTGCTGTCCGGTCTTTTGCTGGGGAGCCGGTGGGGCTTGGCTTCCGTCGCGGTCTATCTTTTGGCCGGTACCTGCGGCCTTCCCGTATTTGCCGGCGGGATGGGTGGCATCGGGCGACTGGTGGGGCCGACCGGCGGATACCTGATCGGGTTTCTTCCGGCGGTCTATCTGATCGGCATCATTTCCGAAAAAGGAGAGCAGCGTTTAATATTTGACGTGATTGCCATGATTGTCGGTTCAGTCGTGATTTATGCCCTTGGTGTGAGCTGGCTTAAAATACTGACCGGCATGACCCTGGCCAAGACACTCGCTGTCGGGATGGTTCCTTTTATTCCCGGAGATGTACTCAAGATTGCCGTGGCCGTACCGATCACAAAGGCGTTGCGACCGATCTTAAAAGTTTCGGGTTCCGGTGGGCAGGTTTTATGAATATCATTGAGATAGAAAACCTTAACCATCGCTTTTCAAACGGCACTCTGGGTGTCAAGGGAGTCAACCTGTCGATTCAAGAGGGCGAGTTCATCGTCATCGGGGGGCAGAACGGATCCGGCAAGACGACACTTTTGAAACACTTAAACGGACTCCTTTTACCGGATTCAGGGACCGTCAGAGTGGCGGGTTTCCCGGTATCCCAGAACCTCAAAAAAGCAAGACAGATTGTGGGCATGGTCTTTCAGGATGCGGACAGTCAGATCGTGGGTGAAACGGTTTACGATGACGTGGCATTTGGACCGGAAAATCTCTGCCTGGACAGAAATGAAGTTAATCGACGGGTATCCATCGCGCTGAATGCCGTGGGTTTGGCTGCGCTGGCAGAGCAAAGATCCCACTTGCTTTCCGGTGGAGAAAAACGGAGACTCGCCATTGCCGGTGTCCTTGCCATGGCACCTAAAGTGATTGTTTTTGACGAGCCTTTTTCCAACCTCGACTATCCGGGAGTCAGCCAGGTGTTGCAGCAAGTGCTGTCCTTGTATCGGGCAGGTCATACCATTCTGGTTGCCACTCACGAACTGGAGAAGATTATCGCTCACGCGGATCGCCTGATCATCATGAAAGACGGAATCGTAGCCAGGGAAGGGGTGCCGGAAAGCGTGCTAAGCGGCATTGAGGCATTTGGAGTGAGGGAACCTTGTGATTGCTGGATGGAAACGGAGGTCAAATCATGACAGAGCTGACCGCTTTCAGTTATCGCCCGGGGACCACCCTCCTGCACAGGATGGATGTACGATTTAAGATTCTGTTTCTTGTCCTGATCAGTCTGTCCAGCCTGAAGGCGACATCTGCCGCCCTTCTCGTATTAACTCTGGTGCTTTCTGCAGTGATGCTTGACGCCCGCTTTCCGGTCCGACAGGCTATCAAAGAGATTCGTTATTTTATTGTCTTGCTTCTGATGGTGTTCGTTGCCCGTGGTTTAACCACCCCCGGGTCTTCGCTGATTCAATTGAAGTTCCTATCCTTTACACGGGAAGGCATCTACGGCGGTGCCATGGTCTGCTGGCGGCTTACGGTCGTCGTCATGATCGGATTGTTATTTGTATTATCTACCCGGACGTCGGAAATTAAGGCTGCGGTCGAATGGTTTTTGATTCCCTTTCCGTTTCTTAAGGGAAAGCAGGTTGCGACCATGATGAGCCTTGTTATTCGGTTTATGCCGATGATTCTATACCAGGCAAAGGAGACTGCCGATGCCCAGCGGGCAAGGGGGGTGGAAAACAGAAAGAACCCCTTATATCGACTGAACAAATTTACTATGCCGCTGATCCGTAGAGTCTTTGAAAAAGCCGACAAGCTGGCGGTTGCCATGGAGGCCAGGTGCTATACTGAAGAACGAACAGACCCCGGACTTTTCTCAGCCCCAAGAGACTGGATCGCCTTGTTTGCGGTCATTTGCCTGTGTATCATTATTTTTAAGATATAGGCGGTTGACGATCCGGAAAAGACCAATTTGAACAATTACGGATAGATGATTTGATAACTAACTGAAAATTAATAATAATTGATTAAAACCATCGCATTCCCGGCTTTTATTTTTCATGATAAAAGACAGATTCAACCGGGTGGATTTCCGTCTGTATTTGACACCGAACAGTGTCTATAGTAATGGCTTAACAACATAAATGATAAATATTTCCCGTACACTGACGTTGTGTTTTGATAGGGGAAAGAACAGAGATTTTTAAACAAATGACCCTCTGCCGCACGTTGGGGGGTATTTAAAACCTCGGGGGCATGAAGGAGCAGACCTTTTGAAAATCATAATCGTAGGTGCAGGCGAGGTCGGTTTTCACATTGCAAGTCATCTCGCCTACGAGAACAAAGATGTTGTGGTTATTGACAGTGATGCGGATGCGATCCGTCGCGTGTCGGACAGTATAGATGTTCGGGTTTTAAACGGATCCGGAAGCAGTCCGGTGGTCCTGGAAGAAGCCGGCATCAAAGAGGCTGAGATACTCCTTGCCGTTACAAACAGCGATGAGACAAACCTGGTGGCCTGTCTTGTTTCGAACATTATTTCGCCGTCAACAAAAAAACTGGCCCGTGTGCGACATGCTGACTTTGACGACTATCATGACACGTTTCGCGACTATGCGCCGAATATTGATACACTGATAAATCCTGAGATAGAGGTTGTCAAAACCATTGATCGACTGATGAGTGTGCCCGGAGCCGTTGATGTCGGCGAGTTTGCGGACGGACGTGTCAAGTTTGTGGGTGTAAATATAGAGAAAGGGAATCGACTGGACGGCGTTCGTCTTTCAGAGCTGCCGATAAGGAGAGGAGAACAACGGCCGCTGATTGCCGCAGTTGTTCGGGATGAAGAGCTGATTATCCCGAGCGGGAAAGACAGGTTGAAGGCAGGCGATCTTGTCTATTTTATCAGTGAAAAAGAGGAACTTCTGAACACTCTGGCGGTGTTTGACAAACATGTTGAACCGATTCGTCGTGTTCTGATTGTGGGAGGTGGACGCATTGGATTTCGACTGGCCACTTTGCTTGACGATAGATCGGTCCAAACCAAAATAATTGAAAAAAACCCAGACCGGTGTCTTTTTCTTGCAGAACAGCTCAACAAGGTGGTCGTTCTTTCCGGGGACGGTTCTGACCAGGGGCTGCTTGCCGAAGAGAATATCCAGGATATGGATGTTGTGGTCACCCTGACCGACGACGAAGAGACAAATATTCTGGCTTCACTTCTGGCCAAACGGATGGGCGCACAAAAGACCATCACACAGATCAGTAAATTCAGCTATTTCCCGCTGCTGACTGCAATCGGCATTGAACAGGTGGTAAGCCCTAGACTTTCGGCGGTCAATACCATTTTACAGCATGTCCGCCGGGGCAAGGTGCTTTCGGCCATATCCATTAAGGGGGAGCAGGCTGAGATTATGGAAGCCGTGGCCCTGGAAACATCGGAGATCGTCGGCAAGCCGCTCAAGAGCATATCTTTCCCTAAGGGCGTGCTGGTTACCGGTATCATACGCAAAGACAAAGTCATTATTCCCACCGGAGAAAGTGTCATCACCCCTGATGACAGAATCATCATCTTCGCGGGAAGACAGGCCATCCCAAAAATTGAAAAGATTCTTGCGGTGAAACTGGAGTATTTTTAATGAACTGGCGCTACATCCTGAGTGTTGTCGGGATATTGATTCTTTTTTTAGGCCTGGCAATGATATTTCCCCTTTTCTGGGGCCTCTATTACGGAGATCAGAGTGTCGTTCCCCTTTTGAAGTCAATGGGAATAACGATAATCTCCGGTTTTATCTTTTTCATTTCTTTCAGGCGTTCAAAGCTAGAGTTAATCAGCCAGCGCGAAGGTATGGCCATTGTGGCGATCGGGTGGACCGCAGCAGGGCTGTTTGGCGCGCTTCCATTTTACCTGAGCGGTGGTGAATTCGGCTCCTTTGTGAATGCTTTTTTTGAATCTGTATCCGGTTTTACCACCACCGGATCTTCAATTTTAACCGACATAGAGGCAGTATCCAAAGGACTTCTGTTTTGGAGAAGCCTGATCCAGTGGCTGGGCGGCATGGGCATTATCGTCCTGTCCGTGGCGATCCTTCCATTCCTGGGTGTTGGCGGCATGCAGCTTTACAAGGCGGAGGTTCCCAGTCCGGTTCCGGATAAACTGAAACCCCGCATCAGAGACACCGCCCTGATTCTCTGGAAAGTCTACGCGCTCATTTCTCTGGCCGAGCTCATTCTCCTGATGGTCGGCGGGATGAGTTTCTTCGATTCACTGTGTCACACCTTCACAACAATGCCGACCGGCGGGTTTTCACCCAAAAGTGCTTCAATCGCCCACTATGACAGCGTCTATTTTGACACGATTTTCATTTTTTTTATGCTCCTAGCCGGCCTTAATTTTTCACTTCATTACCAGTTTCTCAAAGGAAATACTCTGGCGTTCTGGCGCGACCCGGAGTGCCGCGTCTTCATCGGTACGGTTTTAGTGCTGACGCTGGTTGTGACGTTCAACGTATACGGACAGGTGTATGAAAAAATCGGGAGTGCGTTCCGCTATGGTTCGTTTCAGGTCATGTCCATCATTACGACCACCGGCTATGCCACGGCAGACTATGGGCAATGGCCTGCCATGTCGCAGTTTATCCTGCTGCTCTGCATGTTTTTCGGCGCATCGGCAGGTTCGACCGGCGGCGGGGTGAAATGCCTCCGGGTCATGCTCTGCTTCAAGCATTGCTACAAAGAGCTGTTTTCGCTGATTCATCCCCGTGGCGTGATGCAGATCAAAATCGGTGGGAAGCCCGTACCCGACGATGTGATGCGGAGTGTTCTCGGGTTTCTCGCGCTTTACATCGGCCTTTTTGCATTCAGCACGGTAGTCCTTTCAGGCATGGATGTCGATCTGGTTACTTCCATCGGAGCGGTGGCGGCTACGCTGGGAAACATCGGTCCCGGCCTGGGGCTTGTCGGACCGGTGAACAATTTTGCGCACATGCCTTATCTGGGCAAATGGCTCCTGTCATGGTGCATGCTGCTGGGGAGGCTCGAAATTTTTACGATCATCATCCTTCTTGTTCCGGAATTCTGGCGGAAATAGAATCGGTCAGAATCGATTTTGTCATTTTTTTGCTGATTTTTTATTGACAAATCAAGGTTATGTAGTTAGATTTCACCTCTTTTCAAAAAGGGCCGTTAACTCAGTCGGTAGAGTATCTGCCTTTTAAGCAGAGAGTCGTTGGTTCGAGCCCAACACGGCCCACCAAAGCACGCAAGGCGCAGCGCGGCATGATTTAAAACTTGCGTCCCCATCGTCTAGCCTGGTCCAGGACACCGGCCTTTCACGCCGGCAGCAGGGGTTCAAATCCCCTTGGGGACGCCAACAAAAACAAGCACTTACGAGAATCTCGTAAGTGCTTTTTTAGTTTGTAGCCCTCAATCCAGCCATGTATCCAGCCACTAAATTTTATGGGATTCTTAGTTGATAAGCCGGGCTAAGGGGGAGGCTTTACATTAAAAGAATCTTTTAATGAGGTGCCACAGGTACTACAGTGGCAATCTGGTTGTAGTCTTTTTTGTAGTAGACGATATTTATTGAAATATCAATAGGATATGGTGTAATATACTACAGTACTACAAGATATATAAAAAAATACATGATATAAATCATGTATCTATAATGTGGCTACATGGGGTCTATCTGTATAATATATAGAAAACTTTTTCCGGAATTTTGTAGTTTTGTAGTAGAATTGCATTTAACTCGTTGATATAATTATCTATAAGGGGTACTACAAAAAAAGATCGGCTTGTAGTAGCCTGCAGTAAATCGGCTTAACTGATTGATTATTAAATATATTTTGTGTAGTAGCAACAAACCCCGCCTACGGTTAAGCCCGGGTTGGTCAATTCCATATAACAAATTCTTTTATTCTGAATGTCGCCTGTCCAACATTCAGATTGCCACCATAAAGCTGGTGGCAATCTGCTAAAAGCCGATTGACACCCTCCTTTTTGTGAGTGTCCGTGTTAATCTAAAGCTGTTTCTACTCAGCTTTTAAATACTGGAAAAAGTGAAGATAATATTGTAACGATAAAAAAGACCATCCGCACCATTAAACCATTTAATATTCTTTCAGCGATTCATGGATGCCTTTGTGAATTTCATACCAAAAATTTAAAGCAGCTTCTTTCTTGTCCGCATTGGATCAAATTGAAACCTCAGGCGTTTGACCCGCCATGCGGCAGGCAAATATTGATCCTGAGCTTTCCTGAATGTGCTCTATGATTTTTTGGGTCAGCAATTGCCCCACGGTGGATTCTTCATCAATAACTATATCTGCTCCGGCTTTTTCCAAATCCGCCAAATAGCGATTATATCTACAGCGCGCTGCAATGGACAGTTGAGGTCTCAAGTTCCGAAGCATTCGGATAATACTGACAGCGGTTTTCCAGTCAGGAACCGTAACCACAGCCATACAGACTTTTTTAATACCGGCATGTACCAGAACCTCTTCATTTGCAGCATCGCCCAAATGAATTTTAATTCCCATTTGTTGTGCGACCTTCCGGTTATGAGGATTCACATCAATGACAACGGGTTCCAACTGTCTCTTTATCAAAGTATGAACGACTTGAAGGCCGGCAGGACCCAATCCCACCACCAAAACCTGATTGTTAGACATCACAGTATCGGAATGAACATGAACGTCAGTTTTTGAGACGCGGCGAGAAAGTCGTGAAATGAAACGCTCGGAAAGAGGGTTCGCAAACGTCACCATATAGGGTGCTGAGAATATGAGCACGATGATCACAGATACGATCAAATCAAAGGTGTCGCTATCCAGAATGCCACCACTGCGAGCTGTCGCGGCCAGCACAAAGGAAAATTCTCCGATTTGTCCCAGAGTGATTCCCGTGGCAAGGGCTTGGCGATTGTCAAGGCCGAATATGCGACCCACACCGTAAATGATGGCGGTTTTAAGCGTAAAAATCAACACCGCCACCATGATGATCCAATGCATATGGGTAACAAACCAATGGGGTTTGATCAACATGCCTATCGAAGCAAAAAACAAGGTCACCATGATAGTGCGAAGCGCTCCTATGTCGGCCCGAATCTGAGTGGCAAAAGGTGACTCTCCCAATAGCATACCGGCCACAAAGGCTCCCAAAGCCGGAGAGATGTGAATGGTATGGGATGCCCAGGTAGCACCCAGCCCAATGGTAGTAGCAAGCAAAACGCTCAACTCTCGATTGGCAAAAAGTGCTTTGCCAGACAAGAGGGTGGGCACGACACGATATAACAAAAGATACAAAACTGCCGCTAACCCGATTATATTCGCGGTAATTTTGAGCATATGCATGGCGATGCTTATCTCTGGAGCTGTGGATGCAAAGAGGCTGACCATGAGAACAAGCGGAACAATAGCAATGTCTTGTAACAGAAGGATTCCCAAACAGGCTTGTCCGCGGACCGAATCAATTTCCGCACGATCCACCAACACACGCAAGACCACAGCTGTGGAGCTTAAGGCCACAATGGCACCCATGGTAATGGCTTGGGAAAAGGCTACCAGAGCGACCATGACCAACGTCACGAGTGCCACGGTAGCAACAACCTGAATCGTACCTCCGACAAAGGCAATGCGGCCCATCTTTCGGAGGTGATTAAAAGAAAACTCCAGACCAATGGAAAATAACAGCAAAGAGACGCCAAGTTCTGCAGCCTGGTTGACGGCGGAGGCATTGAACAGCAAAGGCCCTACGATTGTACCTGCCAGCAGATATCCAACAATGGGACTTTGACGAAGGTACTGGGCCAAAGCGCCCAAAAAAAATGCTCCTCCCAAAAGCATCACCATTTCCATCAAAAAGAACCAAATATCCATCTTACCTCCATTTGTTAGATCAAGCAGTGGAAGTCTTTTTGGGGGTGGAAAATTTTAAGACTTCGTATGGAAGCTTCAATTTCCGAAAAGTGAGAATTTATAACCGAAATGAAACAAGGAATATCCTAAATTCTAAATCCGAAGCACGCGCGGAAGCATCCCGACGGGGATAAATCCGAAACAAATTCGAATGATCAAAATTCAAAATTCTTAATATTAATTGTGCAATATCCACCAGAAAAAGCCTGCAATACTGAGACGCTTTAGGTAACTTTTTGGCTTTGTTTTTCTCATTCAAACATTCGGATTTCGGATTTGTTTCGAATTTCGAAATTCGTATTTCTCACCGGAACGGTAGAACCTTTCCGGGTCACCGATAGAAGCGGTGGGTTTAGATCAAACTAAAACAAAAGGGAGCATAGCCCGGGCAAAGCATAAAAAAATCGTACGGTTAAAGGGTCTTATGGGTCCGGCTCGTGTTTTTCGCCTTTGGCACTCATCTTTTGCAGGGCTTTTGCTTCAATATAAATCTGTGAAGCCTCGGGAACAGCCGCTTTGACATGAGATTCTATCTGGGCAACAATCGACTCCAAATCATCGGTGGAAAGATTATCTGAAAACTCGACATCCATGTTCACCAAAATATCATTGGGGCCCAGATGCATGGTCAACAGGCGCCCGCACGTTTCGACTTCAGATAAGGAACAGATGGTTTGTCGTATCTTTTCCCGATCGATCCTTGTGGCACTTTCCCCGATGAGCAGCGCTTTTGTTTCCCTGGCCAGAAACAGAGCGAGCACCAAAAGAATAAGACCGATGCAGACGCTGGCCAGTGCGTCGAAAATGGGGTTATGAAAAACATGGGCAAGGCTGATGCCGACAGCAGCGACAACACAACCGATAATGGCGGCGCTGTCCTCAAACAAAACAACGACTACGGTAGGATTCCTCGATCTGACCGCCATATCGAAAAAGCCTTTGAATCCCTTGGATGTTTTTAACCGTTTGGCCTCGGAATAGGCCACCCACCAGGGATAAGCCTCGAAGAGAATCGAAATACCCAAAACAGCCAGCGACAATGCCATGGATTTGACAGGTTTTGGATGAATTATTTTATGAACCCCTTCATAAATGGAGAGGGCGGCGCCTACAAAAAATATAGATACGGCAACAACAAACGCCCAAAAATAGAGCTCCTTGCCGTAACCGAAAGGATGTTGCTCATCCGCCGGCCGGGCCGCCCGTGAATGGCCGACCAGCAGCATCAACTGGTTGATGCTGTCGGCGGTACTGTGAAAACCTTCTGCCAGCATGGCGGTGCTGCCGGATATAAATGCAGCGATAAACTTCATCACGGCGATGGCCGAGTTGCCGATCAGGGCGGCATGGATAATTTTTTTGTCGCTGTGTTTTATCATTATGAAAACCTAAATCGACCCGGGTATATTTCTATCATTAACAATTAAAACTTTGTCCTGGCCGATCTCCATATCTCGGATGACCGACACACTTTAGATTTCAACAATCCCCTTTGACCGGTTTTTACGATGATCGTCTTAAATCTTTGATAAGCTTTTTGGCAATATGGTCATTCTTATTTCTTATGAGGCGGCATCGTAATCAAGCTGTTCAACATGCTATTACTTAGATGTAATGATTACTCGACCACGAGAGGTAAAAGAAATGCCTTGCTGAGTTTGTGTGCCAATCATTATTGATTCAACAATAGGCGGATTAACAAATTTGTCGGATTTCCATGTTATTGATACCACAACTGGCTAAAGAAACACAAAGATTTCATCCAAAGAAAAGGCGGTTGATCAATCATTTTTCTTGTTCAGTTCTCAGGACTTTGTAATCGCAAAATGGCGGAGTTGCATCCAGATACCTTGCAAGTATCTATTTTCACTCAATATGTGATACGACAATGCTATCTCCACGGCTTTCCCCATTTAATTTCCGTGATACTATACACATTCAGGTTCACAAATATTTCAAATATCATAAATAACGATTATCAAGTCAAGCAAATCTCAATATTGGCCGTTGTTTGTCAATCGGCTTTTAAATTTGACCCACATCTGCGTTTTCTGAAAACAGTATAACGCTAATTAATCAATTGGTTATATTTTGACCGGGTCAATTTTGGACGCCGATTTCGGTTAAAGGTGAGGCATTATTGCACGCCGATTCACACCCATCGGAGCATAAAGTTTTGGACGATATTCTGAACCGTCAACGATTGTCTTTGCCGGAATATTCATTCTTGCCGATACGTAAATCAGAGTAAAAACTTGATGATTGAGCAGAATTGGTTTAAGAAACATAATTTTTGTTATTGATACTAACATATATCCAATATTTTTATTGGTACTAAACACGAAAGGAATACAAGCATTATGAATTTTAGCGGACGGTCATACTGCGGTGGGTTTAATCTGCCCGATGTCGGGCGCGACGTTTATCTGTTCGGCTGGGTCGATGCGTTGCGTGACCATGGAGACGTCCTTTTTATCCACCTGCGGGATCAGGCCGGTATTGTTCAGGTGGTTTTCGGTCCGGAATTCGCCTCCAAGGAGATTTGCGGGCTTGCGTCCACCCTCAGAAACGAGTTTTGCATCAGTGTTTCGGGCCGTGTGATCGAACGTGCCGAGGGTACGGAAAACCCATCCATCGACACCGGGAACGTAGAAGTTATCGCTTCAGATCTCACCATCCTCAGCAGGTCCCGGGCATTGCCGTTCAACATTTCCGAAAAGGCCATGGTGGCGGGAACCGACACGCCGGCCACAGAAGCGGTCTCCGAGGACCTTCGGCTCCAGTATAGATACCTGGACCTGAGGCGGCCGACCATGCAGGACTTTTTAATTCAACGCCACAAGATGAATCGATGCGTGCGGGAGGTTCTCGACACAAACGGTTTTGTAGAGGTGGAGACGCCGATGCTGACCAAGAGCACCCCGGAAGGGGCCCGGGACTACCTCGTGCCCAGCCGCCATCATCCAAGACATTTTTACGCGCTGCCGCAATCGCCGCAGCTGTTCAAACAGCTTCTGATGATCAGCGGATTTGACCGGTACTATCAGATTACCCGATGCTTTCGCGATGAAGATCTCCGTCCCAACCGGCAGCCCGAGTTTACTCAACTGGACCTCGAAGCCGCTTTTATCGATGAGACGTTCATATTTGAGCTTATCGAAGAACTGCTTGTCCGGATGTTTGACATCGGCGGGATAACGCTCCCTGGGCCGTTTCCCCGGATGACCTGGCAGGAGGCCGTTGAAACCACCGGCACCGACAGGCCGGATTTGCGTTTCGGGTTGAGGTTCATAGAGGCCACCGATATTTTTGCCGATACCGGTTATTCGATCTTCAAACAGGTCCTTCATCGCGGAGGATATATCAAAGGGTTTACCGTCAAGGGCGCGTCCGGGCAATTGAGTAAAAACGTCCTTCAAAATGAGTATGCCAAGGAGATCGTGCCCGGTTTCGGGGCCAAAGGCATGACGTGGATGCGGGTGGCCGATGGAAAGCTGGACTCCAATATCGTCCAGTTTTTCAGTGACGCGGAACAGCGATCGGTGATGGAACGCTTCAGCGCCGAAGACGGCGACGTGATCCTGATGATCGCCGATCCGTCGCGGTCTCTGGTCAACACCGTCCTGGGCCAGCTCCGGCTGGACGTAGCCCGACGATTGGGGATGATCCCCCGGGACACGTACTGCCCGGTCTGGATTACCGATTTTCCGCTTTTTGAAGTTACCGATGAGGGTATTACCTCAAATCACCATCCCTTTACCGCTCCGGATCGAACCGACTTTGACCCCGAGAACACCGAAGAACTTCTGGCGCTGATGTCCCGCGCCTATGATGTCGTCATCAACGGCGAAGAACTCGGCGGGGGCAGCGTCCGCATCCATCAGAAGGAGCTGCAGGAAAAAATATTTCAGGCACTGGGCCTTTCCGATCAGGAGGTGGAGAAAAAATTCGGATTCTTTTTAAATGCCCTTGAATACGGCGCTCCGCCCCACGCTGGGCTTGCCATCGGCATGGACCGCGCGGTTGCCATGGTTTTGAAAACCACGTCCATCCGGGAGGTCACGGCGTTTCCAAAGAATCGTAGCGCTTCCTGTCCTCTGACCCAGGCGCCCGCCGAGGTCGCCTATGAACAGCTGGCCGAATTGGGTCTGCTTGATATCCGCGGCAAAGAAGAACTCTCGGGCACTTTAGAACAAAAAGATCGGATCGATCATCTTGCCTGGGTCTCGCGCCTGGGCATTTTGGCCGGTGAGCGTACACTCATAGAGAGTGCCGTGGCAGACGCCGAACAGATGGCCGAGCGTGTTCAAGCCCAGGCCGGTAATACCGAACCGGCGTTTTCGGTGTCTATTTTAGAAAACCGATTCAGAAACGGTGGATCTCCCGCCCGGTCTCCACATGCGAAAAGTGGTGAACTGTTTAAGAATGCCCCCGCGGTAAAGGGTGATTTTTTCAAAGTAGCGACGATAATAGAGTAAAGGATGTCACATGCAAAAAACACTTTATACATATCTGGATTCATCCCCTTCACCGGCGTCGACCGACGGCGTGCTGAGCGGGATGTCCATGGTTGTACAGCCCAATTTGTCCGTTTGCGGATGGCCGACGGCGGCGGGATCCAATGCCCTGGAAGGCTTTACCGCGATTTACGATGCCACCGTTATCGAGCGCCTCAAACACGCCGGCGCACGCATCAAGGGCAGCATCCGCATGAGTGAACTCGGCTTAGGACTGGCCGGCGACACCGGGGCGACGGCATTACGTCAGGGTGACGTCGACGGCGTCTTGGTGACGGACACCATGGGAGAGGCCCGAATGATCGCGTGCGTGGCCGGTGATTTTGGGTTCAAGCCCAGCTATGGACTCGTATCCCGCTTCGGACTCATCGGTCTGATTCCTTCCATGGAATGCTGTGGGATCGCCGCAAAAAAGATAAAGGATATTGCCCGAGCGATGTCGGTTATGGCGGAGAGTGATTCCCGGGATCTGTCGATGCCGGAGCTTGACGCCGGCCTTGACATTCCTCGTTTCGACCGGGTGTTTGAAACCCTGGAACCGCTCCGCTCCTGCGGCGTCGTCAAGGAGTGTTTTGACATGCTGGAAAAAAACGAATCCCGAGCCTTCGACGCGGCCATAGCCAGGCTTGTTGACGGCGGCCTTCAGATTGAGGAGGTGCATCTGAAGGATTTTGAACTCGCCCGGGAGGTTCACAATGTGATGGGATCGGTGGAAGCCTCGTCGAGCGCCGGCAAATATGACGGTGTCCGGTACGGGCACCGCGCCGCAACGGCCAAAAACTGGAATGACATGTACATAAACTCCCGCGGGGAATCCTTCGGCGTGCTGGTTAAAACCTATCTCTTTCAGGGAGCGTATTTCCAGTATGAAAACTATAACGCGTTTGTCGATGCCGCCCGGATCCGGGCCCGCCTGCTGGCCCAAACGGAAGAGGCCCTGGAGCGTTTCGACGTGCTTCTGCTCCCCACCCGGCGAGCGGCGTTCGATCCCTCAAGCGCACACACCATCAACACCGTCTATGATGTTTTTTCATGGACCCTTATCGCCAATATTACCGGACATCCGGCCATAACGCTGCCCGGCATGGTCACCTGCGGGGATACGGATCTTGGACTGCAACTGATCGGACCGCGCTTTGAAGATGC
Organism: Thermodesulfobacteriota bacterium; assembly: GCA_042573625.1. Classification (GTDB taxonomy): domain Bacteria; phylum Desulfobacterota; class Desulfobacteria; order Desulfobacterales; family UBA11574; genus JBHPCZ01. The sequence goes on from JBHPCZ010000011.1 coordinate 40,908, forward strand.
GCGCCTGCTTACTATAGCGGCCCGGTTGACAGATATGGGCATGGAGGCACACCACGATGACTTATGAAGCGGTAATCGGTCTTGAGATACACGTCCAACTCAGCTGTACCACCAAAATGTTCTGCGACTGTCCCAACAGGCCCGGAGATGATCCCAATACGAATATCTGCCCCATCTGTCTCTGGATGCCGGGCGCGGTGCCCCGGTTCAGTCTGGAAACCCTTGAAAAGGCGACCCTGTCTTGTCTGGCCCTGAATTGCGACATACAGCCCCGGAGCGCCTTCGATCAGAAGGTCTACTATTATCCGGACCTGCCCAAGGGGTTTCAGCTTTCCCAGCACCACATGCCCCTGTCCAGGGGCGGGTGGATAGACATCACGGATGAAAACGGAAAACCCAAAAAACTTCGCCTCCACCATGTCCACATGGAAGAGGACGTGGCCAAGCTCGTTCACGAGACCGAAGGCCGGACCCCCATCAGCCTGGTTGATTTCAACAGGGCCGGCACGCCGCTCATAGAAATCGTCACCGAACCGGATATGCGCGACCCCCATGATGCCATGGCGTTTTTGAAAGCCTTGATAACCCAGCTCCGGTATACGGGGTGCGCGGAATGCAGCATGGACCAGGGAACCATGCGGTGTGACGCGAATATTTCCCTCAGGCCCCGGGGTAGTGATCAACTGAACACAAAGGTTGAAGTAAAAAACATGAATTCCATCCAGCATGTGGGCAATGCCATTGCCTACGAGATCAAACGCCAGACGGAGTCTCTCAAAAACAATGAACCGATCGTGCTGCACACCCGCTTGTGGGATCCTGAAAAACGGATCACCACCTTCATGCGGGCAAAGTTTGAAGGTCCCTGCGTGCCGGATCCGGCCGTGACTCAGATTTTGGTGACGGATGAATGGCTCCAAAAGGTGGCGTCAAAACTTCCGGAAATGCCGAACCTGAAAGCCAACCGTTTTGCCGAGCAGTACGGCTTGACGCATGATGAGGCGGCCCAGATGAGTTCGGAACGGGAATTGTCCGAATATTTTGAAGCCGTTGTCAAACGCGGGGCGTCCCCGAGGACCGTGGCGAACTGGATGGCGACGCAGCTGCTTCCGGCGGTGAAAGAACACGGGCATGAGTTCGCAACGTCACCGGTGACGGCCAAGCGGTTTGCCGGCCTGATCGTTATGCTGGAAAAGGACGAGATTAATTCGAATTCGGCCAGGTCCGTGCTCATCAAACTTTTCGAAACCGACCGGTCGCCGGAAGAGATTGTTGACCAATTCGGTTTCAGGCAGGTGTCGGATACCGGGGCGCTCAGGGGCATTGTGGATCAGGTCGTTTCGGACAATACGTCCGCGGTGGAAAATTACAAAAACGGAAATAAAAAATCGATCGGATTTCTGGTGGGACAGGCCATGAAGCTGTCCCAGGGGAAAGCCAATCCCAAGCTGCTGCAGGAGATTCTCAGGGAAAAGCTGGCATAGGTCGGGCATGAGCCCCTTCGTGTCAATCGGCTTTTAAATTTGACCCACATCTGCGTTTTCTGAAAACAGTGATAACGCAATTAATCAATTGGTTATATTTTGACCGGGTCAATTTTGGACGCCGATTTCGGCTAAAGGTGGGTCATTATTGCACGCCGATTCACAGTAGAGTACCATAAAAGCGCTGAATTTCACTGTCACTTCCAAACACCCTCTTCAAAAATTGCTTTATCTACCCATTTTTTGAAATTGTTTTTTTCACATAAATAGTTTCTTAATTCAAGTCCAAACTCATATAATTTAGCATAATCGCTCAAAGCATTTTTCATTGTTGGAATTACATCTTCATAATCTTGCCAGATAATTTTTCCTCCGTACGGCTCTGTTATTGTCACCCGCTCAGAAATAACAGGCAATCCATAAGCGGCAAATAAAGCCAATCTTAACGGTTCACAAAACGGGTAATTATCTTGATGAACATTTATGCCACATTTACTTTGTTTTAATACTTGATCGCGTCTATCACCCCAGCAATTAGGAGCTAATTTTTTAATTTTCTTATAAATAGTTGCACGTCTGGGAACAATATAGGACATATGAACAGCATTGAAATGTTTATTACCTAATGGGCCTGGATGTCCTAAATTAGGATGTGAACCAAGCGGTACAAATCGAAGCATTGATTCATTTGCTAATTGTTGGTCACTTATCCAAACTTCATCGAAGTAACGATTATAAATCAAATCTCTATTATCTTTGCCGTATTGTCCAATGGAACCGCCGGAATTAGCAGGACGTTCTAATTGCCATAATACTAAATGGGCATTGTGAGGTAAGTTTCTTTGATTATCTATATGAGGGCGCCATTCTCCATTTATTGGTGCAGTAATAAAAACAGTATCTTCTTTGTTGATAAAAACTTCATCAACATAACATGTTTTATATCCTGACAATTTAACCAACTGCCAAAAATCTGAATAGCTGTCATATACATAACGTGTTTTGACAAAGATTATTTCTTTAGGCATTAAACAAACCCTTTGCCATATTGACTGTTTTATTAGTTAAGATTTTCTCAATTGAAAAAATATCAGGATATTGTTCCATAATTTGATTGGCTAAAGTTTCAGAAACACTTTTGCTTTTTATCATTACGGTGAATTCAACTTCAAAGTGCACCATAACCATATAAATGAATAGTGGACATGACAGGCTATCTGGTAATGTGAGGAGAACCACCAACCCACAACCAGAAGGAGCCCATCATGTCCTATTCCCATTTAACATCTGAGGAGCGTTATGTCATCTCCCATTTAGTCCTTTACGGTTTAAGTTTACGTGAAATCGGCAGCCGTCTCAACCGTCACCATACGACAATCAGCCGGGAGATCAGGCGCAATCGACCGACATATGCCGATGACGCTGTTTACTGGTATGACGCCGCTAAAGCGTATGCGGATCAGAGAAAACGTATGTCACATCATTCTATTAGAAAATCTACCCCTAAGTTAGTCCATTATGTAAAATGCAAAATAGAGCGGGACTGGTCGCCAGAGCAAATCGCTAACCGGCTGACCGTTGATTACCCAAACAACAAAACTATGCGCATCTGTCATGAAACCATTTACCAATGGATTTATTCTGACGCTCAAAATGGCGGCGACCTCTATACTCATCTTCGGCGGCATCACAAAAGGCGCCGCAAACAGCGACGTTACGGTTCCGGCCGCGGTTTGATACCAGGGCGCGTAAGTATCTCGGAACGTCCTGAAGTTGTCGACAATCGAAAACGTTTCGGCGACTGGGAAGGTGACACGGTCGAAGGAGCGAAAGGCAGCGGCGGCATCGCCTCCCATGTTGAGCGCAAAAGTCGCTATCTTGTCGCTGCGAAGCTATCAGATAAAACGGCCGAAACAATGACCATTGCATCTGCCAATGCATTCAGGCGCGTTCCAAAGGTAATGCGAAAGACACTTACGGTCGACAACGGCAAGGAATTCTCCTATTTCAAACAGCTTGAGAAAAAGACAGGTTTCTCTATTTATTTTGCCGATCCTTATTCGCCTGGCAGCGCGGTTCAAATGAAAATACCAACGGTCTGGTAAGACAATACTTCCCGAAAGGGACTAACTTCAAAGATATAACGAATAAACATCTTGCATTAGCAGTGAAAAAATTAAATCATAGACCGAGGAAATGCCTCAATTATCAGACGCCTCATGAAGCCTTTTACAGTGCTATTCGTGGTGCACTTGCAGCTTGAATTCACCTTACCATAACACCAGATTGAGGCGCTTCAATAAACTCGACCTTAATAGTTGTTCCATCGCCGTTAGAATATACCAAATATTCAATACCCTCGATAGTTAAAGAATAGTTGCCTGTAATACTAGCATAACCAGCTTCAAATCCACCTTCACGATATTCCTATTTACTACCTGATACAACAGTATAAGAATTGCCATAGGGGGGTTATACTAAAGTTAGTACATTTACTACATGATAATTACCAACTATCAACGGTTAACTATACTTTTCATAAGTTACTTTTACACTTATTCCATTTTCTTCTGGTTCAGGCTCCGGGTCAGGGTCAGGTAATTCAGTAGAACCATCAAGACTAAATTGTGATAAATCATAAAGGTGTTTATCTAATTCCGGCTCAGTTAGATTATCCACCCAACTATTAAGAATGTTTCCAGGCGATTTGGTGGGGTCTAACCATAAAAAATAAGTCAAAGCCAAAACTCTATCATCTTTTAATGTTTCTTTAGCGAAATACAAAAGCTGTTCTGTAAAATTTTCATCTTTAACACCAAAGTTGCCGGCTTCATCAATAATCATTTTACATTCCATATCATAATGAGTTTCAAATAAATCTAAAACACGCTGCCAACGAAAAGCATACCACGATGCTATTTCATGGTCATAAAGTCGTTGACTTACACTACCGTACGAACCGCCCCAATAAGCGTGAAAGGTGAGAATAGTATCAAAGTAATCTTTAATGGTATCTGCAAGATAATCGTAACCTGCCCAGCCAAGTTTTGGATAACCTTCTTCATCCGGTTCGCCATCCTCATTATGACCGTTGATAAGAATTCCCTTTTAAAGAACAAATCAGGAAAAATTTGCGGTTGTGTGAGGCAACGGGGGGTCCCCAATATGGAGTGTGGTCAGATTGCACACATCAACCAGGATACGGAAAATCCACCAATGGAATTGATATTGCCGATAACAGACATTATGTCAAGAAGGCCTTTTTACCAAACATACTGTAAATACCCGAAATTTGGAAACAAGAAACCCGTAGGCCCACGTTCTTGGCTTCTAAAAATAGGCCTCTGTGGGGTACTGCGGATCTCGGATATAATCATCCGCACAGGGTCCGGGCTGATCGTCATATGCGGGGAAAATATCGATGGGCGGATCCCTCCAGAGGCGGGTAAACATTAGCGCGGGGCAACGGTTTACGCTTCACCTCCCACAAACCCAAATGTTTGAGAATTTTTTTGATCACATCCTCATTTTCGATAAAGGCAATCACCCGCATTGACCCCTGGCACTTGGCACAAGTAAGCGGATCAACCTCATTGGAAGATGTAAAAGGCCACTCAATGGGATTCGGTCAGGGTTTTTCAAAACCGCAAGGGATAGCCCGTCCATCTTCATGCTATAGTCCGGCCTCTTTTAGGGCTTAAAACAATATTGAGTCTATATGCATTCCCTGTCTTTATTCTCTTTTAGGGTTTAATACCCCGCAGCTTGCTGCGCAAAGAAACTGATG